>NZ_KE384298.1:35582-131932 GCF_000425045.1 Acidaminococcus intestini DSM 21505 | reverse complement strand
CGGATCAGGGATGGCAGTATCAGCATGAATATTACAGAAGTGAATTGAAAAAGCATGGAATTATACAGTCAATGTCGCGTAAGGGCAACTGCTATGACAACAGTATTATGGAGACCTTTTTTGGTCGGATGAAAAATGAAATGTATTACGGAAGCGAAAAAGAATACACCTCGTTCAAGGTATTTGCTAAAGCAGTGAAAGAATACATTCATTATTTCAACAAGGAAAGGATTCAGAAAAAAACAAAATGGATGCCTCCCGAAATATATCGGGAAACATCCACTAATGCCATTTAACTAATTTATATGCGTCCAGTTTTTGGGGTACACATCAGGAAAAGGACGGTCTTATTACGCGTCATGTCTATGCCGAGGTCCCGCCCCGAGTGGAGTACACTCTCACGGATATGGGCCGCCGTTTTGGCCCCGTGCTTAGCAGTATCGAGACCTGGGGAAATGAATACATCGCCTATTTGAGGACGCAAAAATAGAGGAGCCGGACACCGGCGTTTTTGAAGCGAAAAGTGTTCCTTGTGGTATAATGATAACAGTATACTTTACTGTATGGGGGTTATTTTCATGGATTATAAAGAACTTGTTGAAAATGCACGGAAATGCCTTGGCAAATGCCATGGCTGCCCAATCTGCAATGGCGTTGCCTGCCGCAATACCATCCCTGGACCTGGCGCGAAGGGGGTAGGGGACACAGCCATCCGCAATTATCAGGCTTGGCAGACAGTCCGCGTCGTCATGGATACGCTGTGCGAAAAAAGGGAAACGGATACCCGTCTGTCCCTGTTTGGACATTCTTTTGCCTATCCTTTTTTTGCCGGTCCTGTTGGTGCGGTTGCCATGCACTACAGTGATAAATATAATGATGTGACCTATAACGCCCAGCTCGTCCCGGGCTGTGCTGAGTCAGGTATCCTTGCTTTTACGGGCGACGGCATGGACGCGGAAGTCATGCGCGGGGCCACGGACGCCATCAAGGACTGCCAAGGTGTGGGCATTCCGACGGTGAAACCTTGGAACATGCAGATGATCAGGGAAAAAATGGACCTTGTCAAGGCTTCGGGAGCCCTTGCGGTTGCTATGGACGTAGATGCAGCTGGCCTTCCCTTCCTTAAAAAATTTGTGCCGCCTGCTGGCAGCAAATCGGTGGAAGAAATGAAAGAAATCATCGCCCTCACGGACGTGCCTTTCATCGTCAAGGGCATCATGAGCGTCAAAGGAGCCGTCAAGGCCGCCCAAGCGGGCGCTGCGGCTATCGTCGTTTCCAACCACGGGGGACGCGTCCTGGACCAGAGCCCTGCTACGGCCGAAGTCCTGCCGGAAATCGCGGCTGCTGTGGGCGGCAAGGTCAAAATCTTTGTTGACGGCGGGATCCGTACCGGCGTTGATGTTTTCAAGGCTCTTGCCCTGGGCGCCGATGCCGTCCTTATTGCCAGACCTTTTGTCAATGCTGTTTATGGCGGCGGCAAGGAAGGCGTACGCTGCCTTGTTGATAAATTGGGGGCTGAACTCAAGGATACGATGGAAATGTGCGGGGCAGCTACGCTCCGTGAAATTACGGGCGAGATGATTCGGAGGTAACCTTCTTTGCTGAAAGGAAAACATTTTTCTCCTAATCAAGTGGTTGCCCTGACGTTTTTGGGGCTGATCCTTGCAGGCGCTTTCCTTTTGATGCTGCCCATTTCCCATAGGGATGGGATGTGGATGCCTTTTCTTGATGCCTTATTTACTGCGACTTCTGCTTCCTGTGTCACAGGTCTTGTTGTCTGTGATACAGGAAAGGTTTTTTCTCTTTTTGGTCAGTTGGTCATCATTGGTCTCATTCAATTGGGCGGACTGGGCCTGATGCTTTTTGCCACGCTTTTTTCCGTTGCCCTGGGGCGGCGCATCAATCTTCAGGACCGCATGCTGATCCAGGCCTCACTCAACCAGAATGATATGAGCGGCGTGGTCCGCATGAGCCTGCGCGTGGCCAAATATACGGCTGTTGTGGAAGGGGTCCTTGGAACGGCCCTGGCCCTGCGTTTTTATCAGCAGTTTGGCCTCAAGGGCATCTATTATGGGTATTGGCATGCCATTTCCGCCTTCTGCAATGCTGGCTTCGACCTTTTTGGCAATTATCAGAGCCTTGTGGGCTATGTCCATGATCCGGTGGTCAACGGCCTCATTGCCCTGCTCATCATTTTGGGCGGCATAGGCTTTGCCGTCATGAGTGACGTGGTTCATACCCGGCACTTTCGGAACTACCGGCTCCATACAAAGCTCGTCCTTGTTTCGACAGTGGCCCTGATCGCTCTTGGGACGCTCCTCATCCAGGTTATGGAATTTGACAATGGAAGGACCCTTGGAACCCTATCGGTCGGTGACCAATGGATGGCCAGTTTCTTCCAGTCCGTTTCTGCCCGTACGGCAGGCTTCAATACCTTTGACCTGATGCAGATGCGCACTTCAACGATCCTTGTTATGGTGCTCCTCATGGTCATTGGAGCTTCCCCGGCATCAACGGGCGGCGGCATCAAGACGACAACGGCTGCCTTGCTGATCCTTTCCGCGCATCAAGTGCTTTTTCAGAAGCCGGAGTGTGTCATTTTTGGGCGGCGCATTGACCAGGAGACTATCCATCGGGCCTTTGCCATTACCACGCTGTCCATCATCTGGATCTTTCTTGCCATCATTGGCATTACGTATCTAGAGGAGACAAGCCTTGTGGAGGCCCTATTTGAAGTGGTTTCAGCCTATGCGACGGTGGGACTTTCCAGCGGACTTAGCCAGCATCTTACGGCAGGCGGGAAGATTATCATGATCCTTTCCATGTATGCCGGACGTGTAGGCATCATGACGTTTGTCATGGCCCTTACGGCTCGCCGCAGGGAAGCCTTGATCCGGTATCCTGAAGAAAAGATCATCATTGGCTAGGAGCGTAACTATGAACAAAAAGAAACAGTTTGTTGTCTGGGGCCTGGGGCGTTTTGGCGCGTCCGTTGCGGAAACCCTGGTCGGAATGGGCCATGAGGTCCTGGGCATTGATCATGACGAAGAAGTAGTCCAAGAAATGGCCGATAAGCTGACCCATGTTGTTGTCAGTGAGGCCATTGATGAAACGGTGGTCAAGAGTCTGGGCCTGCGGAACTTTGACGCAGCCATCATTGCCATCGGGGACCTGGAACCAAGCCTTCTGTGCTGCATGATCCTTAAGGAAGCCGGTATGGCGACCATTCTTGCCAAGGCTTCCTCCGAAATCCACGGAAAGATGCTCAAAAAAATCGGCGCCACGTCCGTCATCTTCCCGGAACGGGACATGGGGCGGCGGGTTGGTCACAGTTTGGGCTTTACCAACATCCTCGACTTTGTGGAACTGTCCGACAACATTTGCCTTGTTGAACTGGATGCTCCTGTTGGGGCTGTCGGCAAGAGCTTGGTCGACCTTGATGTAAGACGTCGTTTTGGCGTCAATGTCGTAGCCGTCAAGCACCCTGATAAAAAGACGGAAATCAGCATGGATCCGCAAAAACCGCTTATTGCGAGAGACATCTTGGTGCTCATCGGCACCCAGAAAGATATTGAAAAGCTGAGGGAGGAACTATGATCAAACGTCTCACATCCCTCCAGAACGAAACGGTGAAGAAGGCCGCCAGCCTGCAGCAAAAAAAGTACCGCCTTAGGGAAGGCCTATTTCTCGTCGAAGGGGTCCGTGCTGTACGGGAAGTCCGGTCGTCTTCGTGGACCGTGACGGCTTACTTTTTTACGGATCTTCCTGAGGATTTCCAAAAAGAGGCTCAAGGGTCAGACATTCCCTATTATGAAGTGACTGGGGACATCATGAAAAAACTGACGGCAACGGAAGAGCCCCAATCGTTGGCCGCTTTGGTCCGCCTTAAGGAAAGGAGCCTTGAAACGGTCCATCCTGAAAGGGGGCTGATCCTGGTTCTTGACGAAATCCATGATCCTGGAAATGTCGGGACCATGATCCGTACCGCACGGGCCATGAATGCCCAAGGCGTCATCCTGCTTTCTGGCAGTGCCGATCTTTATAACCCCAAGGTGGTGCGTGCAGCCATGGGAAACCTCTTCCATATCCCGGTCTTTACGGGAATCACGGAAGACGCCCTTATGACCTTTGCCCAAAAGGCAGGTTGGACCTTGGTGGCAACAGCCCTAGATGGCGCCGCTGACTTGCGGGATTTCACCTATCCCCAAAAGACGCTGCTCATCATGGGCAGTGAAGCTGAAGGGGTTTCTCACAGTCTCTTGGAAAAAAGTGCCGCCCGCGTCAAGATTCCCATGCTGGGGGAAGCGGAAAGCCTTAACGTCGGCGTTGCTGCAGGCATCCTGCTCTATGAAGCCATGGTGCAGCAGGATCCGGGACGGAACTGATTTTCTCCTTTCCCAAATGATTGACGTACCCAGACCGTGAGTGTATAATATCAGCGTATATCGACAATGCAATGAGGGAGACAGTACTTCCCATTTCTGGCAGAGCGATCCGGGGAGGGTGTGAGCCTGGACAGAAGGAAATGAGAAAGAAGATCACTCCGGAGCTGGTCATCGAAATCACAGTAGAATGACCCGTCTTATGGCCGTTATCCCATACAAAGTGGCAGGATAAGCCTGTCATGAGGGTGGTACCACGGGTTAAACCTCGTCCCTTAGGGGACGGGGTCTTATTTTTTGGAGGTGGAGCAAGTGTCAAAAGAAAATGAAGGGTATGGAAGCACGCTGAACCTTCCTGCCACAGATTTCCCTATGCGCGCAGGGCTTCCCAAAAGGGAACCGGACTTTTTAACATTCTGGAAGGAGAAGGGTATCTATCAAAAGAAACTGAAGGCCCACGCAGGACATAAAAAGTTCATTCTTCACGATGGCCCTCCTTATGCCAATGGCAAGATCCATTTAGGCCATGCCCTCAATAAGATCCTCAAGGACATCATCCTGAAGTATAAATATGCCCGCGGTTTTGATACTCCCTATACACCGGGCTGGGATACGCATGGGATGCCGATTGAGCATGCCTGCCTCAAGGAAGTGGGCGTTGACCGTCATAAACTCAGCGCCCTTGAACTGCGCAGGATGTGCCATGACTATGCCTTGAAATGGATCAATATTCAGCGCGAAGGGTTCAAACGGCTTGGCGTCCAAGGCGATTGGGATCATCCTTACATCACCATGAAGCCGGCTTTTGAAGCCGAACAGATCCGCGTCTTTGGGGAAATGGCCCACAAAGGCTATATCTATAAAGGCAAGAAGACCGTTTATTGGTGTCCGCACTGCGAAACGGCCCTGGCGGAAGCTGAAATCGAATATGCAGACCAAAAGACTCCGACCATCTACGTGAAGATTCCTCTTGTAGATGCAAAGGACAAGGCACCGGAAGGCGCACAGGGCAAGAAGACATCCATGGTCATTTGGACGACGACACCGTGGACCATCCCGGCAAATGTCGCTGTTACGGTCAATCCTGATTTTGAATATGCTTGGGTTGAGTACGGGGATGAAGTCCTCATCATGGCAAGTGAACTTGTCGGGAAAGTTGCTGAGGAATGCGGCATCATCTTTGGTAAGGTCCTTGGAACAACGAAGGGCCGGGATATGGAATTCATGGAATGTGAACATCCTTTCCCGGAATATAACCATCGTAAATCCCTCGTCTGCCTGGGTGACTATGTTGACCTGGAAACTGGTACGGGCTGCGTCCATACCGCTCCTGGTCATGGTGATGTCGACTATCTGACAGGCCTTAAATATCACCTTGATATCCTTTGCCCTGTTGATGAAAAGGGCTGTTATACCGATGAAGCAGGGGAAGCCTTCAAAGGTCATTTTGTCTTTGATAGCAATGGTCTTGTCATCAAGCATCTGGCGGAAACGGGCCATCTGTTGGGCAAGAAAAGTATCCATCACCAATATGCCCACTGCTGGCGCTGCAAGAACCCCATCATCTACCGCGCGTCGGAACAGTGGTTCTGCTCTGTTGATGGGTTCCGTGAAGATGCATTGAAGGCCATTGACAATGATGTCCAGTGGATCCCGAGCTGGGGTAAAGCCCGTATCCACAATATGGTCCGTGACCGTCATGACTGGTGTATTTCCCGTCAGCGCGTCTGGGGCGTGCCTATTCCTATCTTCTACTGTGAAGACTGCGGAGAACCGCTCATCACCCCTGATACAATCAGTCATCTGGCTGCCATCTTCGAAAAGGAAGGCAGCGACGCTTGGTGGGCCCATACGGCAGAAGAACTGCTGCCGGAAGGTACGAAGTGCGCCAAATGCGGCGGTACCCACTTCCGTAAGGAATCTGACATCATGGATGTTTGGTTTGACTCCGGGTCTTCCCATCGCGCTGTCCTCAACCATTTCCCCGGTCTTACCTGGCCGGCTGACCTGTACCTTGAAGGCAGCGACCAGCATCGTGGCTGGTTCCAGTCTTCCCTTCTGACAAGCGTTGCCACGACGGGTAAGGCTCCGTACCGTGCCGTCCTGACCCACGGCTATACCCTTGATGGGGAAGGCCGCAAGATGAGCAAGTCCCTCGGCAATACCGTTGCCCCGCAGGACATCATCAAGGATTATGGTGCCGATATCGTTCGTCTCTGGGTTTCTTCCACGGACTATAAAGGCGATGTCCGCGTCTCTAAGGAAATCATCAAACACGTTTCCGAAGTGTACCGCAAGATCCGCAACACCATCCGCTACATCTTGGGCAATACGTCTGATTTCGACGCTGAAACCATGAAGGTTCCTTTTGCCGAAATGGAAGAACTTGACCAGTGGGCCCTCATGCGTCTCCAGGAACTCAAAAAAGACGTCGAGAAAGCCTATGAAAATTATGATTTCCATGTCGTCCACCATGCTATCCATGATTTCTGCACTGTCGACATGAGCTCTTTCTACCTTGATATCATCAAGGACCGCCTCTATGCCAGCAAGAAGGATGATAAGAAGCGCCGCAGTGCACAGACGGCCATGTACGAGATTCTCAGCGACCTCATCGTCATGCTCGCTCCGATTCTGAGCTTTACCATGGAAGAAGTGTACCAGTTCATGAAAAAACCGGCAGGCGCTCCGGAAAGTGTGCTTATGCTGGAATGGCCGAAACTCCATGAAGAATATCTGGACAAAGCCAAGATGGAAAAATGGGAACACTTCATTGCTATTCGCGGCGAAATCACGAAGGTCCTTGAAAATGCACGCCGGGAAAAGACCATCGGCCACTCCCTTGATGCCAAGGTCGACCTTTATGCCACGGGTGAAGCTTATGAGCTCTTGAAGCCCTTGGAAAAGGATCTGCCAACCCTGCTCATTGTTTCCCAGGCTGCTATCCATGAAGGCACAGATAGCGGGATGAAGACTGAGCGCGACGACCTGACCGTGGCTGTCGCAGCCGCTGAAGGTGAAAAATGCGAACGCTGCTGGAACTATGATCCCACCGTTGGCAAGGATCCGGACCATCCGACCTTATGCCATCGCTGCATCGAAGTCCTCAGCGACTAAGAAAAAGGCCGCAGGAACCCTTTCGGGCTTCCTGCGGCCTTTTTCGTCCTGAGGGGGGCTGGTCTTGAAAGAGGGCTTGACAGAACAGGAGAAAATGAATACTATATACGTAACGGAGGTATAGTACTATGATGCACGAAAAAACCGAAAGGGATAAAGACTGCCGGGAATACAAGGATCTCATCAAACGCCTTAACCGAATTGAGGGACAGGTGCGGGGACTCAAACGGATGCTTGAAGAAGACCGTTACTGCGTGGATATCCTGACTCAGGTCAGTGCCATCAACAGTGGGCTCAATGCGTTTAATCGCAAGCTGATGTGCGATCATATCAAATCCTGTGTGGTTAACGATATCCGTGCAGGGGATGATACCGTCGTTGATGAACTTTGTGAAACCATGCAGAAACTCATGAAATGAGCCCATGGTTCTTGGAAAGGAGCCACATAATATGGAAAGAACATTGAATGTCAAAGGAATGATGTGCGTCAACTGCCAGAAACATGTCCATGATGCGTTGCTTGCCATGGACGGCGTTTCTGCTGTCGACGTCAACTTGGAAAAGGGGACCGCGAAGGTGACGGCATCCCGCGAAATCCCCATGGATGAATTTAGATCCGTCATCAGCGAAGCCGGTTACGAACTGGCTTGATCAAGCTGACCTACAAACTGCTGCACAAGCTGTGGCAGTTTTTTCTATCTAAAGGAGAGATCATATGAAAGTCCTGCTGTTAAATGGCAGTCATCATCAAAATGGCAATACGGCACTGGCTCTTGAGGAAGCGGCAAAAGCCCTCGAGGCAGAAGGCGTCGAAACGGAGCTGTTTCAAATCGGGGCTGGGGCCATACAGGATTGCATCGACTGCGGAAAATGTACGGAAAAAGGATGTATCTTCACCGGTGATCCGGTCAATGCCTTCATTGCAAAAGCAAAGGAAGCCGACGGGTTTATCTTTGGCACGCCTGTCTACTATGCCCATCCTACGGGGCGCGTCCTGTCCTTTTTGGACCGCGTCTTTCATGCCGCAAGCGGCATCTTTCGCCTAAAGCCCGGGGCGAGCATTGCCGTGGCAAGACGGGCCGGCACGACGGCGAGCATTGATGCCATGAATAAGTATTTTACCATTGCAGAAATGCCCGTAGTCAGTTCCACGTATTGGAATGTGGGCCATGGCCTTGTTGCCGGCGATATCCTCAAAGATGCAGAAGGGCTCCAAACGATGCGCAATTTGGGTAAGAACATGGCCTATCTCCTGAAGTGCCTTGAAGCAGGCAAAAAAGCCGGCATCGAGCTGCCTGGAACAAAGCGGGAGGTCTGGACCCACTTTATTCGCTAAGGCTGTCCTGCGCTGATGGTTCGGCGGTTTTGTTTCCAAAAAATTCACTTTTTCTGGAGTCATCCTGTCAGAAGATGACTGCGTCTTCATCCCGTCAATTGGGCATTTGGAGGCGCGGCAAGCAATGAGGTCTGGAAATTGTACATTCCCTTGCATGGCAATATTTGACATGATATAATGCAGGAAGTCGTTCAATTAACGCTTCATGAAGAAAGGATGATTCAATTGAAAAAGCAATTCATGGCAGTCGTCATTGCCCTTTTGGTATGCCTTGGGTATACTGGCGCCATGGTTCCGGCAACGGCCTTTGCTGCCGAAGCAACCATTGGGTATGTTGACCTTAACACGGTCTTTTCCCATCACCCTGATTTTGCCAGTGCTCGTGCTGCCCTGAATCTGGAACAGCAGAAGGCACAGCAGGAATTCCGGGAAAAAGCTCCCAGCCTTGATGACAACGGCAAACGGGCCTTGGACAACACCTTGACCGAGCGCATTGCCAAACGGGAACAGGAACTCTTCAACCCGATCCGTGAAAAGATTCTGAAGGCAGTCAGCAAAGTTGCCAAGGAACGCGGTCTTTCCACGGTCCTGACGAGCAGTGCTGTTGTTGACGGCGGCACGGACATCACCAAAGACGTCCTCAAAGCTGTTGGCGGAAAATAAAATGAGGGAAGAACCGTTGCTCTTGCAGCGGTTTTTCTTTATCCTGGAGCCAGTGATCTGGCGCTGTTTTCTTTTAGGCGCCCGCTTCATTGGCTCCATTTTATGATATAATAAAGAGAAGTATGACCAATCAGGGAAGTGATTTTTCCCTTTTCCATAGTTCATGCGCCGCATTGCGGTAATTTCATTGAGTGGAGGATATCCCTTATGAACCAAAAGGCACTTGCCTTACTCGTTACCATGATGGTATGCATGCCGAGTGCGGCCTACGCCGCTAGGGCATATGACGGCCAGCCCCTTGCCACTAAAAACGGTCCTGCCTATGAGCCGCAGACCGTCGATGATGTGGCCCGACGGGCCGCGCAAGCAGAAGCCATCCGCAAACTCCAGGATGAACCGGACCAGTTTGCGGAAGAGGCGGTTCAGGCCAAGCAGGAAAGTGAAAAAGAAAAGAAGGCCCGTCAGGAGCGGGGAGAGGACAAAGCGGCCAGTGAGTCCGATCTGCCTATCACCATTTATGGGGATCATGTCCTGTACCACTCCGATACAGGGGAATTTACAGCCAGCGGCAATGTGCGCCTCTATCAGGGCACGCAGCGGCTTTATACGACGGAAGCCCGGGGCAATGCTCTTACAGGCGATGTGTACCTGCTCCAAGGGGGCCGCATGATTGATCCCCCCAACACGACTGATTCCGATTGGGGCCATTATAATTTCAAGACCCAGACCGGGACCGTGCACAACATGAAGGGAACGAACGGGGATGACCTCTACAAGGCGGATATTGCCCACATCTATAAAGATCATGTGGACCTAGACCAAGGGGCATCCGTAACGCGCTGCCCTGCTGTAGAGCATCCGCCATGCCTGGAAGTTAGGGCCGATCATGTGGTCATCTACCCCAATGACAAGATCATAGCCTATGGGGTCAAGGTCTACCTCAAGGGAAAGCACATCTATAGCCGCGACCGCTGGATCAACCGGCTGAACGATGGGGAAAACAAGCAGAGCTTTGTGCCCCATATCGGCTATGATGAAGATCAGGGAATCAAGCTGCGTTACAATTATTCCTATGATTTCAGTGACCATAACACGCTGGACGCGGACATCAAATACTATTCCAAGATTGGTTGGCGTCCTATGTTTACGGATACCCAGGACGAACGGAATTACTATGTCCGTTATATGGAAGGCTTTGACGAGGACGATAACAACAACTGGATCCGCAAGATGCATGATATCAAGGTGGGGTATAAGCCACACCGGATTTCCGATTCCCTGCCCCTTTCGTATTCTGCCTACGCAAGCCATGGGCTCTGGAAGGATAACCGAATCAAGAGCTGGCACACGGAATATGCCGTCTTCCTGAACCATGATCCCATTACCCTCATCCATGGCGACCGCCCCCTGACCTTGGGTCTTGGTGTGGGCCGCAAATGGATCAATGAGAGCGAACGGGATTCTACCCGTAAGACCTGGCTTTATTCGGCAACCCTGCGCAAAAATCTGGGTGCTGGGTTTGACACCTGGTTGGGTTACTATTGGGAAAAGCGGCAGGCTTCCATCTTTGACTATGGCCGTCCCGATATGGACCGGGAAGTCCAATTTGGTCTTTCCAAGACCTTTACACCTCGTGACAATGTGACGTTCATGACGCGCTATGACGAGGCAGGGCACAATGTTTATGAGTATATCTGGAGATGGAGACACGATTTCTGCTGTTTCCGCCTGACCTTTGAATATCGTGACAAACGCTATAAAGGCGGCGATGATGAATGGAGTGTACAATATGAACTTTTCCGCTGGTAATGCACGTGAACTCATTGATGGCCGTTTCCTTGAACATGAAAAGCTCGTCCACCGCGTCATGGGGAGCAAAAAGCTGATGAAGGACCTGGAAGACGCGGCAGGACTTATGAAGATGACCCTTCTTTCAGGAAACAAGATTATGTTTTGCGGCAATGGCGGTTCCGCAGCCGATGCCCAGCATTGGGCGGCTGAAATCGTAGGCCGTTTCCAAAAGGAACGGGCTGGTATGGCAGGCCTTGCCCTGACGACGGATACGTCAATCCTGACCGCTGTCGGTAATGATTACGGCTATGACCGCGTCTTTTCCCGTCAGGTCGAAGGCTTGGGACGGGAAGGGGACCTTCTGGTCGGCATCTCCACGAGCGGCAACAGCAAAAACGTGGTAGAAGCCATTTTGATGGCGAAAAACATGGGCATCCGTACCTTAGGATTTACTGCCAAAGGCGGGGGCAAGATGGCGGAACTCTGTGATATCCTTCTTGCCGTCCCTACGGAAAATACGGCCCGGGCCCAGGAAATCCATGAAATCATGGGCCATATCCTTTGTGAATTGGTGGAATGGGAATGAACAGTCAATCTGTGATTGAATTATTGACCGAAAAAATCACGCATCTGCGCATTGCCGTGATTGGTGATGTTATGCTCGATCGCTACGCCTATGGGGAGGTGCGCCGCATATCCCCGGAGGCCCCGGTTCCCGTCACGCGTGTAAAACGCCTGACTTCCGTCTTGGGCGGTGCAGGCAATGTGGCGGCAAACTTGGCAGGCCTGGGGGTCCAGGTCTATGTGGCGGGCATGACGGGTGAAGACGATCACCGCCGCGTCCTTGAGAAGAAACTGCGGGAGCTAGGGGTTGATTACAGCGGCCTCATTGCTTCCCCAAAACGCAGTACCATTACCAAGATGCGTATCATTGGCGCGCGGCAGCAGATGCTGCGTCTTGACTTCGAGGAACCGGGGGATCTCCTGCCCGATGAGGAACAGGCTCTTCTCCAGTGGCTCCGCAAGCATCTTGATGAGGGACTTGACGGGATCGTCCTTTCGGATTATGCCAAAGGAACCTGTTCAGATCGTTTCTGCCAGATGGTCATCACCCAGGCAAGGGCGGCCAATGTACCGGTCCTTGTCGATCCCAAAGGGTCCGATTGGGCCAAGTATCGGGGCTGCGACCTCATCACGCCCAATGTCAAGGAAATGTGTGAAGCGGCAGGAAAGGTTGTTCCCAATGTAACGCCTGCCTTGGTGGAACTGGCCCAACAGGCCCGCGAAACCTTTGATATCCGCTATGTGGTCGTCACTCGTTCGGAAAAGGGCGTCACCCTTGTTGGAAAAGATGACGTCATTACAAAAGCTGCCACGGCACAGGAAGTCTTTGATGTTTCTGGTGCAGGGGATACGGTTGCCTCCGTGCTGCTTGCGGCCATTTCAGGAAAGCTTTCCCTTGCTGATGCCTTGGAGTTATCCAATAAGGCGGCGGGGATTGTTGTTTCCAAGGTGGGGACCTATCCTGTCCATAAAGAAGAACTGCTCCGTGAAATCCTTGCTGATTCGCAGCCGGAAAGCTTTGACTATCGCCCCATGACCTGGGACGAACTGGCCCGGCTGACGAGGACCTGGCAGCAGGCGGGAGAGACTGTTGTCTTTACCAATGGCTGCTTCGATATTCTCCATGCCGGCCATGTGCAGTACCTGCAGCAGGCCGCCCAGCTGGGAGATCATCTGATCATTGGCGTCAATACGGACGACTCCGTGCGCCGTCTCAAGGGACAGACGCGTCCTTTTAACCACGAAACGGATCGGGCAAGGCTGCTTGCCAGTCTCCGTGATGTCGACGCCGTAGCCTTATTTGGGGAAGATACGCCGACGGAACTGATCAAAAAGATTCGCCCCGATATTCTCGTCAAGGGCGGCGATTACAAGAAGGAAGAAGTGGCTGGCCGAGAATATGCACGGGCGGTAGAAATCCTGCCCTTCAAGGAAGGCTATTCCACGACAGGAATTGTTGAAAAGATTGTTGCACTTGTGAAGGAGGGCAAACTATGATCATTGTAACCGGTGGTGCCGGTTTTATCGGCAGCAACATCGTAAAAGGTCTGAACGATCAGGGCCGGGATGATATCCTTGTTGTCGATAACCTGACCAATATGGTGAAATTCAAGAATATCCAGGGCCTCAAGGTCATGGATTACTGCGATAAGTTGGATTTTATCGAAGACGTGAAAAACGGCAAATGGAACCATGCGCCCATCGAAGTCATCTTCCATGAAGGTGCCTGCTCCGATACGATGGAATATAACGGCAAGTATATGATGGAAAATAACTTCCAATATACAAAGACCTTGATGCACTTTGCCATGGACCGCAAGATCCAATTCCTCTATGCTTCTTCGGCGTCAACTTATGGCAGCGGCCAGAAAGGATTCCGCGAAGAACCTGCCTGTGAAGAGGCCCTTAATGTCTATGCTTTTTCCAAACTCTTTTTTGACAACTATGCCCGCCGCTATTTTGACAAGGCGGAAAGTCAGATTGCGGGCTTCCGGTATTTCAACGTCTACGGACCCCAGGAAAACCACAAGGGCAAGATGGCTTCCATGGTACGCCAGATGTTCCTTCAGTGGCAGAAAGACCACGAGGTCAAGCTCTTTGGCGAATATGATGGCTATGGCCCAGGTGAACAGACGAGGGATTTCATCTACGTCAAGGATGTCGTCAAGGTACTTTTTTATTTCTGGCAGCATCCGGAACTAAAGGGTGTCTATAACTTGGGAACGGGCAAAGCCCATACCTTTAACGATATGGCAAAAGCCGTGCTGGACTTTTTTGGCAGCGGAAAGCTCGTTTATGTGCCATTTCCGGAGGTCCTCAAGGGAAAATACCAAAGCTACACCCAGGCAGATACGACAAAACTCATTCAAACGGGCTATGATGGCGGATTTACGGATTTTGCCGAGGCCGTCAAGGAATACTGCGGCGTGCTCCAGGCCTCTGATGGCTATTATCGCTAAGGAGGATGGCTGTGGGACAAAAAGCCGTATTTCTTGACCGTGACGGTGTCCTTGATGTGGACACGGGATATATCAGCCGTCCAGAGCAGGTCCAGTGGGTTCCCGGCGCCAAAACGGCCTTGGCACGGCTCCATAAGCTGGGGTATGCCGTCTTTGTCGTAACCAACCAAAGCGGGATTGCAAGAGGATACTACACCGTAGAGGACATGAAGGTCCTTCATGCTTTCATGGCAAAGGAAATAGAAAAAGCCGGCGGTCAGATTACCCATTTCTATTACTGTCCCCACCACCCGACGAAAGGGACCGTCAAGGAACTGGTACATCCATGTTCTTGCCGTAAACCCCAGCCAGGCATGATCCTGCAGGCTTTTTCTGACTACGCCCTTTTGCGGGAAGGCTCCTTCCTCATCGGAGACCGCCAAAGCGATATTGACGCTGCCCTTGCAGCAGGCCTGCCGGGCTATCTTTTCCAGGAAGGGAATCTGGATGAATTTTTGCAAAAAATCTTGCGCATCGAGGCGAATGGACGTGGACTATCAGAACATCCTCATCATTAAAATGAGCTCCCTCGGGGACGTGATCCACACGCTTCCTTTTGCGGGTGCCTTGCGGCAGCGTTTTCCCAAGGCCCGGATCTCGTGGCTTGTCCATCCCCAGTTCGGCGCTTTTATTCCAGGACCTCCCATCATTGATGAGGTCCTTTATTTTGATAAGGCCGCGTTTAACAAAATGGATTTCAAGGGGAAATGGCGCACGCTGAAAAACTTGCGTCATACCCTCCGTGAAAAACACTTTGATCTGGTTATTGACATGCAGGGACTTTTCAAAAGTGCGGTCATGAGCCTTTTGACAGGGTCGGCAACCCGCATTGGCTATGGGGAGATGAGGGAAGGCAGCGGTCTTGTTTCAAAGGCCATCATTGGACCCCATATCAAGGATCATGTCATTGAGCGCTATCTTGATGTCGCACGGTTTTTGGGTGCGGATGTAAAGGAAGTGTCCTTTCCCATGCCGTCCCTCCAACTAGAAACGGAGACGGTCGAGAAGAAGCTTGCCGCTTTAGGCTTGGTTCAAGGGACGCCGTACATTGTCCTTGCTCCTGGCGCGAGGTGGGAGACCAAAAGATGGCCTGCCGGCCATTTTGCCAAGCTGGCCCAAAAGTTCATGGATGAAGGATACAGCGTGGTTCTTTGCGGCGCACCCGATGACGTCAAACTGGGGGAGCGGATCCGCGAACTGACCAATTATCCCAAACCGCTCTTTGATCTCATTGGCCGCACGAGCCTTCGTGAACTGGGGGCCCTCATCAAAGGGGCACTTTTTTATGTGAGTGCCGATACGGGGCCGCTGCATATTGCAACCGCTTTCAAAAAAGACTTGGTTGCCCTTTATGGACCGACCCGCCCGGACCGCACAGGTCCTTATGGGGATGCAGGAGCTGTGATTCTCGTAAGCCCTGAGTCCTGCGCCGGCTGCCTCAATAAAACCTGCAGTCACTGGACCTGCATGGCCGCCATTACACCGGACGTTGTCTTTCAGGAATTTCAAAAGAAAGTAGGAAAGAACCATGATTGACCTTTCCCATAAGAAAATCATCGTGACCTTTCTCATGCATCTTGGGGATCTTGTGCTGACGACGCCGTTTATCCACGCACTGAGAAAAGCGGCGCCTACGGCAGATATTACCTACCTTGTGGATGAAAAATTAAAGGATGTGGTTCTCCACAATCCGTATATCGATCATGTGTGGACCATCGACAAAAAAGGACGGGACAATCATCTTCGGGCGCTTTGGGCCATGGGACAGAAAATCACAGACGGGAAGTTTGACGTTCTCATCAACCTTCACCCTAATGAGCGCTGTTCCTTTATCGATGCCGTGGCTCGGGTGCCTGTCAAAGTGGGCGCCAGTCATTTTCTTTTCCGCGGTTTTTTTGACCCCTGCATCAAGCTGGACCGCACCCTTCACGCCGCCGATATGTATCTTGATGTCCTTACCCGCTTGGGTGTGACCCATCTGGAGCATCGTGGTCTGGAAGTTTTCCCCGGCAAGGCGGATTACCAAAAAGCCGAGGCCTTTTGGCAGGGGGCGGGCCTATCCCCTGAAACGGGCCTAGTGGGCTTTAACATCGGAAGTGCCGTTGAAACAAAACGCTGGGCACCGGAACGCTTTGCCGCTGTCGCCGATACCCTTAAGGAAGAAGGCTATGAAACCGTCTTTTTTGGCGGGCCCATGGACCGGGAGATGGTGGAGGCTGCTATTTCCAAGATGAAGACAAAGCCCCTTGTTGCCACGGGAAAGTTTTCTATTGGCGAACTGGCGGCTGCCATGAGCCGCTGTCAGCTCATTATCACCAATGACAGTGGACCCATGCATGTAGCCATCAGTCAAAAAGTCCCCATCGTGGCCATGTATGGACCGAGCCATCCTGATCTTTATGGACCCTATACGAAAGATGCCATCATTGTCAAAGCCATTCCCCCTTGTGATGGCTGCCGCAGCGGCATGAAACATCACTGTGAGGATATGCGCTGCATGCGCCAGCTTACGGTGGACCAGGTCCTCGGTGCTGCCTATACGATGCTGCGGCGCTGAGACAAAAAAGGAGGAGAAGCGATGGCGGGAAAAGAATTCAGCTATGAAATCGTCAAACAGGTTGCTGTCCTTTCTAAAAGCCCGAAAGGGTGGACCAAGGAAGTCAATGTGATTTCCTGGAATGGCGGAACGCCAAAGTACGACATTCGCGACTGGACGCCGGATCATAGTAAAATGGGAAAGGGCGTGACCTTATCGGTTGAAGAAGCAGTCCATCTCCTGAAAGCCCTTCAGGAAGAAAACCTTCTCTAAAAGGAAAAGTCACCCGTTGACTCTTTTTAGAGGCTTCGCTATAGTAAAGATAAGAAGGGGGTGATCCCCCAAGTGGTCCTTGTGACTACGACACCAATAAGAAGGGAGGACCGAATATGCTTGGCATTGTATTGATCCTTGTCCTTGCCCTCATGGGCGGGCTCATTGCTTATTTAGGTGACAAACTTGGCAGTAAGATTGGCAAAAAAAGACTCAGCCTATTCGGCCTGCGCCCTCATGACACCTCTGTCCTTATGACCATCATTAGCGGCATCCTTGTTGCTGCCATGACTATGGGCGTCCTGACCGTCAGCAGCAAGGAAGTTAGGACCGCGCTTTTTGGCATGAAAAAGCTTCAGGAAGAACTGCAGACCCTGACCGCTTCCCGTGATGAGGCAAAACGGGAGCTGTCGGCCCAAAGCACTACCATCAAGGAACTGGACCGCCAGATTGGTGAAGCGCAAAAAGCCCTGACCCAAGCAAAAAGCGAAAAAGAAGCGGCCGAAGCCCAAATGGAAGAAGCCCGCAGCAGCCTTGCTTCCATGCAGGCCCAGTATGAAGAGGCCAGTCAGCGTCTAAAAGCAGCCCAACGGCAAGCCGAGGAAGCCGAAAAAGCCCGTGACAACCTGCAGCGGGACGTCAAGGATCTGGAAGAACAGTCCCGGAAGCTCCGTGAAAATATCGTGACCATCCGGGAAGGCAACGTGGTCTTCCGCAGCGGGGAAATCCTTTTCTCCGGTTCCCTGCAGGGAGGACTCAGTAAGGAAGAAACCCAAAAAGAGATGGAAGCATTCCTGAATGCGGCCAACCATGCCGTGGGTGAACGGGTGGGAACGCCGCCAGGCACGCCCGTCATTTGGCTCAGCAAAGATTCTGTGGAACAAACGGCCCACGAGCTGTCCCAGCAGAAAGGGACCATGTATGTCCGGCTGTGTGCGGCTGGAAACATCCTTTCCGGGGAAGTGGTTGTCAGCCGGTTGGAAATGACCCCCAATACCATCGTCTATCATAACGGCGATACGATCCTGCGCCAAACCATTACGGTCAAACCCAATACAGAGCAGGTTGACCTTGCCTTGATGGCCTTTTTGAAGGATGTCAACCGCATGGCTCAGGCAGGTGGCGTCATTCCTGATCCCCTGACAGGGAAGGTGGGTGCTATCTCGAGCCGTGACCTTGTCCGTGCCAGCGAGCATATTTCCGAACTGGGCGGTCATGTGACCATTACGGCAAAAGCAAAACAGGATGTGACTGTTGCAGGCCCCGTGGTTCTCGAGTTCGTCATCCGTCCGGCGGAGGAAAACGAATGAAGAAGATTCTCGGCATCGATCCAGGAAAGGACAAGACAGGAGCCGCTCTGTGTGAGGAATCGGGAAAGATCCTTCGCTGTGAAGTGCTCCTCATGGAGCATTTCCTTGCATCCTTACAGAAATTCCTCGATCATGTGCCCGTAACGGAATGCGTCCTTGGAAATGGGACGACCAGTGCATCCATGCAAAAGACCCTCCTTGCAGCCTACCCGGATCTTGCCATCCACATCATTGATGAGGCCCACAGCACGGAAGAAGCACGGCAGCTATATTGGAAGCTGCATCCTCCCAAGGGCCTCATGAAACTCATTCCTTTGGGCATGCGCACGCCGCCGGGAAACATGGACGGCCTTGCCGCCGTGATCCTCGTGCAGCGCTATCTTTCAAGCAAAAAATAGAGTTATCCCTCTGACCGTAGTGGGTCAGAGGGATTTTTTAGGTTCTTTGTCAAATGTTGGGCCACAATCTGGGAAGGCAACTGGCTAATAGCCTGCACCTATAGCCGGTTCAGGAATGATTAGCTAAGAGGCATTTTCATTGCGCATGTTGTAATGATTACGGCCGTGGGCAGCGCGTGCAGATCATTGATCCACTTTGCATACCAAGCAAAAACCACGGGAACCCTTCCTTTCCCTAGGAAAAAACAGTATAATAAAGTATTGAACATCAATCTCCAATGGCTGATCAGCAAAGGAAGCGATGCCGATGTTAAATCAGATCGATTTGTCTAAAAAGACGCCCAAGGGCACCTATGCCAAGCAGTTTGACAAGAAAAGTGCGGAACTGGGCTATTTGGGCCGTGCCCTGCGCGATGCCAAGGTGCCGGTCATTATCCTTTTTGAGGGATTCCGTGGGACTTATCGGGGAAAGCTCATCAACAAGGTCATCAGCGCCCTTGATCCGCGCGGATTCCGGGTGTATTCCGCGTCAAAGACGACGGAGCGGCAGAAGATGAGTCCCTTCTTCACCCAGTTCTGGAAAGAGCTGCCCCCTATGGGCGGAATCAGTATCCATCACCGTGCCTGGTATTTTCTCCGCAATGAACATGATGTAGGTGATCCGGACGAGGCAGCGGAATGGTACAATGTGCCTTTTCATGAAATCAACGATTTTGAACGGACCCTCTATTTGGGCGGGTATCGTATAATCAAGCTTTTTACCCATATTTCTCAAAAGCAGCAGGAAAAGAATATCGCCAAAGACAAGGATTCCCTGGGAAGCCGCTGGGAAGCCCTGACACCGGCTGGTATCGAAGGTGTTGACTATAAGGCTTACCGCAATGTCTACGAAAAGATGCTGACGGAAACAAATACGGTCTATGCACCGTGGCATGTCATTCCGATGGAAGATGTGCGGACTGGTATCCTTGAGACCATGGATGTCCTTATCAGTGAGTTCAAGGCGGCTTTATCGGCGGCAGAGACCCAAAAAGAAAGCTCGCAGGCACCGCTGTCCTATGCTTCCGATCCCTCCATCCCGTCCATCTTGGCGCGCTATGACTGCAATAAGGATATGGACGAGAAGACCTATGATGAAAAGCTTAAAAAATACCAGAAACGGCTGGCAGAGCTTCAGGTGGAACTTGCCAAACGGAAAATCAGTACGGTTGTGGCTTTTGAAGGCTGGGATGCAGGCGGCAAAGGCGGGGCCATCAGACGCCTGACATCGGCTTTGGACCCTTTGGGGTACAAGGTCAATCCTGTAAGTGCGCCGAATGATATCGAAAAAGCCTATCATTATCTCTGGCGCTTTTGGACCAAGATTCCGGAACCGGGAGAAATCGCTGTCTTTGACCGTACGTGGTACGGCCGCGTCCTTGTCGAACGGGTGGAGCATTTTACGCCCGTAAAGGACTGGAAACGGGGCTACGAGGAAATTAACGAAATGGAAGAGGAATGGGCAAAGCAGGGCTTCATTGTCCAGAAGTTCTGGATGCATATTGATCCGGATGAGCAGTTCCGCCGCTTCAAGGCCCGTGAGGAAGATCCTGATAAGACGTGGAAAATTACGGCAGAAGATTGGCGCAACCGCGACAAGTGGGATGCTTATGTCGATGCCGTCAATGAAATGCTTTACCGGACTGATACCCCTTATGCCCCATGGACCGTGGTTGAAGGCAATAATAAATACTATGCCCGCCTCAAGGTCATGAGCACCATGATCGACCGTATGGAAAAGGCCTTGGCTGCGGTTGATGATAAGGCTGGCAGCAAGGCAAAGAAAGGCTGATTATGGAGACGTTCTGTTATGAAACAAAAGAAGGCGTGACCTATGGCTATTTCCCGGTTTTGCGGGAAATGGGCTTTGAGAACGCCTTTACCTGTATGGAGGGCGGGGAAAGTGCCATCCTTCCCCATACGCTTAATATGGCCCTTCACGTGGGGGATGAAGCGGCGCTTGTTATAAGGAACCGGGAAAAAGCGGCCCGCGCCCTTTCCATTTCGCTTGACCGCACGGTGACCTGCGCCCAGATCCATGGGAGCCAGATAGCAGTGGTAGATGCCGCCCAGGCTGGCCGTGGGGCAAGGGACTTTGGAACGACTCTTGCCGGTGTGGATGGCCTTGCATCGGGTGAAAAGGATCTTCCCCTCATGCTTTTTTATGCGGACTGTACACCCATCATGATTGTGGATCCCGTCCAAAAAGGAGCAGCCCTGCTGCATGCTGGCTGGCGGGGTACAGTGGGTGCCATCGGGCCCAGGGCCGTTTCTGTCATGAAAGAGACGTTTCACAGTCAGCCCCGGGACCTTGTTGCGGCCATTGGTCCTTCCATTGGTCCCAAGGATTATGAGGTTGATGACAGGGTGCGTAACGCGGCGCCTGGCTATGAAGCGTTCTTTATCCAGACGCGGCCCCATCACTATTTGATGGATCTATGGCACCTTAATGCAGCGATGCTCCAAAAAGCAGGGATCCCAACAAACCAGATTTATCTTGCTGGAGTATCGACCTTTTCCTCTGACCACTATTTTTCCTATCGCCGTGATCATGGCCGGACGGGAAGGCTTGCTGCCATTTTATTTCAACGTGGAAGGTAAAACTCGTAAGGAGATGTTGTGCATGCTTTCGGAAAAACTTGCCTCAGTTCAGAAAAAAATCGATGAGGCCTTGGCTCTTCGCAAGGAAAAGAAGGTGACAGGGGATACGGTGACCATTCTTGCTGTCACTAAGAACCATCCCCCTGAGGTGGTTACGGAGGCCCTTGACGCAGGGCTTACGGAAATTGGGGAAAACCGGGTCCAGGAGGCGATGCATAAGCAGGAAGTCCTGCCGAAAAGAGGTCATTGGCACCTTATTGGTCATCTCCAGACCAATAAGGCTAAACATGCGGTAGAACATTTTGACCTTATTGAATCGGCGGACAGTGCCAAGATCTTGACCCATCTGGATAGGGCGGCCGAACAGGTTGGCAAGGTGCAGGATGTGCTGCTTCAGATCAATGAAGCGGGGGAGAGCCAAAAAAGTGGCTTTCAACCGGCCGATTTCAGGGCCATTGTAAAAACGCTGGATGCTTATCCTCATCTGCGTGTCCGCGGCGTCATGGTCATTGCCCAGGCAACGGACCAGGTGGAAGAAACGCGTCCTGTTTTCCGCGCGGGGTATGAGGATTTCCTTTTCCTCAGGGACGCACTCAAGCATGAAGATGTCAACATCCTTTCCATGGGCATGACCCATGATTATTGGATTGCCGTAGAAGAAGGCGCCAATGAAATCCGTGTGGGTTCCGCTCTTTTTGGTGCCCGCGACTATACCCTCAAATTTTAAGGAGAGAAGATTCCATGAAATTTTTCGATAATATCATGCGTGCCATCGGCCTCAAGGAAGAAGAGGACAACGAATTCGAATTTGACGATGAAAAAAAGGACAATGTCGTGCCTATGTTTGGCACCAAAAGTTATGGCAGCGAAAGTCATCGCGGTTATGAAACAAACCGCTATGAAGAGTCACGTCATACGGGACGGGACAATCTCATTGCCATGCCCCATGCGCAAAAATCCGTGAGCGTTGTCGTCGTGGAACCCATTGGTTTTGACGAGGTCCAGAAAATGGCGGATTACCTGCGTAATAACCAGCCTGTGGTGATCAACTTTGAAAATACGGATAACGATGTGCGCAAACGTATTGTGGATTTTATCAGTGGCACCATCTATGCCCTTGATGGGTCTTTGCGCAAAGTTGGACGCAATATCATGGTCTGCGCGCCGCAAAATGTTGAAATCGACGTGGAAAATACGAATTACACAAGTGAAAGCGAGGCTGAACCATGGGAGAGATAAATCCAAAGATTGCTTTTATTGGCTGCGGAGCGATGGGAGAGGCCATCTTAAAGGGTATGCTCCTGGGAAATGTCGCTTCTGAATCCGATATTGCCCTTTCCGTCCCTTCCCAAAAGAGCCAGGACCGGCTGCGCGCGTCCTATCCAAAGGCCGCTGTTTGCGGAAAAAATGAAGAGGCTGTACAGGGTGCTGACCTTGTCATCCTTGCTGTAAAACCGCAGATGGCCCATAAGGCTGTCACGGCAGAAATGCTGGAGACCCTTCCAAAGGAAGCTGCAATCCTTTCCATCATGGGAAGTTTTGACCTTGCAAAGCTTCACGCTCTTGTGCCGGCCCACGCCGTCATTCGTGCCATGCCCAATACCCCCCTTGCTGTTGGCATGGGGATGACGGCCCTTACCGCCGATGACGCCGTGACCGAAGACATGAAGGCCTTCGCGGGGACCATCTTCAATTCCTGCGGCGAGACCATTTGGGTTGATGAAAGTGCCATGGAAGCCATTACGGCCATCAGTGGCTGCGGACCGGGTTACTTTTTTGTAGTCATGGATGCCCTCGCTGACGCGGGCGTCATGGCAGGCCTTCCGCGTGCCCTTGCCATCAAGCTTGCCGCTGCCACCATGGCAGGAAGTGGCATGATGGGTCTTAAGACAGGCCTTCACCCCGCCCAGCTGCGCGATCAGGTGACAAGTCCCGGGGGTACGACCATTGCAGGCATCAAGGCCCTTGAAAATCACGGAGTGAGAGGAGCGTTCTATGACGCTGTCGATGCTGTTTTGAAGCAAAGTGCAGCGCTCAAGAAATAACTATGGCAGATCGAGAAAAAATCCTTAGATTCTTTAAAGCCGGCGGAGACGAGGAACTGGCGGGAAAACTTATTGACCTTGCAGACCAGGCCCGCCGCAATCGCCGCTATATGGTCAGTGATTTCATGGATCCCCATGGCATCAATGTGGCCGATATTGTCGCGTCAAACTATACACAGATTACTATGAAGAGCTTCGGGGGCTTTCAAAATGCCGAACGGATGCGTATTGCCTATGTTGTGGACGATTTTTATGGTGAACCGGATTTTGCCATTGCGGCCCTTCTTGTAACCTGGGACAAACGTTATTATGATGTGGGTCACCGCGATGTTCTGGGAGCTTTTACGGGTATGGGCTGCAGCCGGGATATCTTGGGAGACATTGTCTTTACCGACGAGGGAGCCCAGATGGTTGTTGACAAGACCATGGTCCCTTTTATCCTTTCCAACTTGACACAGATCGGGGCGGCCACGGTAGAAGTAAAGGAAATTCCCCTAACGGAGCTCAAGGAAAAGGAGCAGCGTGTCAAGGTCATTTCCGCCACCGTTTCAGCCCTTCGGCTGGATGCTGTCGCGGCGGCTGGCTTTGGCGTTTCCCGTTCCCGCATGGCCGAGGAAATCAAGGGGCAGAATGTGCGCGTCAATTGGCAGGACGCCAAAAATCCTTCCCAGCTTGTCAAGGAAGGGGATGTGATTTCCTTTAGAAGCCGAGGCAGGGCAGAACTTGCTGAAGTGCGCGGTACTACCAAAAAAGGTCGTATGGCCATTACCATGAAGCGGTATCTCTGATTGGGAGGAGGCCCATTATGATTCTACTCATCCGTCACGGTGAAGCAGAGCATCACGTCAAGGCCCTTACTGGTGGCTGGACTGATTCATGCCTTACGGCAGACGGCAAGGTCCAAATGGAGAAACTGGCAGCGGTCCTCAAAAAGGATTTTGCTGGAAGGAAACCACCCCGTTTGGCAGCAAGTGACCTGCAGCGCTGTCAGCTAGGCGCGGCCATCCTTAAAAAGGCGCTTGGTATCAAGGAAATGATCCTTTTTGAGGCCTTGCGTGAAAAAAATAATGGAAAGGCTGCCGGCAAGAGCGTCATTGCCGCAAAGGCTTTTTACCATGCTCCAAAAACGGGACGCGAACTTGATCATCGCAATTATGATGAAGGGGAGACGCGGCGGGAGTTCTATGAGCGGACGATTGATGGGATAAAGGATGTCCTTTCTGGGACGGAAGACCTTATCATCGTCGCCCATAAAGGATCTATCCAAAATATCCTTTTCTACTGGATGGGCTATTCCATTGATGAAGTGGCTTTCAAGAAAGTGTCCTTTGATATCCGTCCGGCGTCGCTTACGATGATTGGTATCAATAAGTGGGATGAACATGCCATCTTCCTTTTGAATGACCTTTCCTATCTGCGAAGTGATGAGAAAATTGGCCTCTTTGATTTTCCAATCAAGCGATAACACGTAAAACAAGGCTCCGTGAAGTAGTTTTACTTCACGGAGCCTTGTTTTTATGGGGAAATTGCAGTCTTCCGAAAGGGCGGGAAGGTCGGGGCCCATCCAACCCGGATTATTTACCGGCCTGAATCGGTTTATTTACGCGGACACGTTCAATGGTTGGGTTCCCGTTCCGGTCTTTCTGAATCGTGTCGATACGGATGTACTTCAGTTCCGGTGAGAAGTCCTTAACTAGACGGCTCAGTTCCGGATCGGTGGAAGCCATGCCGCTTTGGACGATGCGGTAGACGATGGCGGCAAATTCATAGCGGCTCATCATGCGATTGCCCTTGAACTCACCATCGGGATAGCCTTTGAGGACGCCGTTACCGGCAAGCTTTGTCACATATTCATAGGCCCAATGGTTTTCTGCCACGTCAGGGAAGAGCTCGCTCTTCATGGGATCGATCTTAAAGCCATGGACGGCTTTAAGCTGGGCAATTTCCGCACTTTGTTCAGCAAGCGCCTTGCGCATATCGCGGATTTCCTTTGCCATGGCAACGCGGGAATTGGAGACGTTGTTGTTTTGGCCCAATTTAAAGGTGACGCCAGCATTGACCATGTTTTCACCACCGCCCATGGAGCCGCCGACGCTGAACATGACATCTTCAGTCGGACGATAGAAAGCCCCGAAGGCAACGGCGTGGCTGCCGCGGTAGTTGCCGTAGCCGCCAGCAAAATCCCACTTGTCATCTGGATCGAAGTCGTTGGGGTGGAGAGCGGCAAGGGCGGCCGCATTGGCACCGGCATGGCTGATCCGATTGTCAAGGTTGTTGATGCGGCCATCAACCCGGTTGAATTCCTGCTGGACATCGATGTTCATGCCGCGGAGCTGGCTGACGTTGACCGCATCGGTCGGCGCTGTACCAGGCGCAACGTTGTGGATCTGGTTCTGGTCCATGTCGATGTTGGTCCCGTTTTCGACCTTGAATTCACCGCCTTTGACGGTGAGGTTATTAGTCGTGACAGACTGACTCGTTACGGAGTTCAGGTTCGTCAAATCCGAAGCAAGCTGAACATGGAAGCCAGTAGCTCCGTTATCCGCTGTAAAGCTGCGGACGCCGATGTTGTTGTCAGTAAGCGTGCCCGAAGCTCCGCCCTTTAAGGTGAGCTGGGTATTGAGGACCCGGTCCACTTTGGTGCTGTCATCGCCGATGAAGGAAAGACCATCTTCCATGGTGGCAATGGCATAGGTCGATTCAGCCGTCTCCGTGCCAGATGCTGCGGCGCGCAGGCGAGAAGAGGAATTTGCCGTTCCGGATAGGGCCGCACGATGGATGGTCGCACTGCCGTCCAGGGAGGAAGAAGCTTCCGTAGCTGTGAGTTTGGCCGTTTCCTGTCCCTGATTGTTCTTGAGTGTCAAGGACCCGTCTTGGGTATCACTGCCAAGGACCACATCTTTGTTCAGCTTGACAATCATGGCCTGATGTTCACTGTCTGCAACAACCCCAATGTTGCCGTCGGTGAGCTGCTGCTTAAGGCCTTCTTCTGTCGTAACGGAATTGCCTGCAAGATCTTTCGTCTGGCCGACGATGTTGATGTGACCGTCAGATCCTACATTGACTATATTCTTATCATCTGTAAGATTCGAGTTATCTCCCAAATAGTGATGATCGCGCGTTGCATAGTAGAGCTGGGAACCGTTCACGGCATCGGTACTGTCTTTACCGACAAGACCGGCGGCAACGTTCTGGACGCGGCGATAATTTCCTTCGCTTCCTACCGTAACGACGCCTGTGGCTTCCGAACCCGCAAATGTTGCTGTTTCCCCGCTGCGGGTTGTGTAGTTGGCGTCCTTGCTGTCATAGTTGTATGTCCCCACGCCGGACGTTGTTTCATCGGCTGTCTTTTTGGCGGAACTGCCGGAACCAATGTAGGCGGAATTGCCCACCGTCGCATTGACATCACTTCCCAGGATCTGGATGTTGTTCATATCTGCTTTACGTCCTTGGAGGGGGATGTCGACAGTGTTGTTGTTGCCAACAATATTGATGTTCTCGGTCTTATTGGCTGCGTCATCCACATTGCGCCCCTTGATCGTATTGTCAAACCCGTCAATCGTGATGCCCTTCAGGCTGCCAGCTTCTGCCATCTGAGAGGCCTCTCCCAATACCTTGTTATTGGACCCGCTGATCTGGACATCCGTGATAGTAAACCCTTCGTTTTCCTGGCTGATGGTATTGCCGTTGCCTACCGCGTGAGCGTCCGTAACAGATCCTTTATGTTCGTCTTGGTTATTATAAATGGCTGAAATCTTGTTATTGTTGCCAATGAGTCCCGATTCGTAAATCGGATTAGAGGGACCATCGCCCGTGTTATCCATGGTATTTCCTGTTCCAAAGGCATGATTTCGATCACCTTCTACTGTGTTGTGAGCGCCTACGACGGTAGATGTCGAACCATTGACTTTGGTGCTGGTCCCCACCGCAATCGAGTCGGTTGCGCTGGCGTCCGTCCCGGATTCTTTACCAATGGAAATGGAACCATTGCCGGCAGCAACGGCCTGATCTCCTGCTGCGATGGAGCTGTCCCCGGAAGTCTCGGCATAATAACCAATCGCAATGGAATGATTCCCTTGATTGGAACTTTCATTATTTTCGTTGACCTGGTTGTAGTTGGTCGCTCTCGTCCCAATGGCAATGGAATGATCGGTCTGTGCAATCGATCCCGACCCAATGGATACGGAACGTTCCCCCTTTGCTTCTGTTAAATGGGTACTGTCGCCTGGGTCAGTTGACTTGATGGGCCCTTCGGAGCCGATGGCAATGCTGCCGGCTCCTGTTGATTTTGTGTTATTGCCTATGGCAAGGGCGTCATCAGCCTGAGCCGCAGTCCCCGGCCCAATTGCCATGGCGTTTTTGTTGTCTGGACTCGTTCCGTCATTGCTTTTATTTCCCGTGCTCGTATTTTCATTGGAACTGACAGAAAAATACTTTTTCGACAGGGCTTCAATACTGCTGTTAAGGTTGCTGATCTGTTGATCGACATAGTTTTTGGTGACATCGCCGGAAGAAGTGCCGCCAGATGGAATTTGGGACATCGCCGTTTTTAACTGACGCACGGTCACGGCATCACTGTCAAGAGAGCCGTCTGCTACGTTGGAAATGCGGCGCAGATTTTCGCTTGTCCCGACGGAAACATAACTGGAAGGGGCGATTTGCTGCGTTAGATAGCCCGTTCCAGAAACAATGGCTTGGGCATCCGAACCAGACCCAATGGCAACATTTCCGTTTTTGGCAACGGAATTATAGCCAAAGGCAATACTGCCCGTATCATAGGCGTGAGCGTTATCTCCAAAGGCCATTGCATATTGTCCGTTTGAAAGGGCGGCCCGCCCAATGGCTGTGCTGTTACTGTAGGAGGTTGCATTGGCGCCAATGGCGATGGCGTATTGTGTGGTGTCTGTTCCGCTTATTTCAGAAAAATTATTGGCTTTGTAACCAATGGACACATTATAGCCATTTTGCGGATTATCCAGGGTTTGTTCCGTTTTGAATCCCTGACCTGCCTCGGAGCCAATGGATACATTGTAGTTGCTGTGGACATTGGAACCTGCTTTATCACCGATTGCGACATTTGCTGTTCCTACCACATTTTGTCCTGCTGCAACACCAATGGCAATGAGGGAACCATCTACATTGGCCCTTTTTGCATCTGATCCCACGCCAGCGAGATTCCCGATGGAAATATCGCCGCCGCTGGTCGCTACAGCACCATTACCAAAGGCTTGGGCGTTGGGCGCACTGCTGGTTGCACCAAATCCTATGGCAAGAGAGTCTTCGCTGGCCTTGGCATTATTTCCCAAAGCCATACTGTTTTTTTCAGAGAATGCTTTGTAGCCGATAGCAATGGCGTCGGCTTTATCAGCGTTTGCGTTGGACCCAATCACTATGGCGTGAGTCGCATTATTATTCACCTTTGCGTTATAGCCAATCGCAATGGCTTCATTTGTTGTATTTCCATTGAGGTTATCTGCTGCAATGGTGGCACCTGCACCAAGGGCGAGGGAGTAGCTTGCTCCATATACTTTGGCATCGCTGCCGATGGCGAGACTTCCTTTGGAAGCAACCGTTCCGGATCCGTCAATGGGCACGTTCTGAACTTCCGCATTGTGCCCAATGGCGATGGCGTCATTGCCGCGGGCGTTGGACAAGGTCCCAATGGAGATGGAATCAACACCGCCTTGATTGGTTGCCGTGTCAGAGCCAAGGTCCGCTCCCATGTCAGCAGTCGCCCCCGTAATGGCTCCCTGACCGATTGCGATGCCGCGGCTTGCCGTCGATTTTGTCACAGCTCCATCACCCAACGTGATGCTCTGGTTGGCCTTACTGTTGGCATTCGGACCAATGGCAACGGAGTTTCCGCCTTCCGCCTTGGCTTCACCGTCCGTCATGGTCGTTGTCTTTGTTTCAGTCGTTCCATCTTCCTTGGTCATGGTTTCTGTATAGGAAGACGTGGACGATTTCGTCTTGAAATATTTGGTTAGCCCTGACTGCCCCGTGATGGTCCCACTTTCGTCTGTCTTAAATCCCAGGGAATCAGCAAGTTCTTTGATCTTGCTTCGATTTTCATTGATTTTTGAGCGGTTTGTTCCAATCGCAGTGGCATTTTCTGATACTCTGGAGCTAAGCGTATCAAGGTCAGATTGATCGGCCTTTCCCGAAAGGGATGCTTGTGCGGCAGCAATATCGGTTTTATTTTTTGCGATATCGGTTTTGTTTTGATCAATGGCCGCTTTATTGGCAGCGACCTTCTCATTTGTCGCCGTATCAGCCGCTTTTCGTTCTGCTGTCTCTTTATTTAGGTCTGTCTGTTCCGCCTTACCGGAAATTGAGGCCTGCTGCGCTTCGACTGTTCTTGTAACGGCGCGGATCCCAGACTGATTGCTTTCAATGGCTGTTTTGTTGGCCGCAATATTGGTCTTGTTCTGCGCAATGGCGGCACTATTGGCAGCGACTTGTTCTTCCGTCGTTGCTGCATAAGACGGAAGTGGGGCGGCGATGAGACTTGCCCCGACAAGGCACGACAAAACGAGACCGCGTAGGAGGCTGCGCCGTCCCTGACGCTCAGCACGGGTAAATCCACCGCTGATTTCGGAGACGACTTGGACCAATCGTCTTTTCTTGTTGTAAATGACCTTATACGCTCTGTTCATATGAAATTTCCCCCTTTTTTTGATGAAAGGCGCTGTCACATGTGGACCGCAGAAAGCGGCTTTGGGCCTTACTAGAAAAAATCCCCATAATATATTATTAGAAGCTTATGAAACATTATTATATGTAATTGATATAATTAATGAAACATAAGCTACATAAACTAAGAAAATTAAAAGATATTTAATAATAATAATTTTATGATTTAATTTTATCTCATTTTTAAGTAAAAAGAAAGTTGTTTTGTCTGAATTCATATAATCAATATTATATGAGTGCAAAATAATATAAAATTATAATAAAATTAACAATACATAGTAAGGGTTAAAATGATAAAAGCCTTATATTCTATCATTTTCTCCAGAGGCTTTGACTTCCTGGAGTTAACGGATGAGGTGCGAGTTCCTACGGCACTGCCCAAAAAAGAATTTGCAAAAAGGCTTGACAAGAAAGCCCCAATCCCTTATACTAAACAGCGTTGATAAGACATTCCCCGATAGCTCAATGGTAGAGCACTCGACTGTTAATCGAGTTGTTGTAAGTTCGAGTCTTACTCGGGGAGCCAATTAAAGAATAGGCCGGACGGTTGTCCGGCTTTTTTTGGATATGTACTGAAAAAGTTTTGAGGTGTGTATAGGTGGCAGGAATAATCACAATCGATAAAGAAAAATGTACGCGGTGCGGCACGTGCGCAAAGGTCTGCCCGAGTTGTATCCTGGAAATGGATACCGAAGGCCCGGTCTGTATCAATGACCTGTCCTGTATGTCCTGCGGTCACTGCGTCGCTGTGTGCCCCACGGGGGCCCTTGACAATTCCCGCTGCCCGAAGGCTGAGATGGATCCCATCACCCGTCCCATGCTGGACCCGGATACGGCGCTGGAATTTCTCCGTCAACGCCGGAGCATCCGAAATTTTCGCGATGAATTGGTACCGGAAGAAAAGATCCGTCAGCTTCTTGAAGCAGCTCGGTTTGCTCCGACGGCTGCCAATTCCCAGGGCATGTATTACCTTGTTATTCAGGATCGGGACCTGATCAAGAAAATTACGGACTGCGTGGCTGACTGGATGCAGGAACAGATTGACAATAAATCCCCACAAAAGCGGTATTTCATAAAAGTCCTTCATGTGTACCGTGAACGAGGCATTGATATCATCGGACGCAACGCCCGTCAGCTCATCTTTGTTTTGGCTCGCCGCCTTAATGTGACAGGCCCCAGCAACAGTGAGCAGTCCCTTGCTTATGCGGAATTGTACGCACCGACCTTGGGACTTGGCACGACCATCATGGGCTTTATTGAAACCTGCCTTCGGGCCGATTATACGCCGCTGCGGGAACTGCTCCAGATTCCAACAAAACAAGTGGGGGTTGGCTGCCTGCTCGTAGGCTATCCGCGCTATCGCTATCATAAACTTGTAGATCGTCAGCATCTGAAAGTGGAATTTCGCTGAAAGATGCGCAGCCAAAAGGAGGGATTTTGATGATCCAAGGAAAAACCATCATCAGTGACGAAGTGTTTGTCGATATTGTTCGTGCTGCTGCCCAGGACCTTGGGCATGTGACCCTCTCGTTAAATGAAGGTAGCTCCCTTTTTTCCCTGGCTAAACGGGTTACGGACAAGATGGTTCCCCAAATTTCCGTCCGTAAAAGTGATACCACCGTTGACGAAAACGGGACCGTTACGAAGGGTCATGTCAGTTTTGAACTAAAAGTGGCTGTTGAATATGGATCCAATATCCCCGAAGTCGTGGAAAACCTGCGTCAGGCCATTGTAAAAGAAGTGGCTGCCCTTACCGATTTTTATGTTGATTCTGTTGATGTAGTGGTCGCCCGCTTGGTGAACATCCAGAAAGAAGCGGCCCCCCTTGTAACAGAACAAGAAAAAGCTGCTGTTCCGGAAGCAGAAAAAGAATCCCCTGCAGCACAAGAATAAAAAATGGATCTCCATCTGATTGCATGAGTTCAGATGGGGACTTTTTTATGCATAGACCACTTTGTCCCCTGTCCAATTGGTCTTAGCCTGCTTTTTTAAGGGTGACAGCAGTCTATTTGATGGTCGTTTAGGTTGCCCCATGGCAAGCGCGGGAAATTTCCGTTCAGAATATCTGGAAAAAGAAAAATTCACCGTAATGTTGACTGGGTATAGGGGACTGTCCTTTTCTTTTTTCCCTATCTTTCTGTATAATGAGGATAAGAGATGAATCCATTGCGGCGGACCCCCTCATCGGTGTCCCCCTTATCGATCAAAGGAGACTGACCTATGGAAATCAAGAAAGTGGCACTGATTGGAGCTGGCGCCATTGGAAGTTATCTTATCTGGGGGCTTAGCAGGCTGGCTGACCTATCTTTTACTGTCATCGCGGATGGACAGCGGGGAGAAAGGCTTCGTGAAAAAGGACTTGTCATCAATGGGGAGCCTTTCCGCCCCATGGTACAAGGAGCGGAAGAAACGGGCCCTGTAGACGTTATTTTTGTGACCGTCAAATATGGGGCGCTTTCTGCCATTTTACCGGCCGTAACCGCTCTTACCGATTCGCGTACCATGATCATAAGCCTCATGAATGGGGTGGACAGTGAGGCCGTTTTGGAAGCGGCCGTAGGAAAAGGTCATATTGTCCCGGCTCTTCTTCGTATTGCTTCCCATCGGGAGCGAGGAAAAGAGGGAATCGATCAAGTGACTTTCAAGGAACCTCAAGGTATCCGGGGACTTTACTATGGAAAACCTGCGCCTCTGTCACAACGGGATGAGGTACAGCTTGAAGCCCTGAAGGCCTTTTTCGCACGGACTCCGCTCTTGACCCATATGAGCCGCACCATCGAAAGTGATATTTGGGCCAAGTTCCTCTTCAATATTGGCCAAAATATCCCTCAAGCGATTGTAGGCTGCGGAACCGGGGCTTATGCTGATTCCGAACACGTGCGTTTTTTGAAGGAACGGCTTGAAGAAGAGGTTGTCCTCGTGGCAAAAGCCAAGGGAATCAGTCTTCATACGGCCATCCTGGAACCGGGGAAAAATGGCAAGGGTGCGGGCTATACCAAGAGCGAGAGCCCTGCCGTGCGCCATTCTACGCTGCAGGACCTGGATCACCACCGCCATACAGAAATTGATATGCTGTGCGGCCGTATGGTGGAAATGGGAGAAGCCCTTGGCATCCCCACGCCCTATAATGCTTTTGCCTACCATGTAATCAAGGCGCTGGAAGAAAAAAATGACGGTTTATTTGATTATGAATAGGGGGAAGGGAGACGCGTGTCATGGGACTTTTTGTTAGGGAAAAACTCATCTATAAGGAACGAGGCAAAAAAGAGGAATGGAAAAGAGCCCAAGCCCTTCTTAAAGAGGCGGGCCTGAAGCTTTCCGTAACGGAGCTTCCCGGTGAGGCCCCCATCTGCGGCTGCGGAGCCAAGCTTGATATCCGGGATTTTGGTCCCCAAGGCAAGATCGACCGCAATTTCTACTATATCGATGTGCCTGAAAAAGACTATGAAAAGGCAAGGACCCTGCTGATGGAGGCAGGGTTTTCCGCACAATAATCCTCTTTTTACAGAAAAACTTCGATACTATTGTATCAAAACATACAAAAAGAGAGAAAAAATAAGAATTTATACTACGGAAATATGGATTTCTTGACAATTGTTCGTCAAAACTGTAAACTCATACCCGTTAACAACCCTTCATCGAGAGCAGCAGAGGGATTTGGCCCTATGAAGCTGCGGCAACCCCCGAATGGGAAGGTGCTAATTCCAACAGGCCATGCGGCTTGGCAGATGAGCGTTCAAACGAAGGTCAGCGTCATCTGTATAGATGGCGCTTTTTTTACTGCTTGTCGATGGAGAGGAAAAAAGGAGAGATGCACAATGAACCTCAAAAAACTGACGGCAGGGACTCTGGCGGTCTTTGCAGCGGCTGCACTCCTAGCTGGGTGCGGCGGCGAAAAGAAGACGGAAAAGGCGCCGGAAGAAAAGAAAAAGATCGTTGTAGGCATTACGCCGGGTTACTCGGAAGAAATCATGGAGTTTGTCAAGGACGAAGCCAAAAAACAGGGCCTTGATGTGGAGCTGAAGGTCTTTTCTGATTATGTAACACCGGACCAGGCACTTGCCCAAAAGGAAATCGACCTGAACTCTTTTCAGCATGGTCCTTTCCTTGATGCCTTCAACAAGAAAAACGGCACGAAGCTGGTCTCCATTGGCAAGACCTACTTGGCTCCTTTGAAACTATATTCGACCAAGATCAAGGATATCAAGGAACTGAAAGATGGCGATAAGATTGCGATTCCAAATGACCCTTCAAATGGCGGCCGTGCCATCCTGATGCTGAGCAAGCTTGGCCTTATCAAAGTCAAAGACGGCGTCAAGGCCTCCGATCTGACGGTCAACGACATTACGGACAATCCGAAACACCTGCAGATCCTTGAACTGGAAGCGGCCCAGCTGCCGCGCAGCCTGGATGATACGGCAGCGTCTGTCATCAATGCCGGCTACGCCAATTCAGCCAAACTTGACCCGAACCTTGCCATTGCCAAGGAAGACAATACGAGTCCTTATGTCAATATCATTGCTGCCCGTGAAGAAGATAAGGATAATCCCACCTATGTGAAATTTGTCAAGATCTTCCAAACAGATGCCGTTAAGAACTATATCAACGAAAAAGCCAAAGGAGCCCTTGTTCCTGCGTGGTAATCATTGAAAGGAGCTGCCAAGATGACCGTACCAACAAAAGAAATCCTTGCCGACCATCTTTCCCAAATGATCCAAATGAAGACGGTCTCAAATTCCGACGTTAACAAAGTCGATTGGTCTGAATTTGAAAAACTCCACAAGCTCTTTGAAACGCTTTATCCCCATGTCTATGAAGTGATGGAAGTGGACCGCGTGGGCCGGGCTGGTCTCCAGTTTCATTATCATCCCAAGGAGACCGCAAAAAAGCCGCTTCTTCTCATGAGCCATCAGGATGTGGTGGAGATTGGGGACCGCAGCCAATGGAGTCATGATCCGTTTTCAGGTCTTCTCCTTGATGACTCGGTCTATGGCCGGGGCACGACGGACTGCAAACATTTGGTCCTTAGTGAATTGGAAGCCTTGGAATCCCTTTTTGCCGAAGGCTTCCGGCCTGATTACGACCTCTACCTGTCTTTGGGCTACAGTGAGGAAGTGTATCTTGAAAATGATGTGGACGGAGCCCAGCGCCTCGTGGACCATTTAGCGGAAAAGGGTGTCCATATTGGTACCATCCTTGATGAAGGGGGCGGACTTTTCCCGGAAGCTGGCGGCCGTCTTGCCGCTCATATCGGTCTTGGCGAAAAAGCGGCCGTCAACTACGAAATCTACTGTGACCGCAAGGGCGGGCATTCGAGCAAGCCAGGCAATGGCACGGCCCTGGGCGCTGTCGCAAAGGCGGTGGTTGCCATTGAAGCCCATCCGTTTCCCTATCGCTTGACGCCGCTTGTAGAAGCACAGCTCGCAGCGACGGCTCCCTTAAAGGAAGAACCGGTACGCAGCATTTACGCTGATCCGAAGGGGCATTTTGAAGCCCTCTGTACTCTTGCGCAGGAAGATCCTGCCCTTGATGCCATGCTTCATACGACGGTAGCGTTTACCATGGCCCAGGCAAGTACCCAGCCTAATGTACTGCCCAGTCATGCCGCTGTGGGACTTAGTGTCCGCATCCTGCAGGGCGATACAGTGGAATCGGTCGAAAGACGTCTCCAAGGGTTCCTGCCGGAAGGCGTCAAGATCCGCCATATTTCTGGCAAGGATCCTGTACCTGCCTCGACGCCTGACAGCGATTCCTATCGTCTTCTTACAAAGATCCTTCATGCCGTCTATGGCAATGAACTCCTTGCCATTCCATTTCTCATGCTGGGAGCTACGGATACGCGCTACTATAAGCCTATAACCGATACGGTCCTTTTATTTACGGGCCATGTCCATGATAATCGGTGGGGTGCTGCCCATCAGGTCAATGAACACATTCCTGTGGACGCCCTGCCGGCGAGCGTGGAATTCTTCCGTTCCTTCCTGCTGGCCTATTGATGTAATACAAAAAGGGACTGAGAAAAATGCAATCTTCATTTTTCTCAGTCCCTTTTTTAGTTGCTGATTGGAAGGAAAGCGTCCCTATGGGATGCTTTCCTTGGTTCCCCCGTAAAAGTTATTGTGCCCGTCTTTCCCGTTCCTTTTTGGCAAGGTAGGTGAGGATGACGCCAATGCCAAAAAGTACAAGGGGAGTCAAGATGTTCAAGGGTAAATTGGAAGGTCCAGGCCGGAGAATAGGCTGCCACGCCGCGAGGGAACATGCCCATGAAACAGGCATAGGCCGTAAAGAAGAAGCACCAAGCGCCGGCCATTTTTCCAAGGGCTGCGCTTTTGACAAAATGATAGTCAGATTGGAAGCGATCCTGATGTTTTTTGAGCATCATATAAGCATAAAAGACCCAGAGGTAACGCAGGGGCATGCATACGGCATTTAGACGCATGAGCCAGTTGTAGAGACTTGTCATATCGCCAATACCGAGGGCGGGCACGATGATGAGGATGCCCACAAGCAGCGCAGTCAGTTGATAGCCTGTAACAGGAACTCCACGGCTGTTGATTTTGCGGAAGCGTTCAGGAACGAACTTTTCATCAACGTCAGCAAGGAGGATCTTGATGGGCGCGTCGATGGAAACGGCTAAGGTTGAAGCTTGTCCAATGAGGGTGCAGAGAGCAAAAATAACGACAAAGGTTTGACCGACGCCGTAGTATTCGCCAAGTTTTGCAAAGCAGTAATAGGAACCATTCATCATGAGGTCCTTGGGAACATTCTGGGGGTCAAACATGAGCCCCATGGCAAAGGTGCCCAAAATAGCCGTGACACAGACCATGATGGTCATGAAAATCATGGAACGAGGATATTCACGGCTTGGGTCCTTGAGGTTATTGACGTAAGGGGAAAGACGCTCGCAGCCGCCAACAGCAAAGACGAGGATGGCAAGGGTTGTCATATAGTCAAAGTCGAAGGTGGGCATGAGGGTTTCCATATCAAGGCGATAGGTAAAGGTCTTGGCTTCTGTAATATAGGGAGCCGCGAGGGCCAGAAGGATGTAAAGAAAGGACATGATGACCTTTGTGGACCCTGCCAGGGCGCCAATGTGCTTCAAGGAGCGGATGCCCCGAGAGGCATACCATAAAAAGAAGAAAAAGAGGATGAGAGCAATGGATTGAAGCACCAAGGGCGACATCATTTTTGTCAGCGATCCATTGCGAAAAATGGCCCAGCCCAAGGCAACGAGCATACTTTGTGGTTTTTGTGCTAAGTAGGGCATGTGGCAGATCCAGTAGGTCCAGCCAGCAAAATAAGCCAATTTAGCGCTCGACGTGGACCGAATCCAAGAAGAGACGCCGCCTTGGCTGTCTTTGAAGGTAGACCCCATTTCACCGACCATGAGTGTGTAGGGAATGAAGTAGATGGTGAACATGATGATCCAACTGACGACGGCCTTGAGTCCCTGATTGGCGTAGCCATTGACGATGTTGCCAAAGCCCCAGACTGAGGAAAAGGTCATGAGACCTAGGGCTTGCCAGGTAAGGATTTTGTTCTTGCTGGATGTGGGTTGATTCATTGCGAATACCTCCTAGTGGAATGAGAGTAGAAATGGGGGAACCATATGAAATTACACTCATCTTAACAGAAAATTTTGCAAATTGCTACAAGAAAAGTCAATTCGTGATGATGGGGGTCCTCTAACGAAGATAGGTCCAGCGGCTTCTTAAATAAAGTCGGGAACTGAGTAATTCTAACGCAGAAAGACGGTTCTGCGCTGCGTAAATCACTAAACCCTATTGAGGAAACTCCGTAAATCAAGTACACTGTAACAAGAGACATTGTGCCAGAAATCAATGCAAGAACCAAGGAGGAAATTTCCCATGAAACAAACCATCAAATCCCTACTTTCTTTCATCAAGACCAGCCCGTCTCCCTATCATACGGTCCTTTCCAGCAAGGCTATTCTTGAAAAATCAGGCTTTACGGAACTTAAGGAAGAAAAGGATTGGAAGCTGAAACCCAATGGCAAATATTTTGTCACCGTTTTTGATTCCTGTCTCCTTGCGTTCAGAACAGGGAAAAAAGGAACGCGGGGCCTAAAGCTTGCGGCGGCCCATACGGATTTTCCCTCTTTTCGTCTGAAACCTGCCCCCGAAGTACGGACCCATGGGTATGGCACGCTCAATATTGAAGGCTATGGCGGTATGATTGTGAGCACCTGGATGGATCGGCCCCTTTCCCTTGCCGGTAAGATCGTGACACGGACAGAAGATCCCTTCCAGCCAAAGACCCATTTTGTTGATTTTGGACGGCCCCTTCTTACCATGGCCAGTCTTGCCATCCACATGAATCGGGAAGTGAATGATGGTTATAAATGGAATAAGCAAAAGGATATCCTACCCCTTGCAGCCCTTATCGGGGAAGACGAAAAAGAGAGCGCGTTCTTTGAAAAGTTCCTTGCAAAAGAGCTCGGATGCTGTGAAAAGGATATTCTTTCCTTTGATCTTTCGGCTTACCCGACAGAAGATGGCTGTACCTTTGGGTTACATGATGATTTTGTGTCATCTCCGCGTCTGGATAACCTCACAAGCTGCAAGGCATGCCTCGAAGGCATTGTAAATGGCAAAGCAGAAGAGGGTGTCGCCCTCATCGGTCTTTTTGACAACGAAGAGGTAGGGAGCACGACTAAGCAGGGGGCCAATTCCCTTGTCCTTCATAATACCCTGCACCGTATCTATAAAACTCTTGACCTTACGGAAGAGGCTCTTTTTGAGGATATGGCAAAGGGGTTTATGCTGAGCATTGATGTGGCCCACGCTTTCCATCCTAATTATGTTGATAAATGTGATATCACAAATCGGCCCGTCCTTGGCAGGGGATTGGCTCTCAAACAGGCATGCAGTCAGTCCTATGCAGGTGATGCGGAGGCGGTTGCCGTGATTAAGGGACTTTGTGATAGAAAAAATATTCCTTACCAACTTTATGTCAACCGCAGTGATATCAAAGGCGGCAGCACCCTTGGTTCCATGGCTTCTGCCATTACACCGATCCGTACCATGGATCTTGGCGTGGCGCTCCTTGCCATGCATTCGGCCCGTGAAACAATGGGTGCCAGCGATCAGAAGGCATTGGAAGATTTAGTCACGGAATTTTTTGCATAAGAAAGGAGGGCGGCGGTCATGGTCATTTGGATCATCGATGAGGAATGGAATGCGTACGATGTGGAGATATCCCTTCTTACAAAAGCCTTTCCCGGCGTTATGTTCCGCCGCTCTTGCTATGATTTTTGGCATGACCTTGAGGAATTTGGCAGCACAGTGGATGGGCTCCTTGCTCAGGTAAACGTACCCCTTGGTGACGAGGTCTTTAGCAAGATGCCCCGCCTTAAAGCCATTTCCCTCTATGGAACGGGCTATGAAGCCGTGGACCTTGACGCCGCCCAAAAGCGAGGTATTGGCGTGCGCAATGTGACCGCTTACTCATCTGAGGATATTGCAGAATATGTCATCATGGGCACGCTTTTTCTTGTGCGCCGCCTGCCTTTGTTCCTCAAGCACAATGAAAAGTCCCCGTGGGGCGTGCGCGCCATTCCCGCCCTGCCGCACCGCCTTTCAGGTCTTACCCTCGCCATTGCGGGATATGGTCATATTGGGCGCAGGACAGCCCTAAAGGCCAAAGCCATGGGCATGACCGTCCTAGCCTATAATCGCAGCGATAAAAGTAAACAGATGCAGGAAGACGGCGTCATTCCCGTGACCTTGGAAGAGGCCTTTATTAACGGTGACCTTGTGAGCCTTCATCTGGCGGCGTCACCGGATACCCGGCATATTGTCGATGCGCGCGTCCTGTCCCTTATGAAAAAAGGCAGTTATCTCATCAATACAAGCCGGGGGAGTCTTCTGGATGAAAAGGCCCTTGCCGGGGCTGTAAAGAAAGGAACGATTGCAGGCGCGCTCCTTGATGTGGTGGAAAACGAACCTTTTACTGCCGAAAGTCCCCTTTATGGTGTGCCTCAGATTATCGTAACGCCCCATATTTCCTATGCAACGGAAGAATCCTTCGTAAAGCTCAAACAGGAGGCGGCAGAAAACCTTGTGGCATTGATGAAAGGGGATCGGAGGGGAAGGCTAACGATGTAAAAAAGGAGACCGGGATGAAACGAATGATTATGGCCCTGATTTTTTTGAGCCTCCTCGTGAGCACCTTTGTGGCAGGATGCGGCATTGATCAGCGCAAACGGGACGGTAGGACTGGCGCGTCGCCTGTGAAAGTCGTACCGCTGCCATACGAGGAAGGGCCTTTCCCTGCTTTTTGAAAAAAATAAAAAAGTTTGTTGACACATTAGGCGTTTTACTGTATACTAAACAAGTCAGTTGCGAAAGACACTGATACGGCCCAGTAGTTCAGTTGGTTAGAATGCCGCCCTGTCACGGCGGAGATCGTCGGTTCGAGTCCGTCCTGGGTCGCCAATGCCTCGGTAGCTCAGTTGGTAGAGCAAGGGACTGAAAATCCCTGTGTCCGCAGTTCGATTCTGCGCTGAGGCACCACTTTTTATGCGGAAGTAGCTCAGTGGTAGAGCATCACCTTGCCAAGGTGGGGGTCGCGAGTTCGAATCTCGTTTTCCGCTCCAAATTGTTGGCGACATAGCCAAGCGGTAAGGCAGAGGTCTGCAAAACCTTTATCCCCAGTTCGATTCTGGGTGTCGCCTCCAATTTTTTTAATGGATGTTCAAATCTGCCGAGGTGGCGGAACTGGCAGACGCAAGGGACTTAAAATCCCTCGGAGAGTGATCTCCGTACCGGTTCGATTCCGGTCCCCGGCACCATTTTTTATACGGAATATTGAGTCATCGCTTGGGCGATGTCTTTTTTTATGCCCAAAATTGGATTTTCTCCATCCTGCAGCAGGCACGGTCTTTGCTGGTTTAAGAGGAAAACCGTGCATTTTCAATGGCCCTGAAGAGGCTTACAATAGGAAAAACACGGAAAAAGAAAGGGGTTTTCACCATGAAAATAAATCGCGTCCTTGCTATTCATGATCTCTGCAGCTTTGGCCGCTGTTCGCTGACGGCTGCCATTCCGGTCCTGTCAGCCTTGGGAAGCCAGGTCTGTCCCTTCCCGACTGCTCTTTACAGCAATAACCTGACCTATGGCAAGTTCCATAGTAAGGACCTTACAGATGAAATGACATCGTCCATGGATAAGTGGCAGGAACTGGGCCTTTCCTTTGATGCCATTTACAGCGGCTTTTTGGCAAGTTCGGCCCAGGTTGATGTGGTGATTGATGCCATCGGCCGTTTTGGTGGTGGGGGGAAGAGCGTTGTTGTCGATCCGGCCATGGCCGACGACGGAAAACTCTATCCTGTTTTTGATGAGACCATGGCAGCTTCCATGAAAAAGCTTGTTTCCCATGCAACACTCATTACGCCCAATTACACCGAAGCCTGTCTCCTTACGGATACACCCTATCAGGCGAAGCCCCCGACGGATAAGGAACTCGAAACCCTGTGCGATAAGCTCCTTTCTCTGGGACCCAAAGCAATCGTCATTACGAGTGTTCCTACGGACAGCTGCCATATTGCCATTGCCAGTCAGACGGACAGTCAGCTTTTCCCGGAAAAGTATGAAGTACCAAAACTCCCCTTTGGGACCTGCGGTACAGGAGATATCTTTACCAGCACGCTTCTTGCCTACATCCTGCGCGGGAAGGATCTGAACCTTGCCGTCCAGCATGCAGCGGACTTTTTGAGTTTTGTCATTGAAACGACCTTGAATGAAGGAACCGATCCCCATGAAGGCGTCCTTCTGGAAGGCTGTCTGTGGAAACTCCTTGTACCCCAGACCAAGGACTGCACGAGCTGCAAAGGATAAGCGAAGAAAACTAGATCGGAGCCTCAAGCAAAAAGCCGTGGAGAAGTGAGCGAGCGTTCTCCACGGCTTAATTGGTTTGGGGCTGAGCGTCACGTTTTTTCTTCTGGCTTCAAGCCTTTTCCTTTAGCTTTCTTTTTGACAGAAACGCACTTTGAAGCCACGTTGGCCTCTTAGCGCCAATCCATCCCCTTGTTTGGACAGAAGAGCAAAAGCTGCCTGAAGCTGCGCAGCGTGTAGGTCCTTTCGGTGATGGGTCGGAGTGCAGCGCCCTTTTACCCCTTATCTTCGTCTGACATCGTATCAGGCGGATGGCAAAAATAGCGGCATTGTTTTTGTGTAACGGGGAATGCCGCTATAATCATTCCAGGATGAGACGAACAATAGCATTTTTGGGAGGGCTTCAGCATGAAATTGCGGTACGTTCCATGCTGCGATGCGTCATGCTTTTATGACCCCCTTTCATCCATCTAAAAAAGCAAGGATGGGACCACGTGCTGAGACTTGGTGCGAGCCCTGCACCGAGTAAAAACAGGTGGAACAGCCCTCCTCATTTATTGACATCTCCCCGGATCTAATCTATAATTTACAAGATACGGTAGTTTTACCGAAACTGTCCCCACGGCGGCCAAATGGGCCGGTTTTGTGGGATCAAAGCCGAAAAGGAGTCGTGAACGATGGCTGAACAGGAAACAATTTTAACTGAAGAAGGTCTCAAAAAGTTAGAAGACGAATTGGACTATCTTCGTTCTGAAAAAAGACAGCAAGTGGCAGAACGGCTGAAGGTCGCTATTTCCTATGGTGATATCAGCGAAAACTCCGAATATGATGACGCCAAGAACGAACAGGCCTTTGTCGAAGGCCGTATTCTCACCTTGGAAAAGATGATCCGCAATGCAAAGGTTATCAAGGATTCCGAAATCAATAAAAAGGTGGTTTCCTTGGGATCCCAGGTCACCATCAAAGATATGGAAACGGAAGAAGAAGAGGAATACACGGTTGTGGGTACGACGGAAGCTGACCCCATGGCCGATCCTCCCCGCATTTCCAACGAATCCCCTGTAGGCAAGGCCATCTTGGGCCAAAAAGTGGGTTCCGTATGCAAGGTTCCGACGCCGGCTGGTGAGCTGAGCTATAAGATTGTCAGCATTGCCAAACCCAGTGCAGGGAAGAAGAAAAAAGCTGCAGCCAAGGAGTGAAATGAATGTCGGAAGAATTGAAGAACCAGCCCGCTGTGGATACGGGCGCTGCTGAAGAAGTCAGCGAACAAGTCGCTGTCCGTATGGACAAGATGCATAAGCTGGAAGAAAAGGGTATCTTGCCTTTTGGTCATGCCTATAAGGTGACCCATCATAATAAAGAAGTCCATGACAAGGTCAAGGAACTGGAAGAAAAGGGCGCTGAAGTCCGTGTTGCCGGACGGTTGACGGCTATCCGCGGTCACGGCAAGACCGCTTTTATGGACCTTCTCGATAAGTCTGGTAAGATTCAGCTATATGTCCGCAAGGATGAGTTGGGAGAAGATAATTACAGTGTGGTCAAACTCCTGGACATTGGGGATATCGTCGGCGTAGAAGGCGAAGTCTTCACGACCCATATGGGTGAACCATCCATTCGCGTGAAAAAGCTCGAATTCCTTTCTAAGGCCCTGAAACCGCTGCCGGAAAAATGGCACGGCCTCAAGGACAAGGAAATCCGTTATCGTCAGCGCTATGTGGATCTCATTGTAAACCCCGAAGTCCGCGACACATTTGTCAAACGTACGGAAATCATCAAAAGTATCCGCAATATCCTCGATAATGAAGGCTACCTTGAAGTGGAAACGCCGGTCCTCAATACTATTTCCGGCGGGGCTACGGCCCGTCCTTTTGTGACCCACCATAATGCCCTTGATATCGATTTGTACCTGCGCATTGCGACGGAATTGAACCTGAAGCGCCTTATTGTAGGGGGTCTGGAACGGGTTTATGAAATTGGCCGCATTTTCCGCAATGAAGGGATGGATATCAAGCATAACCCGGAATTTACGTCCATCGAGCTTTATGAAGCATATGGTGACTATCAAACCATGATGGATATTACGGAAAAACTCGTGTCAGAAACGGCGCAGCGCGTCTTGGGCACCATGAAAATCACCTATCAGGGCAAGGAAATCGACTTGACTCCGCCTTGGCCTCGTATGACCATGGTTGAAGCCGTTAAGAAATTCAGCGGTTATGACTTTACGGGTGTCCGCGATGTTGAAACGGCCCGCAAGCTGGCTGCTGATGCCAACGTCGAAATCCAGCCGACCTTCGGCCCTGGCAAGATTCTGGAAGCCTTCTTTGATGAATTCGTTGAAAAGAACCTCATTCAGCCGACCTTCATCATGGGTCATCCTAAAGAAATCTCGCCGCTTGCTAAGAGCAGCCTTGCTGATCCAGAAGTCACGGATCGTTTTGAAGGCTTCATCAACGGTTCTGAAATCTGCAATGGTTTTACGGAACTCAACGATCCAATCGACCAGAAGGAACGCTTTGAAAAACAGGTGGAAGAACGCAATAACGGCGATGATGAAGCCGGTATGATGGACGAAGACTTCATCAATGCCCTCATGCACGGCCTGCCTCCGACGGGCGGTCTGGGTATTGGAATTGACCGTCTTGTCATGCTGCTTACCAATTCGGCTTCCATCCGCGATGTCCTGCTCTTCCCGACCATGAAGCCCCTGGGACTCGAAAAGAAAGACGAATCTGTGGCAGCTGCTCCAGCCGCGCCCGCTGAAACGGTGGATGCTCCGCAGACCGTGGCGCTGGAAAAGATTGATTTTTCCAATGTGACCATTGAACCGCTCTTCAAGGATTTCGTTGATTTTGATCAGTTTGCTGGCTGCGACTTCCGGGTAGTGAAAGTCAAGGACTGTTTTGAAGTGCCTAAGAGCAAGAAACTTCTCCAGTTCACACTCGATGACGGAACGGGTACGGACCGGACCATCCTGTCGGGCATCAAGGCATACTATCAGGCGGAGGATCTTATCGGCAGGACCCTCGTTGCCATTGTCAACTTGCCGCCGCGCAAGATGATGGGCATCGAATCCTGTGGGATGCTGTTAAGCGCCGAACATAATGAAGGGGAAGAACGCAAACTGAACCTTCTCATGCTTGATCCCCATATTCCGGCTGGGGCCAAGCTCTGCTAATGTTATCCTGAGACTTCGCAAGGAAAGGATTCCTTTCCCTGCGGGGTCTTTTTTATGCCGCAAAAAGGCCCTTTCCTACGAAGGAGAAGGGCCTTTAACCATGCTCTATTTCAGGGCATGGACGAAATACTTGATGAAGGCAATCGTCTGGGGCTGATAGATGATATCGACGAGAAAGGCGCCCACAATAGGCACGATCATGAAGGCCTTGCGGCTCATGCCATACTTTTCCTTGACTGCCGTCATATTGACGATGGCTGATGGAGTGGCACCAAGGCCATGCCCGCATAGGCCGGCACACATGACGGCCGCATCGTAGTTGCTCCCGAGGATCCGGAAGACAATGAAATAGCTTACAAGGACCATGAAAAGGACCTGGGCCGCAACGACGAGGATGACGCCGCCTAAAAGTCCCGAAAGTTCCCAAAGACGGAGGGTCATGAGGGCAATGGCAAGATATAGGTTCAGCATGACGTCGCCAATGGAATCCACCAGGGAGAAGCTGAACTGATAGAAATGAGCCGATTCATTGACGTTCCGCAGGATGACTGCCACGAACATGGCTCCGACATAGGTGGGGAAGCTCATGCCGATAAGGGCCCCAATGCGCCCGGAAATGACGGTTCCAATGGCCATGCAGACGAGGATTGCCGTCACGTTCTTGATGATGGTGAGACCGTCCAGTTTCTCGCCTGTGGCGGCGTTGACGTTTTCAACGCCTGTATCCTTGAAATCTTCCGACATATCCGGTGTCAGATGATGGCGCTCAATGAGAACGCGGGCCAGGGGACCGCCTACAAGGACGGCGGAGATGAGCCCAAAAGTCGCCGCGGCCATCCCCACTTCAAGACCTGCTGGGTAGCCCATGGACACAAAAGTCTTTCCGTAGGCACCGGCCGCGCCGTGGCCGCCAATCATGGAAATGGCTGAGGCCAGGAGTGCATAAGGGGCTTCCAGTCCCGTAGCCATGCTGATTCCTATCCCGATGGCATTCTGGCAGATGGAAATGGCGCCTGCCGTGAGCCAGTAGATGATGAGCAAGGTCCCGCCTTTTTTGAGGAGGGAGAGGCTTGCTCCGAGGCCTACGGTCGTAAAGAAGGCCAGCATAAAGGGATTTTGATAGTAGGTATCAAACTTGAAGGCAAAGGCTTCCGTCTGATGGCCAATAAAGGTGATGAACATAAAGAGGAAACCGCCGACAACAGGAGCCGGGATGCAGTAGCGCCTGAGGGCCGTGCTCTTGTCCTTGATCCAGTATCCGATGAGGAGCATGATGGCCGCAAGGGCTGTCGTGCAGACCGCATCGGCTTTGATGAGGAGAGAACCTGATGAAAAGTCCAAAACCATATGAATCGCTTCCTTCCTAAGTTGTCATATCCCTACGATTCCATTTTAGCGAAAAATAGGGTGAACGGGCATGCAAAAAGATTGGCTTTCCCCTTTGTTCGATCAAAAAGATTGATAGGAAAGGCAAAGATTCAGCAAAGCCTGAATGGGAGAAAATCGGATGTTTCAAAGTATACAGCAGATGCCGTCAGGAAAGCGCCCAATATAACAAGGAATTTAATGAGCGTCAAAAAAGGTTTTTGACGTTATGTGGACTTGCGGCACTGTTTTTGCCTCCCCAAATAGGCCCCCAACGCTTCTTAAAAGCATTGGGGGCCTTATCCCATCAAGGGAAAAAGAACCTTTTTCGTGTGCTTAGGCTTCTATTTCCACCGTGAAAGGAATTTCATCTTTCAGGTCATTTTGGGTCATACTGCAGACGCAGGAGTCGGACCAGACGTTTTCACAGGTTTCAATCATATCGATGATGGTGTAGATGGGGAGGATGATTCCCATGATGCCGATGGGGGCGCCGACACCGCTCATGAGCGACAGGGTAAGGAAGTAGCAGCCCATGGGTACACCGGCGTTTCCGATGGCAGCAAAGACAGAAATGAAGAGCCAGACAATCATGGTTCCAAAGGATAGTTCCATGCCGCCATTTTGCATGAGGAAAATGGATGTAACAAGGATAAAGGCGGCACAGCCATTCATGTTGATGGTTGTGCAGATGGGGAGAACGAAACGGCTGATGGAGGGATTGATGCGCATGTTTTCTTCCGCAGAAGCCATGGTGACAGGAAGCGTTGCAGCGGAACTCTTTGTAAAGAGGGCAACGGCAAGAGCCGGGGACATGGCTTTCATGACGCGGACCGGGTTGAGGCCGCGGATGAGGAGAAAGAGCGGCAGAACGATGAAGAACTGGGTGAGGTTTCCGGCCATGATGACGAGCGTATAACGGCCTAGGGCACCGACGATGACGCCGGCTTCAAGCTGGGAAGACAGCTGGGCCGCAAAGGCGAGGATGCCGATGGGAAGAACCTTCAGTAGGGCACGGATGAGGGCAAAGAGAACTTCCTGGGCCCCATTGATGCCACGCAGAAGGGTTTTCGTGTTTTCCGTTTCCGGCATAAAGGCAAAGGCAAGACCAACAGCGGTGGCAATGAGCAGGATGGAAAGGACGTTCCCCGTCAGGAAGGGGGTCAGGATGTTGTTGGGGATGACGGAGAGCATATGGTCATAGTAGCTCATCTTGCCAATGTTCTGGGGGACATTCGTCACGCCGGCACCGATGGCCTCTGTCGGCAGGTTGCCCGGCTGGATCCAGAGATAAAGGAGCAGGCCAATCCCGGCGGCACAGATAGTCGTGAGCAGGGTATAGGTGATGGTGTGCTTGAAGATCCTTTTCGTTTCTTCCTTGGATCCCATCATGGAAAGGGTCGTAATGACCGCCAAAGCGATGGTTGGTACAGCAATGAACTGGAAGAGGCGGGTGAAGACGGTGGCGATGAAGTTGAAGAGTTGGTTGAGGAAGGGAACGTTCATCCAGCCGAGAACGGCACCAAAGATGAGGGCTCCTATCCAAAGTGCGAGCTGACGCCCTTGGGCAAGGGGATTGTTGCGGGCCATGACGTTTTTAGCTGTGTCTTTGACATGGGTTTGGTTTTCTTGGGTCATAATGGACTTCCTTTCTTTTTTGAAAAATGGAAAAGATCCCCCCATGGATCTTTCTTCATCAGGTTCTACCTAATGAGAATAATTCATATAATATCATAGGAAATTGAGAAAATGCAATAAAAATCAGAGATTTCAAGTTTTTTCAGCATGGCGAAAAGGATAATACATTAACTTAGTAGGAATTATATGCGGCGCCTTTCTTGCCAAGATGCCTCCTATCGCCTACAATAAAAATATACCCTGCCCTTTGTGCGAGAGTGGAGAATAGGATTTTATGGAACGCCTTCTGCGTTCCTTTTAGGTAAGTTTTGACAAGAGATAAAGGAGGATCCGTATGCCCTGTACAACGCTGCTTGTCGGAAAAAATGCAACCTATGATGGTTCGACCATGATGGCCCGCAATGAGGATTCCGGTGCGGGAAGTTTTACGCCGAAGAAATTTATTACAGTCAATCCTGAAGACCAACCCCGCCACTATCGGTCAGTCCTGTCTGCTTTTGAAATCGAGCTGACCGAAACGCCCCTGCGCTATACAGCCATGCCAAATGCCCAAGCAGATGAAGGTATTTGGGGCGAAGCGGGAATCAATGAGCTCAATGTGGCCATGAGCGAAACGGAGACCATCACCTCAAATCCCCGCGTCCTTGGCGCCGATCCGCTTGTAAAAGATGGCATTGGCGAAGAGGACATGCTCACCTTGGTCCTGCCTTATATCCACAGTGCCCGGGAAGGTGTCAAACGGCTGGGCGACCTCATCATGCGCTATGGGACCTATGAAATGAACGGTGTCGGTTTCCAGGATGAAAATGAAGTTTGGTGGTTTGAAAGCATTGGCGGTCATCACTGGATTGCCAAACGCGTTCCTGATGATGGGTATGTGGTCATGCCCAATCAGCAGGGAATCGATTTATTGGATTTTGTCGATGCCTTTGGAGCTCAGGAAGACCATATGTGCAGCGCAGACCTTATTTCCTTTATTCGGGACAATCACCTTGACCTGACCATCCATGAAGGAGAAGACTATGCCCTTGAAAAGGATTTTGCCTTTGACGCGCGGGCCGCTTTTGGCAGTCATGATGATGCGGATCACACATACAATACGCCCCGGGCATGGTTCATGCTGCGCTTTTTCAATCCCCATTCCGCCTTGTGGGATGGTCCTGATGCCGATTACGGTCCTGAAGATGATGACCTGCCTTGGTGCCTCATGCCGGAACGGAAGGTGACTGTCGAAGATGTAAAGTATGTCCTCAGTGCTCATTACCAAGGAACCCCCTTTGACTGTTACAGCAAGGTGGACCATCCCCTGAAAGGCAAGTATCGTCCCATCGGCATCAATCGCAATAACTTTGTTGCCCTAACCCAGTTGCGGCCCTACGCCAAAAAGGACCGTATGGCTCTTATGTGGATTGCGGAAGGCTCCAATGTCTTCAATGCCTTTGTGCCGTTTTATGCTAATGTGACGAAGACACCGGACTATTTGAACCATGCGGGGACAGTGCCGTCGACGGAAGAATTCTACTGGGCTAATCGCCTCATCGGCGCCCTTGCCGATGCCCACTATGCCCGCACGGCAAGTGCCATTGAGCGCTACCAAAAGGCCGTTGCCTCCGCGGCTCACGCCATGATCTGTGATACGGATAAAAAAGAAGCCGAAGGCGGCGTGACGGCTTTCCTTGAACAGGCCAATGCCGCCATGGCGGCTATGGTAAAGGAAAAGACCGATACCTGCCTAGGCAAGGTCCTTTACGAAGCGAGCATGGCCATGAAAAATGGCTTCTCCCGCAGCGATGCCTAAGCCGTATCGTAAGAATAGAAAAACTCCTTCCGGCATGGATTGGAAGGAGTTTTTCTATTAAGGATCACATCATGGAGGCCAGTTTTTCTTTCAGGATTTTCAAAGGAATAAGACTTAATAGAAGGGTTGCTGCCACCGTGGCAGCAAGGAGGATTCCCATGACCGGTGAAAAGGAAAAAAGTGGCAGCGAAAGGGCCGTCGTTGACGCAAGGGCGTGGGCTAAGAGAGTATAGGCCCCGATTCCTAAAAGGGTGCCTGCAGCGGTGCCGCAAAGGACGAGAAAGGCGTTTTGCCAAAGGAAAATGTGGGAAATGTCTTTTCCCGTAGCCCCGAGGGCCCGCATGATGGCATATTCCCGAAGTCTCGAAAGGCTTGAAAGATAGCTTGTCATAACGACGATAAGGGTGGAAAGAACTATGAGGAAAAGTCCCACTTTCTGCCACATTCTTTCGCCGCAGCCCATGAGATTAAAGAGCTGGACGATGCTCTGGGACGGGAAAACGAGCATGGCGTCTTTGCGGTGCTGATATTTTGCGGCAAGCTGGTAGGCTTCGCTGTAGCCTACAGGTTCGACGAGGATGGCGCTTACTTCCTTATGGTCATTGTGCGTCTTATTATCCGCCTTCTTGGCCTCTAGCCTCTTATTCTTCTTGTGCTCATGGGCGTCCCAAATGGACTCGATGGAAGTCAGGATGGCCTGGTTATAGGGCCCTTTGACGTCGGTTAAGATGCCAACGACGGTGTAGGGATGCTCCTTGTGGGCGCGGCCTTTTTGGACGAGACCGTGGAGGGAAGAAAAGGTGGATCCAACGGTTAGATGAAGGCGCCGCGCGACGTCCGCACCAATGACGGCTTCATAGGGCGCGGAAAAGGGACGGCCTTGCTGAAGGATCAGCCACTTGTCCTTATTTTTCCCCGTCGTCATGGCAAAGATGCCGCCCGTCGTCCCGACAACGCGATAACCTCCGTAGGAATCACCAAAGGCCAAGGGCAGGGCGAAACTGACGAGATTTTTCTGGCCTGAGAGAGCATCCACTTCTTCATAGGGAAGGTTGGGGAGGGGCCGGTCCTGTAAAAAGACGGACGTCAGAACGAGCTGATACTGGCTTCCTGGTGAGCTTACAAGCAGGCTAAACGGTTCCGTCGCCTTTGTGAGTCCTTCATGGATCCCTTCGTGGAGGGCCGATAAAAAGAGGCTGATGCCAAGGGAAAGGCCCATGATGAGTATCATGAGAAGGGTTGTCATGGGCCGGTGGATGAGCTGCCGCAACGCAGCTTTTCTAAGCATGGGCGCCTCCTTTATGAAGGGGCAGGATGTGGCTGAAGGAACGAATCACCATAGGGTCATGGCTTGCTACAAAAATTAGGGCGTTGTGCGCTTTTACATAGTCAAGGAGCAGATGAATGACGATGCGGCTATTATCCTCATCCAGGTTGGCTGTCGGTTCATCGGCAAGGAGGATTGGCGGCTCCTTGATGAGAGCCCGGGCAAGGGCGGTTCGCTGTTCTTCCCCCTGGCTCAGTTCATTGGGGTAATGGGAAAGAAGGTGCATGAGGCCCATCTTTTCTGCAAGAGCTGACAGTCTAGCTTCGGCCTCCTTTTTCGGTACACCGCCAAAATGGGCGCCAAGGAGGATGTTATCCCGGGCTGAAAGAAAGGGCAGGAGGTTAAACTTTTGATAGAGGCAGCCAATGGTGCGGCCCCGAAACACATCAAGGTCTGCGTCCGACATATCAAGGGTAAGGGAACGGCCCTTATAGGAAATATCCCCTTCTGTAGGGCGCAGGAGACCTGAAAGGCAATGGAGAAAGGTCGATTTTCCACTGCCGCTTGGTCCTGTGATGCACCACGCTTCGCCGTCATAGGCTTCTAGATGGGGCACGGAAAGGGCTGTCAGGAATCTTCTTCCGTCAGGATAGCGATGGACCAAATGGGTAACTTTGAGCATATGGACCTCCTATTCCACGGTGGCATCAAGAAGGCGAACCTGGCTCACAAAGCCCGTATCCCCATCCATATAGCTGCCAAGATCCAGGGTCCCCGTTACGGTCACTTCCTGGTCGTAAGGTAGGGCGTCCACACTGCCGTTGACGTAGACGACAACCATGTTATAGGGCCAGTCTGCATCGGTGGAACAGAAGGGACAAACAGCCATGGGCGTTTCCGTAAGGACAAAGAAATTGATGGAGGGCTTTAAGGGGGGCGCCATGAACCCCGTCATGGTCACTTCCGAACCATTCAGGGAATTCAGGGTATCCGAAAAGACGAGCCCTTCCGAACTTGCTCCGCTGTACATATCAGAAAAATCCAAGGAGGCCGCATTGGCCTCCAAGGCGATACTCATTGTGATGGATAGGAAGAGGGAAGCAAGAAACTTTCTGAAGACCTTTTCCAATCTCACTTGCTGTCACCGCTTTCTGATGTAAAGGAAACTTCCGGCGTGCCTTTATGGGCGTCGACACCGAGGGCGCGAAGGATCCCAAAGAAGACTTCCGTGTTGTCCATGACGCCGTGGAAGTATTCAGAACCAGGGCCTTGGGCCATGAGTACTACATCGTCGGCAGAATGGCATTCGCTCGTTTCTCCGGTTGTCGTCGGCAGGTCGCCTTGGACAAGACGGGCTCCTTTGGGTGCGCGTTTCGGGTTGGCAATGACGTTTCCTTTGGCATCGGTCGTTGCCGGAACAGTCGGTTCAGGCTGGAAACGATAATTTTCGTAATGGTCCGGGGCATTGGCGTACTGCACGGCCAGGGTGACATCCGGATCAGGGTTATCGGGATACCCGTCGTGGTTTTCATCAACGAAGGTCGGCCACTTGGCATCGCCGTAGACGCGAACCGCTTCGCGGCCGGTCTTGCCATTTTCTTCCTTATAGGTGCCGCTGATGCTGATGCCGTGGGCATGGTCCGCAACGACAATGATAAGTGTATCATCATTGTGCTTTTTGGCGTAGTCCTGCGCCCATTCGATGGTTTGATCAAATTCGATGGTGTCATAGGTGGAACGCTGCCAGTCCATGGTATGGAGCTGCTTATCAATGCTGCCGCCTTCACTCATGAGAAAGAAGCCATTCGGATTTTTTTCAAGTACGGATACGGCTTTTTTTGTCATATCAAGGAGGCCAGGCTGGTCAGTAAACCCTTTCAGGACCTTGCTGTTTTTGGGCAGGAATTCACGGTCCATGTAAACGTTCATGTGGTTCATGGTGAAAAGCCCCAGAATGGGCTGATCGCCGTTGAGAGCATTTAATTCCGTCTTGGTGCCGGCAAATTGATAACCTTTATCCTTGAATTCCTGGATCAGGTTACGGTCATCCTTGCGTTTGGAACCGGGCGTCTGCAGCGGAAGGAAGAACTGTGCCCCACCGCCCATGACCACTTTTGGCGGATTCCTGCGACTGAGGAAATCGGCAGCAATGTAGTTTTGTTCCCCACGTCGACGCGTATGGGCCGTGACGGCCGCTGGTGTAGCATCCGTAACAGCCGCGGTCGTAACCATGCCGTAGCTCATCTTCTTACTGCGGGAGAGGATTTCCGCTGCCGTTTCCACCTTTGGGTCATCGAGGGGATCTTTGGTCCTATTTTCGTAGACACCCATGGCATTGACGACGGATTTATTGCCCGTCATATAGGCGGACATGGAGTTTGCCGAGTCCGTTACAATAGAGTCATAGCCGCTTGTTGTGACAAGGGCAAGGCTTGGCATCTTTTCCATGGAAAGGACGTCATTGAATTTTCCGTTTGAAAGGCCTTTTGAAAGGATGCGGCCCAGTTCCTTTGCCTGCATGCTCATGCCGTCACCAATGAAGAGGATGACATTCTTGGCGCGCCGCCTTGCTTTTTCCTGGACCACCGTATAGGCGGCTTTTGCCTGGAGCCTTCCAGAAAGGCCGCTGGCGGAAGCCGTTACCCTTTTTTCACCGATTTTGTCAAAGGTGACATTGTTGATGCGGTAGGAAATGTGGGTGCCGTAGTCTGTGATGATGGCCTTTTTCCCAAAGACTTTTTCTGCCCCTTCTCCGTTGATGCCGACGTTGAAGTTTGTGCTGTTTTTGGGAAATTCCACCTCAAAGTCAAACCGCTGACCGGCCCAGAATTTGGCACGGTTGATTGGCAGGATGGTAATGGCACCGTTATCTGCCGTCTCCTGCATCCGGTTATGGAATTCAGCCACCTGCGAGATGGAGGATGCTGCCGCAAAAGCCACGGCATCATGGGTCGAGGTGATGCCCATGGAAAGGGCCCCTAACATCGACAGTTGGATAAATAGGCGAAGCTTACGTTTTGTGTTCATAAACAAACCTCCTCTATGATTTTGCTTCAAAGAAAAAGATTCTTTATATGGAAGGAGTGTAGCATAGGAAACTGGAGGTTTCTGCAAAAGCTTGGTAAAATTACCGTAAATTGCCGCGGCCAAACAACGGCAGCTATTCTTTTTTCTTTCATCTTATTTTCATTTTCTATTTGCTAGAATGGAATCGATTTCATGCTGAGGAGGTCTTTTCATGTTTATACGGATAAAAAAAGGCGGCATAAAAGAAGCCGTAATCGGCCGCAGGCTGGGGCAAGGCTTATTGTGCCTGATCCTGGTGGGCCTTATGGGAAGCGGAGAAGCGGCGCCCACCGTCAACGAGGTGACCGGTGTGGCCCGCGTCTTTGGCGATGGGGAAAAAATTTCGGAAGTCATTTTGACTTACAGTGAGCCCCTTCTGGCAAGTTCCGTTTCTCCCAAAGATTATGTCCTTTCAAAGGGTACCCTTGAAAGCGTCCAGGTAACTCGCTCTTTGCCCGCCCTTAAGGCGGCTGAGGAAGGCCGCTATGTCATCTTGAAGGTAAAGACAGAAAATACGGTGCCTGAAACACTGCCCGCACCGCCCCAAAAGGAAACAAAGGAAAAAATGAGGCAGGAACCCAAGCTTGATGGTCATTCTGATCGCAAAGCCCCGGATCTTGGCATTGCAGTCAAACAAGTGGGGGAAGTAACTGGCGCGGGAGGGGATAAAAGCCCTGGCTCCACCCGATTCATAGCGTCGACTCGAACGCTTGAACCCGATCTTTCCCGCTTTACGCAGAAAGTCTTTACAGACCCAGAAACGGGCATTTCCCTGCCGTATAATCTATATCTGCCCAAGGAAATCAAGCAGGGAGAGAAACTGCCCCTGGTCTACTTTGGCGTTGATATGAGCGGCAATAATGATGATCTTACGACGCCGCTTTATCAAGGCAACGGGGCCACAGTCTGGACCGATCCTGCTTTTCAGGCAAAGCACCCTTCGATTGTTGTTGCCCCGCAGTATACGTCTGAGCTTGTGACGAAACTGGGTATGCTGACCGCCGATGATCATCATTGGACAAAGGGTCTCACCTTGCTCAAGCATTTCCTTGATTATGCGGTCAAGACCTACCCTGTCGATCCAAACAGGATCTATGGGACAGGACAGTCCCAGGGCGGTATGGCCAATATTGCCATCAGTGACCGCTACCCCGATTTTTTTGCGGCCCAGTATCTTGTGGCCTGCCAATGGGATCCCAAGGAAATGCAGGTCCTCAAGGATAAGCCCCTTTGGATCACCGTCTGTGAAGGGGATAATAAAGCCTACCCCACAATGAATGAAACGACCGCACTCTGGGAAAAAGCAGGCGTAAAGGTGGCGCGGAATGAGACGCTTTGGGACAGCACCCTTCCTGTAGGGACCCTCAATGACAAAATAGAGCAATTGTTACGGCCTAACACCCATATCTACTATACAGTATTTAAGGGCGGGAACCATATGTATACGTGGAGCTTTGCCTATTCCTTTGATGCCATTAAGGAGTGGCTCTTTGCGCAGGCAAAGGGAAAGTAAGGTGCTTTGTGTCTTAGGGACGGGGAATCTGTGCACAGAGATAAAACTACCCTTGACAAAACAATATGAATCCGGTATGATTTTAAGGAATTATTCATCAAGAGTAACGGAGGGAATGGCCCCATGATGTTACGGCAACCACACGAAAGTGAACGGTGCTAAGTCCAACAGGATTTTCCTGGCAGATGAAGACGAATATGAATCGACCCATTCCTCTTCATAATGATGAAGAGGAATTTTTTATTCATAAGGAGGGAGTCGCTGTGATTGAACTGAAACATATCGGCAAGGTTTACCATGCAAAGGGCGGGGACCTGGAAGCCTTAAAGGATATCAACCTATCCATTGAGGAAGGAGAAATCTATGGAATCATCGGATTATCCGGCGCCGGTAAAAGTACCTTGGTTCGCTGCATCAATATGCTGGAGCAGCCAACGAGTGGCGAAGTGATCGTTGACGGCAGGGACATGACTAAACTGTCCAAAATGGAACTGCGCAAGGCCCGTCAGGAAATCGGCATGATCTTCCAGCATTTTAACCTTTTAAGCAGCCGGACGGTCTATGACAATATTGCCTTTCCTTTGGAAATCCAGGGGAAAAGCAGGGATGAAATTAGAAAGAAAGTGGAACCTCTCTTGGATCTCGTCGGTCTTACGGACCGCCGCGACCATTATCCTTCCCAGCTGTCGGGCGGCCAGAAACAGCGCGTCGGTATTGCCCGCGCCCTTGCTTCCGATCCTAAGGTGCTTCTTTGTGACGAAGCTACAAGCGCCCTTGATCCCCAGACGACGGAATCTATTCTGGAACTCTTGCGGGACATCAATAAACGGCTTCATATCACGATTGTCATGATCACCCACCAGATGAACGTCGTCAAAGAAATCTGTGATCATGTAGCGGTCATTGAAGGCGGCCGTATCATTGAAGAGGGTCCCCTCTATGAAGTCTTCACGAATCCGAAGAATCCGACGACCAAGGAATTTGTTGCAAGTACCCGGACGGATATTGTCCCGGAACTGGTAAAGAAGCTCGACCTCCATAAGGAGTATACCAGCGGTGACAAGGCCCTTGTGCGCTTGCATTTCCTTGGTGACAGTGCCGGGGAACCGGTCATTACGGTCCTCATCAAAAAGTACGATATCGATGTCAATATCCTTTCCGGCAACGTGGAAACGCTCCAGGATACGCCTTATGGAACGCTCCTGATTGGCATGGACGGAGATGAGGCCCATTTGAAGGAAGCCCTGTCATACCTTGAGGGGCAAAAGTTGCAGATTGAGGTGATTGGATATGTCAAGTAGTATGATTCAGATGCTGATCAAATCTTTGGGAGAGACTTGTTATATGGTCTTTCTTTCGGCGGCCCTTGCTACCCTTTGCGGGATGCCTTTGGGCGTCATCCTTACCGTCACACGGGAAGGTCATATCCTGGAAAACAAGGGCATCAACCGCGTCTTAGGGGCTGTTGTGAATGCCACCCGTTCGACGCCCTTTATCATCCTCATGGTGGCCATCATTCCCCTTACGCGGATCATTGTGGGATCTTCCATCGGGACGACGGCTGCCATTGTGCCGCTCACCATTTCGGCAACGCCTTTTATTGCGCGCATCATTGAATCGTCCCTCCTTGAAGTCGATCCAGGTGTCATTGAGGCCGCCGAATCCATGGGAGCCAGTCCCATCCAGATCATTTGGAAGGTGCTCCTTCCAGAATCCATGCATGCCATCGTCCTTGGCGTGACCCTTGCCATCATCAGTCTCATCGGCAGTTCTGCCATGGCCGGTGCCTTGGGCGGCGGTGGACTAGGTGACCTTGCTATCCGTTACGGATATCAGCGTTTCCAGGCAGATACCATGGCGGCAACGGTCGTCATCCTCATTGCCCTGGTTCAGCTCGTCCAGTCCGTCGGGAACTATATCAGCGCCAAACTGAACAAAACAAAGATGCAGTAATGTACGCTGCAACAATCTGGCTGTGAAGTCATGGAAAACATGGCTTTGCAGCTTTTTTTCTCCTCGAACTGTCAGAAAGGACACGAGAACCCTGTATCACATTTTACACTGATAGCGGGCGTCTGGAGGCAGAAGGGTAAAAACAAAAAAATGACTTGCCATGACTTCATTAACGTGTTAATGTATTAGCGTACTAAATTTACGCAGTCTTTTTCTTTTATATTTTTCGTAGTTTTGAAAGGAGTCTCGATTATGCAGGCAGGTCTCAACAAAAGGGAACTTCATCGACTGGCACACGCTTTTATACTTTTGAAGAATGACCGGATGTGTCTCGATTTTTTGGAGGATATCTGCACGCCTAATGAATTGAAGGCCTTGAGTCAGCGCCTGGAAGTGGCGGTGCGTCTTCATCGCGGCGAAAACTATGCCAAAATCGTCAACGATACGGGCGCCAGCAGTACGACGGTTTCCCGTGTCAACCGCTGTTTAAATTATGGAGCCGGGGGATATCGAAAAGTGATTCCCATGCTCCTTGAAGAAGGAGAATAGATTAGCATGACCACTGGCTTTTTGCAGATTCCCTATGGAACGAAAGATATCCTGCCTGGCGAGGCCCGAGTGAAGCGTGAAATGGAAAACCGCCTCGCCCGGAATTTTCTTTCCTGGGGGTATGATGAGGCGATGACGCCGACTTTTGAATACGCTGATACCTTTGCCCTGAGTGGGGCCGATCTTCCCGATGAAAGCATGAAATTTCTGGGGCGGGACAATCGGACTTTTATGCTCCGCAGTGAAATGACGACGCCGCTGGCGCGGATGGTTGTTACAAGGATGCGGCAGGACGAAGGCATCAAGCGTCTTTTTTATATTGCCAATGTTTTCCGTCACGAAGAGACACAAGCCGGGCGGCAATGCGAGTTCCGTCAGGCTGGGGTTGAATTTTTTGGCGAAAAAGGACCCGAAGCGGACGCGGAGGTCTTGGCCCTTGCCGTGGAAAGCCTTAAGGCAGCGGGACTTGCGCATTTTACCATCAGTATAGGGCACAGCGGTTTTTTGGCAGGCTTGATTGAAGACGCGGAACTTTCTGATGCCCAAGTGGAACGCCTCAAAAAGATGATCCTGACCCATAATGCAGTGGCCCTTGAAAAGGCCGCTTCCGTCATTTCCTACGAACCTGTCCGGGAGCTGGTCAAAGGACTCCTTTACCAACAGGGCGGTCCGGACCTGCTTCAAGCCTTGAAAACAAAGGTCACTCATCCCAGAAGCCTTGAAGCTCTGGATAATCTGCTTGCCATTTATCATCTGTGTGAAGCCTACGGTGTTACAGATAAGATTGTCTTTGATCTAAGTCTTATCCGCAACTTTGACTATTATACAGGCATGGTCTTTGAAGCGTACGGTCCCCAGATCGGCTTCAATATCTGCGGCGGCGGACGCTACGATTCGATGATGGAAAGATTTGGCAAAGCCATGCCGGCAACCGGTTTTGCCCTTGGTGTAGACCGCATCATCCTCGCCCTGCGCCGCGAAGGCGCCCTGCAGGGGAAGGAAGCTTGGGACGATTATGTCGCTTTTAGTGCCAAGGGAGAAACCAAGGCCATTATAAAGGCCATGACCCTGCGCTGCAAGGGACGGAAAGTCAAGGTGGCAACCCGTCCTATGGATAAAGGCGAAGCGGCGGCATGCTGTAAGCAGCAGAAAGCCTTGAATCTCGTCTACGTCAAATAAGAAAGAAGGACCTTTTTATGGAATACCTAACCATTGCCCTTCCTAAGGGAAAACTCTTTGATCGGTCCGTCAAGGTCCTTGCCAAAGTCGGTTGCGATGCTGACAACGTCGTCGAGGATTCACGGAAACTTGTCATTACCAATGAAAAAACAAAAGTCCGCTTCATCATTGTCAAGACCATGGACCTTCCGGTCTATGTCGAATATGGTGCAGCTGACATCGGCATCATCGGAAAGGATGTCCTCAAGGAAGAAGAACGGGACGTCTATGAACTGCTTGATATGGGCTACGGCAAATGCCATCTCATGATGGCCGTGCCGGAAGAAAAGGTTCTGCCCCGTATGATGGATTATACCCATATGCGAGTCGCGACAAAATACCCTCACAGTGCTGTCGAGTTCTTTGACCGGCAGGGGATGCAGATGGAGATTATCAAGCTCAATGGTTCCATTGAACTGGCCCCGATTGTGGGTCTTAGTGAACTCATTGTCGATATTGTGGAAACGGGGACAACCATCCGGGAAAATCACCTCAAGGAAGTCGCCACGGTTTATGAAAGTTCGGCGCGTCTCATTGCCAATAAGGTCAGTTTCAAACTTCAGCACGAACGCATCAAGAAACTCGTTGAAGATTTGAAGGCCGTGCTGAAGGAGGAAGAAGCATGAAGATATTTGATGAAAGAAAGAGCAGTGCAGAAGAAATCAGTAGGCTCCTGAAAAAGAAAGCTTTTGATGAAGTGGAACTGTCCCCCCGCGTGGCGGCTGGGACGGAAAAGATGTTTGGTCAAAAGCTGACGGCCGCCCAGGTCGTGGACCGCATTGTCGGTGAGATTCGCAAGGGTGGGGACGAGCGCCTCTTTTACTATACAAAGCTCCTTGACGGCGGCGACTTTACTAAAGACACCATCGCTGTGACGGAAAAAGAGTTTGAAGAAGCAGAAAAGGCTGTCGATACAAAGACCATGGAAGCAATCAGCCGGGCTATCAGCAATGTACGAAAGTTTCATGAGGAACAGCTTCCCAAGACGTGGCTGACGCCCCGCGCCTATGGATCCTTCCTGGGCCAAAAGATGACTCCTGTTGATTCGGTAGGCATCTATGTGCCGGGCGGTACGGCGGCGTACCCGTCCAGCGTCATTATGAATGCCGTGCCTGCCATGGTGGCCGGTGTGCCCCGCATCGTGATGGCAGCGCCTGCCAGCCGTGACGGCCGGATGAATCCCTATGTCCTTGCTACGGCCCGGAAAATCGGAATCACGGAAATCTATAAGATGGGCGGCGCACAGGCCGTGGCTGCCCTTGCTTTTGGGACAGAGACCATTCCCAAGGTCGAAAAAATAACGGGCCCGGGAAATATCTTTGTAACCCTTGCCAAAAAGGCTGTTTATGGTCACGTCGATATCGATATGCTGGCAGGCCCCAGTGAAATCCTGATTGTCGCGGATCAAACCGGCAATCCGAAGTATCTGGCGGCCGATCTGTTGAGCCAGGCCGAGCATGATCCCTTGGCCTGTGCCATCCTCATCACTTGCGATGAGCCCCTTGCTAGGGCCGTAGCAAGGGAAGTGGATGAGCAGCTTGAAGCCCTGCCGCGCAAGGAAATCGCGGAAACGAGCCTTGCCCAGACGGGCAAGATCATCCTGGCTAAGGACATGGATACAGTCGTTCAGATGGCAAATCTTTCGGCACCGGAACACATGGAAATCATGACAGAGAACGCTTTCTCCCTTGTGCCTCGTATCCGCAATGCCGGCGCCATCTTCCTTGGAGCCTATTCACCGGAACCGCTGGGAGACTACTATGCCGGTCCTAATCACATCCTGCCGACAGGCGGGACGGCACGATTTTATTCTGTTCTCAATGTGGAAACGTTCATGAAGAAAACGAGCCTCATTTCCTATACGCGGGAGGCCCTCAAAGAGGCTGCGGATGATATCATTGCCATGGCAGAAGCAGAGGGCCTCAAAGCCCATGCCAATGCCATCCGCGTCCGCAAAGGGGAACTATAAGAAGGGAGGCAGCCGATGAGCCAAATTAGGGGCCGTGAGTGCCTGAGCCGCATCGAGGATTATGTTGTGGAAACGGTCCCCGATGCCGATATTATCGTAAATGCCAACGAAACCAATGAACCGATGGGAAAGATAATGGAGAAAAAGCTGGTGAACGCTGTCCTTAAGGAAGCGTTGAACCGCTACCCCTCCATGCACGGGGAAGACCTGTGTGCTTTTCTTGGAAAGAAATATGGTCTTGATCCTTACCTGTTCTGCCTGGGAAATGGTTCCAGTGAACTGTTGGAAAAAGTCTGTTTTGCTTTTGGCGGCAAGGGCCGTAAGATTGCCTATCCCGCTCCGTCCTTTTCCATGTACGAAACGTATATCACCCTATCTGACAGCACGCCCGTACCGTATCGTTTGGATGAGGAGTTTAAGGTAGATGCCGATGCGGTCATCAAGTTTTGCAAAAAGGAAAAACCTGACGTTCTCATCGTCAATAACCCCAATAATCCGACGGGAACCTATAATGCGCGGCAAATGATGGAAAAAATCATCCGCAGCGTCGATGCCCTTGTCGTCATGGATGAAGCCTACATTGAATTTTCCAATGGGGGAGCGGATGCTGAGGAAAATTCGACCCTCCCCCTTGTGGCTGATACCGATCATCTCCTCGTCCTGCGTACCCTGTCCAAGGCCTATGGCCTGGCAGGCCTGCGCATCGGCTTTGGCGCCGGGAGCAGGGCCGTTATGAAAATCCTTCACAAGGTACTCCTGCCCTATCACGTCAATCGGCTGACCCTTGCCATCGCCCTTGCGTTCCTAAAGTCCAAAAACTACCTCAAAAAGCGGGTGGCCGCTGTCGTCAAGGCCCGTGAGGCCCTTGCATCAGACCTTGGGACCTTGGGCTTTACGGTCCTGCCGTCAGGGACGAACTTCCTTCTTGTCATGCCCAAGGAAGAGACCCTCACTGTCCTTTTTGCAAAAAGCAAAAGCCGGGCCAAAGGTAGGGAGAACATGGCAAAAGCCGCCGGAAAGACCCTTTTTGAGGGGCTCCTCGCCCGGAAGATCTTGGTTCGAAATTATTCCCAGCATCCACTGCTGCCTGGGGCCCTGCGGATTTCGACGGGGACCTTGGAAGAAAATGCCCGCATCATTGAAGCGGTAAAGGAAATTCTGGAGGGATGATCATGAGAGACAGTACTGTCCATCGCCGGACGAAGGAAACTGACGTGACAGTGACCTTGGAACTTGACGGCACGGGGGAAGCTGATATCGATACAGGTGTGGGTTTCTTGAACCATATGCTGACCCTTTTTGCCGTTCACGGTCATTTTGACCTGACCGTACGGGCGACCGGGGACCTTGATGTAGACTGTCACCATACGGTGGAAGATGTGGCCCTGACGTTGGGCGAGGCCCTGCGCAAAGCCTTGGGTGACAAGGTGGGAATCCATCGCTACGGAAGCATGCTCCTTCCCATGGATGAGGCCCTAGCCGAAGTGATCCTTGATATCAGCGGACGCTCCTATCTTGTGTGGCATGCCGATATACCCCGTGTCAGCCTTGGTCTTTTTGATACGGAAATGGGGGAAGATTTTTTTCGCGCCCTTTCTGTCCAAAGCGGGATGACCCTGCATATCAATGTCCCTTACGGCCGCAATACCCATCATATGCTTGAAGCCATCTTCAAAGGTTTTGGCCGTGCCCTTTCCGAAGCTGTTGCCATCGATCCGCGGGTCCATGGCATCATGAGCAGCAAGGGCGCCCTGTAAGACGCGGCTGAATCTAGCCGTGGGAAAGGATTCCCATGAACAATCATTCCATTGCAATCATCGACTATGGTCGGGGCAACCTGCACAGCGTCTATTACGGACTGAAAAAGATTGGCGCTGACCCCATCATCACCAATGACGAAAAAACCATTCTTGAAGCACCGCGGGTCATCCTGCCAGGCGTCGGCGCCTTTGGGGACTGCATGGACCATCTTGCCGCGTCAGGCCTTGAAGATGCCATTTTTCGCATCGTTGAAAAGGGGACCCCTTTTCTTGGCATCTGCGTGGGACTCCAGCTCCTTTTTGAAGGCAGCGAGGAGACACCCGGTGTCAAAGGTCTTGGCATCTTTAAGGGGCGGGTGCGCCTCATCCGCACGCCCTATAAGATTCCTCATATGGGGTGGAACGAGCTTACTATAACCCGGCCGTCACCTTTGCTAAAGGATGCCAAAGGAAAAATGGTCTATTTTGTCCATAGCTTTGCCGCGGACCCTTGTGACCGAAATATCATCACGGCAACCACCGATTATGGTACAGAACTTGTCGCTGCCGTAGGCCGCGGCAACGTCCAGGGCTTCCAGTTCCATCCGGAAAAGTCCTCTGCTGCCGGTCTTGCCATGCTGAAAGCCTTTAAGGAGTGGAAGCCATGAACCTTTATCCAGCCATTGATCTGCGAGGCGGAATGTGTGTACGCCTTGAAAAAGGAAATTTTTCAAAAGAAACGGTCTACAGCAAGGACCCTGGAGCCATGGCGCGTCGCTTTGCGGAAGCGGGGGCCCGTACCATCCATGTGGTGGACCTTGACGGTGCCCTTGCCGGAAAAAGTGAGAACCTTTCCGCCATTAAGGCCATCCTGAGGGAGGGGGGTATCTCCATCGAAGTGGGCGGCGGCATCCGAACCTATGAACAGATTGAAGGGCTGCTTTCTTTAGGGGTCAGTCAGGTCATCCTGGGCTCTGCCGCCATCTATGATCCCCAGCTTGTGGAAAGGGCCAACCGGGATTTTCCCCACAAAATCGTGGTCGGCATCGATGCCAAAAATGGCTATGCAGCCGCTGATGGATGGGAAAAAGACAGCAATCTCACGGCCGAGGCACTTGCTCGGCGTGTCGCCGCGGCGGGGACGGAGAGAATCATCTTTACGGACATCAGCCGTGATGGGATGATGAATGGCAGCAATATCGAAGCCACAGCCGCTCTTTATCAAGCCTGCGGGGTTCCTATCACGGCCTCAGGCGGCGTCTCTTCGCTTGAAGACATCAGAAGGCTCAAAGCCCGTGAAACAGATGGCATCGAAGGCTGCATCATTGGAAAAGCGCTTTACGCCGGTGCTTTTTCCCTTTCTGATGCCCTCAAGATTGCCGGGGAGGTGTGACCATGCTGGCAAAAAGAATCATTCCTTGTCTTGATGTCAAGGCAGGCCGCGTTGTCAAGGGAACGAATTTCGTCTTCCTCCGCGACGCCGGTGATCCCGTGGAGCTTGCAGCCCAATATGAACGGGAGCAGGCCGATGAACTGACTTTCCTTGATATCACTGCCTCCGTGGAAGGCCGCAAAGCCATGCTGGACGTCATTGAACGGACGGCCAGGGAAGTCTTTATGCCTCTTACAGTGGGCGGCGGTATTTCCACCATGGAAGATATCCGGGCCGTCCTCATGGCCGGCGCTGATAAGACGAGCCTCAATACGGCCGCGGTCATGACGCCGGAACTCATCCAAAAAGGGGCCGAAGCTTATGGAGCCCAGTGTATGGTCCTTGCTGTTGATGCAAAGAAAAAGACATCCAGCGGCTGGGAGGTCTATATCCATGGCGGCCGGACGGCAACGGGATTGGACGTCCTTGAATGGGTCCGCAAAGCCGTGACCTTGGGGGCCGGCGAGATCCTTCTTACGAGTATGGATGCCGATGGGACCCAAGATGGGTTTGACCTTGACCTGACGCGGGCGGTTGCCGAAGAGGTCCCGGTTCCTGTCATCGCCTCCGGCGGCGCGGGCAAACTGGAGGATTTTTACCGTGTCCTGACTGAAGGCAAGGCGGACGCGGCCCTTGCCGCGTCGGTCTTCCATTATGGAACCTTCCGTATCAAGGAAGTGAAGGATTATCTTTCAAGACGCGGCGTCGTCGTGCGGCGCTGAAAAGGGGGCCTTTCCTCATAACAGGGGAAGGGCCCTTCCTGCGTCTTCTGCAAAAGCCCCGCGTCAGGGCCTAGGAAACGTGATACAATAGGAACAAGAGGTGTTTCTTATGAAAATCGATATCAGTCATTTGAAATTTGATGAAAGAGGGCTCATCCCGGCCATCGTCCAGGACGTGACGACGGACAAGGTCCTTATGCTCGCTTATATGAACGGACAATCCCTTGCGCGGACCGTAGAAACTGGCTACACCTGGTTCTGGTCACGGAGCCGGCAGGAACTGTGGAACAAGGGGGCCACAAGCGGCAACCTGCAGAAAGTGAAATCCATCGTTTATGATTGTGACGGTGATACGCTTCTTGTGAGGGTCGTCCAAAAAGGGGTTGCCTGCCATGAGGGCAACTACTCCTGCTTCAGCTATCCGCTGTGGAACGCGGGCTCTGGTGAGAACTTGCCTGTCACGTACAGCGACCTTCCCACAGTTGTGGATGAACTCTACCGTAAACTCACCAATGAAATGAGAAACCGCAAGGATGGTTCGTATGCGGGCTATCTTTTTGAGTCCGGGGAAGACCGGATCCTGACCAAACTGATGGCGCACGCGACGGCTTCCCTCCTTGCTTCAAAGAATGGAAATCCCGACGGTCTTGTTTACGAGATGGGCGATTTATGGTATCATTGCTTGGTACTGCTTGCTTACCATGGCATTACGCCCGCCCAGATGCTTCAAAAGATGGGCGAGCTGGCAAAGAACAAACAACACGAGTGATCGTATCATTTGGAGGCTGATCTGATGGCTAGACTTTTTGGAACCGATGGTGTCCGCGGTATTGCGAACGCTCATCTGAATGCGGAACTTGCTTATAAACTGGGACGGGCAGCGGCCCAATATTTTGGCCGTGAAGTGAAAAGCCCGAAAATCATCATTGGCCGGGATACGCGGCTTTCGGGGACCATGCTTGAATCCGCTCTCGCGGCAGGTATCTGCAGTGCGGGCGGCAATGCCCATCTTCTGGGCGTCATCCCTACACCGGCTGTTTCCTATTTGACGGAAAAACTGGGCGCCAGCGCTGGTGTTGTCATTTCTGCCTCCCACAATCCCTTTGAAGATAATGGCATCAAGTTTTTTGCTAAGACCGGTTTCAAGCTTCCCGATGCCGTGGAAGACGAAATTGAAGCCATTGTGAACCAGCCCATTGACTACACAAAGACCCTGACAGGATCTTCTGTCGGCCGCGTCATCCAGGAACCGGATATGGCCATGGAATATATCCAGCACATTGTGGCCTGTGCCGATACAAAACTGAATGGACTCAAGGTGGTCATGGACTGTGCCAACGGGGCCAACAGTCAAGTGGCCCCTGCCATCCTGCGCCTTTTGGGAGCCCAGGTGATTCCCATCTATGACCAGCCCAATGGCATCAACATTAATAATGGCTGCGGGTCCACCCATTTGGAAGCCCTTCAGAAGAAGGTTGTCGAAGTGGGAGCGGACTGTGGCATTGCCAATGACGGTGATGCAGACCGTTGCCTGGCTGTCGACGAACGGGGCGAAGTCCTTGATGGGGACCAGATCATGCTCATCTGTGCCCTTGATCTGATGAAGCGGGGAAAACTCAAGGATCAGGTTCTTGTCACAACGGTCATGAGCAATGTAGGCCTTAACAAGGCCATGAAGGAACATGGCGGGAGTACCGTGAAGACCGGTGTAGGCGATCGTTACGTCCTTGAAGAGATGCTTGCCCATGATTATAAGCTCGGAGGGGAACAGTCCGGCCATATTATTTTTGGTGACCTTGCTAAGACCGGCGATGGCATGATGACCGCTGTTAAACTTCTTGGCTGCGTTGTGCGCCAAAACCAGAGCCTTTCTGAATTGGGTGCCCTCATGGTCAAATATCCGCAGACCCTTCTTAATGTCCGTGTTGCCAATAAAACGGGCTGGGAAAAGAATCAAGCCATAAAGGACGTGGTCAAAAAATTTACGGATGAACTGGGTGAAGACGGGCAAGTCCTTGTCCGCGCATCTGGTACGGAACCGCTGATCCGGATTATGGCCCAAGGGGAAACGCAGACCGAAACAGACCGAATCACGGAGTCAATTGCCGAAGTGGTTCGCCGCGAATTGGCTTAATAAAAAACGAGGACCCTGGAAAAATCGTACTTTTCCAAGGTCCTTTTTATCTTTTTCGAGAATCTCCCGCTTTTATATGCGGGGGAGGTTCACAAGCCCGCTTCTTCAAGGAAACGGAAGATTTGACGGAAATAGACATCTCCCAAGGTATCATTTTCTGCATGCCGCCCACCTTTGATGAGCAGTTCCTCCTTTATTGGGGACGGGCTCTGTGCGGCAAGGTCATTCATCATGTGGGGCGGAATGAGTTCATCCCGTGAACCATGGATGAAGAGAATCGGAAGGGTGCTTTTTTTGACCTCCTTGATGGGGGAAACGTCCCGCAAAAAGACGCCTGTACGGATTTTCATCAGGAGATTCGCTCCCTCAATGATAGCGCTGGGGTAGGGGATATCGAGGTCTTCCATGCGTTCTTCAAGGAGACGGGATAGGTCACTGTAGCCGCTGTCTTCAATGACGGCCTTGACATTTTTAGGAAGGGGCTCTCCCAGGGCCATCATGACATCACTTGCACCCATGGATTCGCCGTGCAGGACAATGCGTGCCTTAGGGTCCACGGCTGTGATTTCCCGGGCCCATTGGGCCACGTCCTTGCCTTCAAGGACGCCCATGGTGAGGTAGGTTCCCTCACTTTTTCCCGATGCCCGCATATTGGGTGTCACGACATGATAGCCCCTTTTTAGATAATAGGGAGCGACGCCCCACATAAAGCGTTCATTGCAGCCGTAGCCGTGAACGAGGATGACCCAGCGGTGGCTTTCTCCTTCCGGCAGGAAATGGGATCCTACAAGCTGCAGCCCGTCAAAGGATTGGAGTGTCCAGATTTCAGTTGGGGCCAGGGGGGCATTGGGCTGGTTCTGGGGATCTTTGTTGGGGTAGGGGTAGATTTCCTCAAAGGCCTGGGGCGGCCCCCAAGGGTCCTTGGAATTGCCCCGACGCAGGGCATAGTCCACATATCCCATCCCTTCACGGTATAAAAAGCCGCCTCCTATGCCCATCATCAGCACGATAAGGACAAGGAGGAGGTCGATGATTTTTTTCAAGATGATGCGTCTCCTTCTATTTTTTTCGCATCCCATTGTAGCGCGATTTTATTCAAGACGGTAGTGGGAACAGGGGATTGTCACAAAAAATCCGGATTTTTATTGTGCCATCTTGTAAAAAGTGACAAAATAGCCGCTGTTCATTTTCTTGTGACAGGCATGTTATCAAGAAAAATTTTCCAAATTCCCTTGACAAGGGATTTTGTCGTGGTATAATGAGCACAAATTCAAAATTGCCATCGGTCATGCGAAGGACACGTCATCAGGGCCACTGTACAGAGAGGTCGGAAGCTGAGAACGACCCAGACGAATGATGATTCACCACCTTCAAACCATCGGCTGAACCCAAAAGTAAGCCTGATCGTATTACCTGCGTTAAAGGTACCGAGTGGGTCCCCATATCGGGGATCAATCAGGGTGGAACCGCGAGCATGTGCCCGTCCCTATGTTAGGGACGGGCCTTTTTTATATCCCCTGGCAATCAAAAGGAGGAGTTTTTATTATGGCAAAGATCAATGTCAGTCTGCCGGACGGCAGCAAAAGAGAATTTGAAGCAGGCATCAGCCTGCTGGATATTGCCAAGAGCCTCAACCAGAAACTGGGCAAAACGGCGCTTTTGGCAAAGGTCGACGGTGTGAACAAGGACCTTGCTGATTCCTTGGACCGGGATGCTGCTGTTGAATTCATTACGCCTGACAGTCCGGAAGGCCTCCATGCTATCCGTCATACGGCTTCCCATGTCATGGCCCAAGCCATCCAGCACCTTTTCCCGGGAACCAAGTTTGCCATTGGTCCAGCTATTGAAAAAGGATTCTATTATGATCTTGACAGTGAGCACGTTTTTACGCCCGATGACCTGAAAGCCATCGAAAAGGAAATGGCGAAGATTGTCAAGCAAAACCTGCCCGTTGTCCGTCATGAAATTCCCAGAGCCGAAGCCCTTGCTAAATTCAAGGCAGAAAATGAACCGTACAAGGTTGAACTCATCGAAGACCTGCCGGAAGATGCTGTCATCAGTACCTATTCCCAGGGCGACTTCACGGATCTGTGTGCGGGGCCTCACTGCCCTTCCACGGGCCGGGTCAAGGCTTTCAAACTGATGAGCATTGCCGGTGCCTATTGGCGCGGCGATGAAAAAAACAAGATGCTCCAGCGCATCTATGGCACGGCTTTTGCCAGCAAGGAAGACCTGGAAGCCTATCTCCATATGCTGGAAGAAGCAGAAAAGCGTGACCACCGGAAACTGGGCAAACAGCTTGGTCTCTTCATGCTGAGCGACTACGGCCCTGGCTTTCCTTTCTTCCTGCCAAACGGCATGATCCTTCGCAACGAACTCATCAATTACTGGCGTGAAGTTCATCGCAAGTATAACTATTATGAAGTTTCCACGCCGATGATCATGAACCGCCAGCTTTGGGAAACGAGCGGTCACTGGGATCACTATAAGGAAAATATGTACTTCACGAAGATTGACGGCGAAGATTATGCCATCAAACCGATGAACTGCCCCGGTGGCATGCTGGTCTATGACAGTGAGCCCCATTCCTACCGTGACCTGCCGCTGCGTGTCGGTGAACTGGGTCTTGTTCACCGTCATGAACTGTCCGGTGCCCTTCATGGTCTGTTCCGTGTCCGCTGCTTTACCCAGGATGATGCCCACATCTTCATGATGCCTAACCAGATTGAAGACGTCATCCAAGAAACGATCCGTCTTTTCGATGAGGTCTATGCAACTTTCGGTCTGACGTACCATGCAGAACTATCCACGCGTCCGGATAACTCCATGGGCGATGACGCTACGTGGGAAATGACGACGAACGCCCTGCGCAAAGCTATGGATGACTTTGGCCTGAAATATGTCGTCAACGAAGGGGACGGCGCTTTCTATGGTCCGAAGATCGACTTCCATTTGAAGGACTCCATTGGCCGTACGTGGCAGTGCGGTACGATCCAGCTTGATATGTTGCTTCCGGAAAAATTCAACCTCACCTATACGGGAGAAGATGGACAGAAACATCGTCCTGTCATGATTCACCGTGTTGTTTATGGATCCATTGAACGCTTTATTGGGATCCTCATTGAAAACTATGCCGGCGCCTTCCCAGCTTGGCTGGCTCCGGAACAGGTCCGCGTCATGCCGATTACGGACAAGTTCAATGAATACGCAAAATCTGTCGTGGACAAGATGGAAGCCCTTGGCATCCGTGCCCACCTCGACGACCGCAATGAAAAGATTGGCTACAAGATCCGCGAAGGTCAGGTCAAGAAAGTTCCCTATATGCTCGTTGTCGGTGAAAAGGAAGCTACGAATGGTACGGTGTCCGTCCGCAGCCGCAGCGAAGGCGAGATGGGAGCGATGGCTGTTGATGAATTCATTGCCAAACTCCAGAAGGAAATCAAGGAGAAAAAATAAGTTGACAGACTGCTCTATCTGTAGTAGAATATCCGAGTAACCAAGTAGAGGCCACCTGCTTCTCACCTTGCAGCCTAAGCTCGACAGGGTCTATGATATGTTCGTTTGACGGGTGGACTTTGGTTCGCCCGTTTTTCTTTTACTTTGAGGTAAGTGCCGGGATTGTACTTATCCATATTCTGTGGAGGTGATCGTCATAGCAAAAGATGAATTGAGGATCAATGAAGAGATCCGCGCTAGGGAAGTCCGCGTTAATACTGTCGATGGGGAGCAGTTGGGCATCATGCCACTTGCCCGTGCCCTCGAGCTTGCTGCCCAGCATCATTTGGATCTGGTTGAAATTGCTCCGAAGGCTAAGCCGCCGGTCTGCCGAATCATGGATTATGGCAAGTACCAGTATGAACAGCAGAAACGGGAAAAAGAAGCCCGCAAGCGTCAAAAGACCGTTGACGTAAAGGAAGTCAAACTGCGTATCCGCATTGAAGAACACGACTTTGATGTCAAGACCAAAAATGCCATTCGTTTCCTTGAAGGCGGAGATAAGGTCAAGGCCACCATTATGTTCCGCGGCCGTGAACTGACCCACCCTGAACTGGGAGAGGAATTGCTCAATAAAATGGCTGTAAAACTGCAGGACATTGCAGTCATCGAAAGAAAACCGAAACTGGAAGGACGCAACATGGTCATGATTGTTGCTCCCAAAAGTTCCAAATAATAAGGAGGATATCCATTATGCCTAAGATGAAAACCCGCAGATCTGCGGCTAAACGTTTCAAAGCTACTGCTACCGGTGAATTCAAGCGTGCCAAGGCTTTTAGAAGCCATATCCTGGAACACAAGTCTCCGACCCGTAAGAGAAACCTGCGTAAAGCTGCCTTGGTCCATAAGACTGACCATGAACGCGTAGCTAAGATGCTGCCTTACGCATAAGACTGGTATTGAGAACGAAGGAGGATATGGAAAATGGCAAGAATTAAAGTTGGTGTAACTGCCCATAGACGTCATAAACACATTCTGAAGCTCGCTAAGGGCTACAGAGGTTCCAAGAGCAAGCTCTTCAAAAAAGCCAATGAAACCGTCATGAAGGCGCTGTACTACGCTCGCCGTGACAGAAGAGCCAAGAAACGCGAATTCCGTCAGCTCTGGATTGCCCGTATCAATGCTGCAACCCGTGCTAATGGCCTGAGCTACAGCCGTTTCATCTGCGGCCTGACGAAAGCTGGTATCGAACTCGACCGTAAGGTCCTGGCTGATCTGGCTGTCAACGACGCTGCTGCTTTTGCAAAACTCGTTGAAACCGCCAAAGCGGCTCTCTAATAAATAAGATAACAGCCTGTGAAGAAATTACTTCACAGGCTGTTTTTTGTGCGCCCACCATGGTTATATACCCATGGTGGGCTATGACAAGCAAGTTTGTGAAACCGAGGAAACCGCTGCGCTTCGAACGGTACGCACGGTCGTGTGAGAGGTCAGGATTGCTATTTAGAAATCACTGCTACTCGCTCCTTACCTGATTTCAAGCAGGCAGTCGCCGCTCATAATGGCTTGTCCTTTGGTTACGTAGATGGTGCCAACGGCGCCAGCGATGGGAGCCGTAATGGTCGTCTCCATCTTCATGGCTTCCGTGACCACAAGGGGCTGGCCTTTTTTTACGCTTTCTCCGCTCTTTACAAGGACAGTTACGACCGAACCCGAAAGGGTTGCTGCTACGTCACCGGGGTTATTGGGATCTGCTTTCTTGCTGACGATGGTCTTTTGGTCGACATTCTTGTCGATCACGTCGATTTCCCGTTCCGCACCGTTGAACATGAAAGTAACGGTCCGCATGCCCCGATCATCGGGATCGCTTACGTTGATGAGTTTGATGACGGGCTCCACGCCTTCATCCAAAGTGACCGTGATTTCTTCGTTTTTTGTCATGCCAAAGAAGAAGGTCGGTGTATCAAGGACGCTGACATCCCCATATTTCTTGATGAATTCCTCATAGTCCTTGAATACCTTGGGATACTGGCAGTAGGCGTTCACATCTTCATCGGTGTGGTTGTATTGAGCATTTTCGAGCTTTGTCCGGACGGCTTCAAAATCAATGGGGTCAAGGAGGGCACCAGGACGCTTATCAAGGGGCTTCCTGCCTTTGAGGATGATCTTCTGCAGCTTTTCCGGGAATCCCTCGTAGGGCACGCCTAAGCGGCCTTCAAAAAAATCCACGACGGACTGCGGATAATCAAGGCTGTCACCCCGTTCGTAGATGTCCTTTTCTGTCAGGTCATTTTGGACCATGAAGAGGGTCATGTCACCGACGACTTTCGAGGAAGGCGTAACCTTCACAATATCACCGAACATGAGGTTCACGTCATGGTACATCTTCTTAATCTCGTTCCAGCGGTCACCGAGGCCCACGGCCTTAGCCTGCTGCTTGAGATTTGAGAACTGGCCGCCTGGCATTTCGCAGTCATAGACTTCTGTGTTGGGGAAGGGGTCGCCTTTATCGACACCCTTGTAGTAGGGCCGAACCGAGGCCCAGTAGCGGCTCATTTCCTCTGCCGCTTGGATATTCAGTTGAGGTTGGTTCTTTTTGCCGCTCATGGCGTAGTAGAAGCTGTTCATGCTGGGCTGGCTCGTTCCGCCGGCAAGCGCGGAAAATGCGGCATCCACAATATCGACACCGGCATCGGCAGCGCGGCATAAGGTCGTCACAGCGTTTCCGGACCCATCGTGGGTATGTAGGTGAATCGGTACGGATACCGCCTCTTTCAGGGCGGAAACCAAGGCATAGGCTGCTTCCGGCTTCAAGAGTCCTGCCATATCCTTGATGGCAATGATGTGTGCGCCGGCGTCTTCAAGGGCCTTAGCCATGGAAACATAGTAGTCCAGGTTATACTTGGAGCGACTGGGATCCAAGATGTCTCCGGTAAAGCACAGGGCGACTTCGGCCACTTTGCCCATTTCACGAACGGCCTCGATGGTTCCTTTCATATTGTCCAGACTGTTCAAGCTGTCAAAGATACGGAAGACGTCGATGCCGTTTTTGGCTGCTAGTTCAACAAAATTTTTTACGACATTATCGGGGTAGCTCGTGTACCCTACGGCATTTGCCCCGCGAATCAGCATCTGGAGAAGGACGTTGGGCGCCTTTTTCCGCATGGCCCGCAGGCGTTTCCACGGATCTTCCTTGAGGAACCGGTAGGCCACATCAAAGGTAGCGCCGCCCCAGCATTCATAACTGAAGAATTGGGGCATTTTCTTTGCCGACGTTTCCAGGACGCGAAGCATATCCTGGGAGCGGACACGGGTCGCAAGGAGTGATTGGTGGGCATCCCGCATCGTCGTATCGGTAATGAGTACCTGGTTTTGCTCCAGGACCCACTTTGCAAGGCCCTCGGCCCCACGGCTGTCAAAGATGGCCTTCGTTCCTTGGGGATAATCGCCCGTTGCCGGTTCCGGCAGTTCCAAGGGAGTAAAATCGGGATGGACTTCCGGCCCCTTTCCGGAATAGCCATTGATCGTGACTTCGCCAATATATTTGAGGAGCTTCGTACCCCTATTATGGACCACGGGCAGGTCAAAGAGCTCAGGGTGGTCATCGATAAAATTGACATCGTAGTCGCCGCGTACAAAGGAGGCTTCGCGCAGGACGTTGGTCAAAAAGCCAATGTTTGTCTTGACGCCGAGAATACGGAATTCATCGAGTTCGCGGAGCATCTTCTGTACGGCTTGGGCGTGGGTGAGACCGTATGTCGTTGCTTTCACGAGCAGGGAATCGTAGTAAGGCGTAATAATGGACCCGGTAAAGGCGTTGCCGCTGTCAAGGCGGACCCCAAACCCGCCGCCGCTGCGGTAGGCAATGATCTTGCCTGAGTCAGGCATGAAACCATTTAGAGGGTCTTCTGTCGTCACGCGGCACTGGATGGCGTTGCCGTGGCACATGATGGCCTCTTGGGACGGAATGCCAATTTCGTCGCTCGTGAGGGCATAGCCTTCTGCCACCTTGATTTGGGTCTGGACAATGTCGATGCCCGTAATCATTTCCGTTACTGTATGTTCGACCTGGATGCGGGGATTCACTTCAATGAAGTAGAAGTCACCGTCCGGCGTCACAAGAAATTCGACGGTACCGGCGTTGACGTAGTTCACGTTCTTCATGAGCGCTACGGCCGCGTTGCAGATTTCTTGGCGGAGCTTCCGAGGAAGAGCAAAGGCCGGCGCGATTTCGACGACTTTCTGATGGCGGCGCTGGATGGAGCAGTCCCGCTCATAAAGGTGGAAGACATTCCCGTGTTCATCGCCCATGATTTGGACTTCGACGTGCTTTGGATTGCGGATGTATTTTTCAAGATAGATCTCGTCATTGCCAAAGGCGAGTTTAGCTTCGGATTTTGCTCGTTCATAGGCGTCTTTCAGGTCACTCATGCAATGGGCCATGCGCATGCCGCGTCCGCCGCCGCCATTGACGGCTTTCAGCATAATGGGAAAGCCCACATCCTTGGCAAACTTTTCCACTTCAGCAAAGTTCATGACTGGTCCGTCACTGCCGGGAATAAACCGGATACCGGCCTTTTTGGCCTGTGCGCGGGCGTTGACTTTGTCACCGAACATGGTGAGGTGGTCGATATGGGGGCCAATGAACGTGATGCCTTCTTCGGCGCAGCGCCTAGCAAGGTCTGCGTTTTCCGAAAGAAAGCCATAGCCGGGATGGATGGCGTCGACATGGTGCTCATGGGCCACCCGGATGATCTCTTCTATATCAAGGTAGGCATCGACTGGCTTTTTCCCTTTCCCGATCAAATAAGACTCATCGGCGCGGAAGCGATGGAGGGATAGGGAATCTTCTTTACTGTAGACCGCAATTGTTCGGATTCCCATTTCGTGACAGGCACGAAAAACACGAATTGCAATTTCGCCGCGATTGGCGACCAGGACGGACGTAATTTTTTTCATAGAAGAACCTCCCCTTGGATTCGCGGTCAAAGGACTATGCCTAGGAACCGGGTAATAAGAAAAAGGTAATAGTCAATATAGAAATTTTCTTACTGTAGTTGCTATTATAACAAATGAATTTTATTATGCAACTAAAATCGTTCGATTTATTAAGAAAAATGGGTGCTCGCTTTGCAACTGTTAGAAACCATACAAATCCGCCTTTTCTTTCTCCAAGGTTTTCTTTTTGAAAGGGGGAGATCCTCATCTCCCGAAACGGTTGCGTTCTTCCCATATTATGGTATAATACAAAGAATGCAGTCCACCGCAGACTGCTTTAAATCTGCCCAATTGAGAGGGGTTTTATGATGTCCAGCTTTTTGAAAGACTTTAAAGCTTTTGCACTTCGCGGTAACGTCGTCGACATGGCTGTCGGTGTGATCATTGGCGGTGCTTTCGGTAAGATTGTCGCTTCCTTTGTGTCCGACATCATCATGCCGCCTATTGGGATGATCTTGGGTGGGGTTGATTTCTCAAACCTCTTTATCAATCTTTCCAGCAAAAAAGTTGATACCCTTGCAGAAGCAACGGCTGCCAAGGTCCCTGTCATTGCCTACGGGAAATTCATTACGACGGTCATTGATTTTCTCATCATGGCATTTGTCATCTTCCTCATGATTTCCCTCCTGAACCGTTTCAAGAAGGAAGAAAAGGAAGAACCAGCACCGGAGACGCTTTGCCCATTCTGTAAGATGCCTATCGATCCGGCCGCAACAAAATGTCCGCATTGTACTTCTGATATCCCCAAGGACAGTCACTGAGATTGCTTTTGCTGATCCATGCAGTCATTCCTTTGCAAAAGAGGGGGCCTGCATGGATCCTTATTTTTTATCATAACAAGGAGGTTTGTCCATGAGCGTCATTGATACCCTCAAGGAACGGGGTTACCTTAAACAGTTATCCCATGAAGAAGAAATCAAGGAATTATTGGAAAAGGAAAAGATCACATTCTATATTGGCTTTGATCCGACGGCGGACAGCCTTCATGTGGGTCATTTCATCGCGCTTATGGTCATGGCCCATATGCAGCGTGCCGGTCATCGTCCCATCATCCTCATGGGCGGCGGTACGGGCATGATCGGTGACCCAAGCGGCAAAAATGAGATGCGCAAGATGCTGACACCGGAATTCATTCACCACAATGTGGAATGCTTCAAGAAACAGGTTGGCCGCTTCATCGATCTGTCGGACGGCAAGGCCATTGTTGCCGATAACGCGGACTGGCTGCTGGGGCTCAATTACATCAAGTTCCTCCGCGAAGTAGGCGTTCATTTTTCTGTCAACCGGATGCTGGGGGCAGAATGCTACAAGAACCGCCTTGCCAGTGAAAATGGACTTTCTTTCTTTGAAATGAACTATATGATCATGCAGGCCTATGACTTCTATGTCCTTCATAAGAAGTATAACTGCGTGATGGAACTGGGCGGTGATGACCAGTGGTCCAATATGATTGCCGGAGTGGAACTCATTCGACGTAAAGATCGTCAGCCCGCTTTCTGCATGACCAACACCCTCTTGACCAACAGTCAGGGCCAGAAAATGGGCAAGACCGTCGGCGGAGCCGTCTGGCTGTCAGCAGAAAAAACCTCTCCCTTTGATTTTTATCAATACTGGAGAAACGTCGATGACGCCGATGTGGAAAAATGCCTGGCTCTCCTGACCTTCCTTCCCATGGATGAAGTACGCCGTCTCGGCGCCCTTGAAGGGTCAAAAATCAACGAAGCGAAAGTGACCTTGGCATATGAAGTTACGAAATTGGTTCATGGTAAAGAAGAAGCCGATAAGGCCAAAGCAGCCGCGGAAGCCCTCTTTGGTGCTGGCGGAGATATGGGAAATGCCCCTGTGGTGGAAGTTTCAAGGGCGCAATTCGGAAGCCCGCTTCTGGACCTTCTTTTTGATGCCAAGATCATTGCTTCCAAGAGTGAGGGACGCCGCCTGATCCAACAAAATGGCCTTACGGTCGGGGACACGAAGGTGACGGATGTGGCCGCCGCGCTTTCGGAAACCCTTTTTGAAGGCAAGACGGAAGTCCTGCTTCGTAAAGGAAAGAAAAAATACTATCGCCTCATCTTGAAATAAGAGATGGTTGTAAAGGTCCTGACCCTTCTGCTTGAAGGGGGGGGACCTTTTTCCCGTGGGGAAAAAATGAGTCAGATAAGTATGAAACACACAATAATTTCTTTATAGAAATAGTTATCATTGAGAATTTAGTCTAAATTAGCGAATTTTTCACATAAATCTTTAAAATGAGATATAATAGAGACGTAAATAAACCTGATTTCCATAAGTGCCCCTTGGGGGCCTTTTCGAGGGGAAAATTATCCCATCGTCCTTAAGTTGGAGAGGGATCCTGCCCATGGGATTCGGGGTGTATAGAAAATAGGGAGGATGTTAACGTCATGAATTACGAAAAGGAATACGCAAAGAAACTCACGACGCCTGAAGAAGCCGTTAAAATCGTAAAAAGCGGTGACTGGGTAGACTATGGGTGGTGCGCCAATCATCCCCGCGTGCTGGATAAGGCCCTGGCTGAACGGATGATCAAGGAACCAAGCCTGACGGATCTTAAGTTCCGCGGCGGTGTCGCACTCTGGATGCCGGAAGTAGCCAAGATTCCTAATGCCAAGGAACAGATGTGCTGGAATTCCTGGCATGCAAGCGGTTATGAAAGAAAACTCACGGATAACGGAATTGGCTACTATGCGCCGCTGCGTTTTTCTGAACTGCCCCGCAATTACCGTGACAACATCAAACATGTCGATGTCACGTTCATCCAAGTGGCTCCTATGGATAAACATGGGTATTTTAATTTCGGCCTTTCCGCATCCGATATCGCGGCCGTGATTGAAGTCTCTGAAAAAGTTGTAGTAGAAGTCAACCCCCTGATGCCAGTCGTCTTAGGCGGTACGGAAGTCAGCGTCCATATTGATGATGTTGACCTCATTGTTGAAAATGAAGGCATTCCTATGGCTGATTTGCCGAGCGGTGCCCCCAGTGAAATCGATGAAGCGGTTGCTAAGCTCATTGTTCCGGAAATCCCGAATGGTGCCTGCCTGCAGCTGGGAATTGGCGGCATGCCGAATGCTGTCGGCGCCATGATTGCCAAGAGCGACCTCAAGGATCTTTCCGTTCATACGGAAATGTATGTTGATGGGTTTGTTGATATTGCTAATGCCGGCAAGCTGACCTGCGCGCAGAAGAACATTGACAAGGGCCGTCAGGTCTTTACCTTCGCAGCTGGCACAAAGAAACTTTATGATTATGTAGACAATAACCCTGCCATTATGGCTGCCCCGGTTGATTACGTCAATGATGCCCGTGTCATTGCCCAGATTGACAACTTCATGTCCATCAATAACTGCATCGAAGTGGACCTGACCGGTCAGGTGGCTTCTGAATCGGTTGGGCACAGACATATCAGCGGTGCTGGCGGACAGCTTGACTTCATGTTGGGAGCTTATCTGTCCAAGGGCGGTAAGAGCTTCCTTTGCTGCTCCTCTGCCTTTAAGGGGCATGATGGGGAAATCAAGAGCCGTATCGTTCCGACTTTAACCCCTGGCGATGCCATTACGGCAACGAGAACGAACCTCAACTACTTTGTCACGGAATACGGGATTGTCAATCTCAAAGGTATGACCACGTGGCAGCGTGCAGAAAAATTGATTTCCGTAGCCCATCCGGATGTCCGTGAAAAACTGATTAAAGATGCTGAAAGCATCGGGATTTGGAGAAATTCCAACAAACGCTGATAAGCTATGGGAAAAGGGCCGTGAGAACCTTCACGGCCCTTTTTGGGCGGTTCGTAAGGGAAAAGACGTGTTCACTCCGGTTTCCTTCCCATACGCTGTATGGTACAATAGAAAAAGCGTAGGAATTTATCCTTGCAATTTGTTTCCCATTTAAGGAGGATCCATCAATGAAAACCGTTCATGTAGCGGCTGCGGTCATGATCCGCGGCGACCGTGTCTATGCGACCCAGCGTGGATACGGCGAATTTAAGGATAAATGGGAGTTCCCCGGCGGCAAAGTGGAAGCTGGAGAAACTCCGGAAAAGGCCCTTGTCCGTGAAATCAAGGAAGAACTGGCTGCCGATATCTCGGTGGGAAAACGGCTTACGACCGTTGAATATGATTATCCCGAATTCCATCTGGTGATGGACTGCTACCTTTGCAGCGTCGATCCCCATGCCCTGAAGCTATTGGAACATGAAAATGCCGAATGGCTCACTTGGCGCGACTTCAATAAGATGGACTGGATGGAAGCCGATAAAAAGGTCGTGGAAGCCGTTAAGACCTTCTTCAAGGAAGCGGAAAGAAAAATCATGTAACCTAAACGCAAAGGACGCAAATACATGGATGGTGCAGGCAAAAGTCCATGAAATCAAAAAGCGCATCCCTTCAAATAAGGCGTTTGTTTGAAGGGATGCGTTTTCTTGTTGAAAATAAAACTTTCGTTGACAGTCAAAAAGAGGGGGAAGCCTTTTCCATGTTCCTATAAAAAAGCTGCAGGGTCAAATCCTGCAGCTTTTTCACGGTTTCATTGTTTTGGCGGTCTGACAGGCGGGGGAGCAATGCTGCTCCTAGGCGCTGACGACTCTCTGGAAGAGGCCTTGGAGCCGCTTTCAGAAGGTTTGGCATCCTGCGCTTCCTTCTTTTCATCGGCTGCTTTCTTTTTCTTTTCTTCTGCCTCTTTCTTTTTCTTATCTTCTTCGGCTTTTTTGTCATCGTTGGGTTCACTTACCCGAACCGGTTCCTTGAAGCCGCTGGGACGCTCAAAATCTTCCACAGGCAGTTCTTCGACGGCATAAGTCATAAAGGTCCGCCACAAGGTGGCCGGTTCACCGCCGCCCGTCATCCCGCCTAAGGAATCATTGTTGTCGTCGCCGATCCAGACGGCAGCGGCCAGATTCGGTGTAAAGCCAACGAACCAAGCATCGCGGTATTCACTCGTGGTCCCCGTCTTGCCGGCAGAAGGCCGGCTGATGGCAGCACCGCGCCCGGTACCGCGGGTCATGACATCCTCCATCATGCTGATCAGCATATAGACGCTGCTCGGTTTAGCTACGGTAACAGGATCTGCTTTGTGTTCATAGATGGTCTTGCCGTTCCGGTCCACAATCTTGACGATCGGTGTCGGTTTGTTGAATTTCCCCATGTTGGCAATGGCACCATAGGCACCGGCCATTTCAAGGGGCGTGACGCCGTGGGTGAGGCCGCCCAAGGCCATGGCTGAGTTGTCATCGGACTGGGGTCCATCTTCCACAAGGGTCGTGATGCCCATTTTCTTGGCAAGCTTCAAGACATTACTGTTGCCGTATTTTTCACTGATCTTGATGGCTGGAATGTTGTACGAATAGGTGAGGGCCCGACGGTAGGTCATCTTGCCGTGGAAGCGGCGGTCATAGTTCTGCGGGTTCCAGCTGCCAGGAATCGGGGAGTCATCGACAATATCATTTGGCGTGGCGCCATGCTCCAGGGCATTAAGGTAAACAAAGGGCTTGAAAGCGGAACCTGGCTGGCGCTCTGCCATGACGGCCCGGTTGAATTGGTCCGTCCCGCGGCCGCCGATCATGGCCTTGATGTATCCTGTCTTCGGATCGATTGCCACGATGGCTGACTGAGGCTGCTTGAGCTTATTGTTGTCCGTGTAGTAGGTCGGCGTCAGGGCAGCGGCCCGTTCGGCGGCTTTCTGCATGGTCGGGTCAAGGGAGGTGTAAACCTTGAGCCCTTGCTTATAGACGGCATCAGGACCAAATTTATCAATGAGGATCTGGATGCAGTAGTCGATGAAATAGCTCTTGGAGCCGGGATTTGAAGTCAGGCTCTTATATTCGAGCTTTTCCTCACTTGCTTTTTTGTGCTCTTCCGGCGTAATGAAATTATACTTTTCCATCTGGCTGAGGACTGTTTCCTGACGGGCCTTGGCTGCCTTCGGATTGGCTTTCGGGTTGTAGTAGTTCGGGCTCTTGGGGATGCCGGCAATCATAGCGGCCTCGGCAAGATCCAAATCTTCAACATGTTTCCCAAAGTAGGTATTGGCTGCCGTTTCGACCCCGTAGGCCCCTTGACCGAAGTAAATCTGGTTCATGTACATTTCCAGAATTTCCTTTTTGGTGTACTTCTGTTCAATCTGGAGTGCAATGAAGGCTTCGTGGATCTTTCGCGTCAGCGTCCGTTCCTGCGTAAGGAAGTAGTTTTTGGCCAGCTGCTGGGTAATGGTACTGCCGCCTTGGACCTCATCATAACGAATGTAGGTGTAGATGGCGCGGGCAATCCCTTTGAAGTCAATTCCGCCGTGTTGGTAAAAGCGGATGTCTTCAGCTGCAAGGAACGCGTTCTGCAGGTTTTTAGGTACCTTACTGATGGAAACGGGGATACGGTCTTCTTCGGAATCAACGGTCGAAATCAGGTCGCCATTGATGTCATAGAACTGGGACGACGCCATGGGCACCATATCTTTTGACATAATCTTGGCTGTTGTGAACTTTGCCAGGGCAAAGAAAGCCGTGAGGGAAATGAACCCTACAAGGATCAGGGCAAGGACAGCCGAAAGAATCATGCCTCCTAATTTTTTCTTTTCCCGAGGGTTTCGGGGCTTGAGGAGATTCCTCCAGTTTCTTTTTCCTTTATACGTCATTGTGTCAGCTCCTGTTTCTAGATTGATCTGATGGAAAAAGCAAATAGCTAACCGTATTATATCACAACTTGACGGACTGCAATAGAAATTCTTTCCGAATTCGCATGCCTTGTGGCCCTCGAAAGGGGAAGGGAGGGTAGGTCCTTCTTCTTTTGGGACTTTCAATATGATATAATGTAAGTTCAAAATTCTGTTATGCTATTTTCTTTCTATATATAAGGAGATTTTCATGAGACGAGAAGATGTTGAACTTTTGGCCCCGGCTGGGACCTGGGAGGCCCTTGAGGCGGCTGTTTTTGCCGGTGCCGATGCGGTTTATCTGGGTGGCTCTGCTTTTGGCGCTCGGGCCTATGCCGAAAATTTTGGCCCTGAAGAACTGCAGCGGGCCATCACTTTTGCTCACCTGCACCATGTTCGTATCTATGTCACGGTCAATACCCTTGTCACTGATGAGGAAATGAAGGCGCTGGGGGACTATGTCACGTTCCTCAGCAATATCGGTGTTGATGGCATTATTGTCCAGGATCTTGGCATCATCCGGCTTTGCCGCCGCACGGTACCTGAACTGGAACTGCATGCCAGTACGCAGATGACCATTACCAATTCCGCTGGTGCCATCTTTGCCTACCATCAGGGTATGCCCCGTTCTGTCATGGCTAGGGAAACCACCTTAAAGGACTTAAAAACAATCTGTCAAAAGACGCCTGGTGAGATCGAGACGTTCATGCATGGCGCACTCTGCATCTGTTATTCCGGTCAGTGCCTTATGTCAAGCCTCATCGGCAGCCGCAGCGGAAACCGGGGCCGCTGTGCCCAGACCTGCCGCATGCCCTATACCTTGGTCAACAAGGAGGGAAAGGACATGCTCCAAAACGCTGATGCCGGTCAGTATCTCTTGAGTCCAAAGGATATGAACACCCTTGACATCCTCCCCCAACTCATCGAAACCGGCGTTCGGTCCTTTAAAATCGAAGGGCGCATGAAACGGCCTGAATACGTGGCCGTCGTGACAGATATCTACCGCCGCGCCATTGACCGCTATTTCACAGGCAAGTACGTTGTCCCTGAAAAAGATCGTGAACACATTGAACAGATCTTCAACCGTGATTTTACGACGGCCTACCTTGAGAAAAAGCCGGGCCGCACCATGATGAGCGACCGCCGCCCTAATAACCGCGGCATCCTTCTGGGCCGGGTTGTTTCTTTGAATAAAGATCACACGGAAGGAACGGTCAAGCTCGAACGGACCCTACATTTGGGCGACGGCCTGGAATTTTGGGTGAGCGTCGGCGGCCGCGTGGGAACGACTGTCGATTCCATGACGGTCAATGGCAAGAACCGTGATGTAGCCGAAGTCGGTGAGAAGGTCACCATTTCCGTGCCTCGGGGCATCCGTCTCAACGACCGCGTCTTCCGGACAAATGATCACGAACTCATGACCTATGCTGAAAGCTTCTTTGGTCCAGACCATAAAAAACGTATTCCCCTGTCCTTTTATGTGACAGCTGCCCTCGGTGAGCCCATGACCATAACGGCCACAGATGATGAAGGGCATACAGGGACAGCGCAGACCCGTTTTATCGTGGAAAGAGCCCGCAAGCATGCCCTTGATGAAACCGTGGTACGCAAACAGGTGGACCGTCTGGGCAACACGGAATTTTCCTTGGGGAGCTTGCTCCTTACGTGTGACGACAATGTCATGGTTCCCATGAGTGAGATCAATGAAGCGCGCCGTCTTTCTGTAGAAGCCCTCACGAAAGCGCGCCTTGAGGAGTTTTGTCCGCCCCGCCAAAAAGTCCAGTGGCACGACCGCTATCTGTCCCAGCCAGTCAATCATTCCCTGCGTCGCCATGCTGAACTGTCCGTCCATGTCGATACCTTGGACAAGGCCAAAGCTGCCCTTTCAGGCGGCGCCGACGTCCTTATTGTTGGCGGCGATAGTTTTACCCTGCCTCTTTTGACGCTGAAAGACCTCGAGACCCTTGGTCACTGGGTCCGGGAAAAGGGAAAGAAGTGGTATATCGGCACGAGCCGTGTTGTTTCCGAAGGACAGCTTTCCTACTATGATCAGGTCCTTCCTCGTTGGCAGGCCCTGTCGCCTGACGGTATCGTCGTGAGCAATAACGGCCTTGTGGAAAAGGTCCTTGCCCAGGGGCTTCCTTTGTGGGTTGATTGGGACCAAAATACATTTAATAGCCAGAGTATCCTTTTCTGGCAGGAGCTTGGTGCTGAGGGCATCACGCTGTCTCCGGAACTTACTCTCTCCCAGGTCGAGGGCCTTGCAAGAAAATCAAACCTGCCCTTGGAGTGCCTTGCCGAAGGCTCCCTTGAAATGATGGTCTCTGAATATTGCGTAGAGGGCAGCTTCCTTGGCCATCTTGACCAGGGCCACTGCGATTATCACTGCAAGGAAGCAGGTTTTCTCGAGGACCGGAAGAAAGTCCGTTTCCCGTTGAAACAGGACCAATTTGGCCGGATGCATATCCTCAATGGGCAGCGCCTTTCCATGCTGGCCCATGCAAAGAAAATGGAGAAGATGGGTCTTGCCCGGCTGCGGTTTGACGCCCGGAATGCTTCTGTCGAAGAGACCGGCGTCCTGACCGCCATGTACCGGGGCGTTCTTGACGGGGTGACCCTTGTCGAGGAAAATGAACCGGGAACCACGCGGGGCCACTATTTTAGAGGTGTCTTATAATGGCAAAATTTGCAATCAATACCTTGGAATTTACCAAAGTCAGGGAAAAGCTTAGCCAGTACGCCGGTACGGCCATGGGGCAGCGTCTTGCCATGGAACTGATGAGTTCTTCCCGCTTTGAGGAGGTCAAGCTTTCTCAGGAAGAAACTGCGGAAGCGGTCCGCATCCTAGATGAAGGACGACGTATCCCCTTAGGGGGGATTACCGATATTTCCGGATTGGTGAAACGTACCCGTGTTGGCAGCCTTCTTGATCCGGAAGAATTCAAGGCCATCCAGGATGCCATTTCGGGGATGCTGGACCTTAAGGCATTCCTTAAGGAAGTCAGCGAGACGGCACCAGCCCTTGTGCGTTACAGCGATGAGCTCCATGATTTCTCGCGCCTTTCTAAGCAGCTTTCCAGCGTCCTTGATGAAAAAGGCAATATCAAGGATACGGCCTCTGTGAAGCTCTCAGGCCTTCGGACGGGCATCCTCGTTGCCCGCAACCGGGTAAAGGATAAGCTTTCCGACCTCCTGCATGACCCAAACAACCAGAAATATTTTCAAGATGCCCTCGTCACCATGCGTGAGGATCGGTATGTCATCCCCATCAAGCAGGAATATCGCCTCAATTTTCCCGGCATTGTCCATGACCAGTCGTCAAGCGGGGCAACGCTCTTTATTGAGCCTATGGCCGTTGTTAACCTCAATAATGACATCAAGAAGTATGTCCTTGAAGAAAAGGCGGAAGTAGAACGCATCCTGCGAACGTTGACAAGCCATGTAGGGGCTGAAGCAGACCATATCCTTGAGAGTCTTGCCGTTGTGGCCCAAGTGGACCTTATTTCGGCCAAGGCCCTCTATGCCGAGGCGCTTGGGGCGCGGCGTCCCATGATGGTCCTTGATCATCATCTGCGTATTGTCAAGGGCCGCCATCCCCTTTTGGAACAGGAATCTATTGTACCCCTTGATATTGAGCTGGGGCAGGACTTCACGACGCTCCTCATTACGGGACCTAATACGGGCGGCAAGACTGTCGCCTTAAAGACCGTCGGCCTTTTTGCCCTCATGGCCCAGGCGGGGCTCTTTCTTCCTGCTGAAGAAGCAATTTTTCCTGTGTTTTCCGGGGTTTACGCCGATATTGGCGATGAACAGAGCATTGAACAGAGCCTGTCCACTTTTTCCGGTCATATGAAGAACATGATTTCCATTATAAGGGAAGCCACGGATCGCGATCTGGTCCTTGTCGATGAAGTCTGTGTCGGGACCGATCCGACAGAAGGGGCAGCCCTTGCCATGGCCATGATTGAGCATTTTTACAAGGCCCATGTCCTTACGATCATGACAACGCATTACAGCGAGCTCAAGACCTTTGCCTATGAACATGAAGGCATGCAGAACGCCAGCGTTGAATTCGATCCGGAAACGCTGCGCCCGACCTACCGTCTTCTCATGGGGGTCCCGGGAAGCAGCAACGCCTTTTATATCAGCCGCCGTTTAGGTCTTCCTGAAGACATCCTTGATGAGGCACGGACCTTTATCAATGAGCGGCACAGCAATATGGAACGGGTGCTTCAGAACCTTGAAGGAGAGAGGCGGGAATATGAAAGCCGCAAGGATGAAATTGAGACGCTGCGGCGGGAAACGGAAATTCTCCGCAACCAGCTGAAAGCAGAAAAGACCCGCCTTGAAAAGAGTCGAAATGACATCCTTCGCAAGGCACGGGAAGACGCAGATGAGCTTTATCGCAATGCTCGCCGTGAAAGCCAAGGCATCCTAAAGGAACTGCGGGCCCAGCAGAATCTTGTGGAAAGTGCCAAAGTCGAACGGCTGGCTGAGATGAGCCGCAAGGCCCTTAGTAAGAATTTTTCCATTTCGGGTCGCACGGAGCCGGAAGGGCAGGGCCTTACAAGCGGCAATGCGGCTGTTGGCAAGGTGGTCTTTGTCAAGACCTTGGGCCAGGAAGGAAAGATTACGGCTGTCAATGGCCGTGATGTGACGGTTGCTATTGGTGTCATGAAGATGAATGTGTCCATGAAGGATTGTATTCTCACAAAGGCCCAGCCAGTTTCGCCGCAAAAAACGCACCGGACGCTTAAGAAAAGTTCCGGCAGCCGTCATGAGTTCTTTGTCAAAAAGGCCCAGGACACGTCTGTACAGACCGATGTACGGGGGAAAACCGTGGATGAAGCCATCCCTGACGTGGACAAGGCCATTGATGATGCATTGCTTGCCGGCATGGACCGCTTCCGCTTGGTTCATGGAAAGGGCACGGGCATGCTTCGCAAAGGACTGTTGGACTATCTCAAGCAGCATCCTAATGTGAAAAAAACGGAAATGGCACCTCTTAACGAAGGCGGTTTTGGAGCGACCATCGTGTACGTCAAATAGGGGAACCATCCGGCCCATACAGGAGCCTTATGGAAAAACTCCTTGCCTTTTATATCTATTAATGATAAAATGTTTCGGTAAAGCTAATTGGTGGAGGTGAAAACATGCCGAATATTAAGTCTTCCGTTCGTAGCGTCAAGACTGATGCTGAGCGCCGCGCTGCCAATGGCCCCGTCAAGGCGGAAATCCGCAGTACTGCACGTAAGGTTGAAGCTTTTGCTGCTGCTGGTTCCAAGGATGAGGCTCAGGCCGCTCTTAAGACCGCTGCAAGCTTACTCGATAAAGCTGCCCGCAAGGGTACGGTGAACAAATTTGCTGCTGCTCGCAAAAAGTCCCGTTTAGCCAAGAAAGTCAACGCAGTCAAATAAGACAGTCCAAAAGACTGACAGCCATTCGGCTGCCAGTCTTTTTGCTATATGGAAGCTTTTTCAGGAGCGGCTTTTTACAAGGAGCCATCCTTCATGCTATAATGAAAAATAACCCCCACGCGGCTTACGCCGCGCGGTGTTTTTAGCTTACTGAAATCTTGGAGGTAGAATCAATCCATGGCACAGACCCATAGAATCCGGAATTTTTCCATCATTGCCCATATCGATCATGGAAAATCCACGCTTGCCGACCGCCTCATCGAAAAGACGGGAACCCTTTCCAAGCGAGAAATGGAAGACCAGATCCTTGACAATATGTCCCTTGAACGGGAGCGGGGCATCACCATCAAGGACCAGGCTGTCCAGCTTGATTACCATGCCAAAGACGGCAATGATTACATCTTGAACCTCATTGACACCCCGGGCCATGTCGACTTCAACTACGAGGTTTCCCGAGCCCTTGCTGCCTGTGAAGGCGCACTCCTTGTCATCGATGCGACCCAGGGCATTGAAGCGCAGACCCTGGCCAACGTTTACCTTGCAATGGAACATGACCTTGAAATCATCCCGGTCATCAACAAGGTGGATCTTCCCAGTGCTGATCCTTGCCGGGTCATCAAGGAAGTGGAGGATGTCCTGGGTATTGATGGGGCGGAATCGATTCTTTGCTCAGCCAAAACGGGCCTTGGCATCGATGAGGTCCTAGAGGCTGTCGTTAACCGCATTCCGGCCCCCCAAGGGGACGATGCAGCTCCGCTGCAGGCGCTCATCTTTGACTCCAAATTTGACTCGTATAAAGGGGTCATGCTCTACTTGCGTGTGGTCAATGGCTGCCTTAAAAAGGGCATGACCATTCGTCTCATGGCAACAGGGAAGGTCTATGAAGTCACGGAAGTGGGTGTCTTCAAACCGGCCCTCGTCAATGTCGAGGAACTGGGGGAAGGCATGGTCGGTTTCCTTGCCGCGTCCATCAAGAACGTCCGCGATGCGCGGGTGGGGGATACCATTACGGATGAAAATCATCCCGCTGCCCAGGCCCTGCCTGGTTATCGCAAGGCTACCCCCATGGTGTACTGCGGCCTTTATCCTGTGGAAAATTCCGATTATGACAATCTCCGCGATGCCCTGGAAAAACTGCAGCTCAACGACGCTTCCCTCATGTTTGAGCCGGAAACTTCCTCCGCCCTGGGGTTTGGTTTCCGCTGCGGCTTTTTGGGACTCCTTCATATGGATGTCATCAAGGAGCGTTTGGAAAGGGAATATAACCTTGCCTTGATAACAACCGCGCCCAACGTCATCTACGAAGTTGTCCGGACAAATGGGGATGTGGAAATGGTGGACAATCCCTCCCTTTTCCCGCCCCAGACTGTCATCGACCATGTAGAAGAACCTTTTGTCAATGCCACCATCATCGTTCCCAAGGAATATGTGGGACCTGTAATGGAACTGTCCCAAGAAAAACGTGGGGAATATGCCAATATGACCTATCTTGATGAAAACCGGGTCATGCTCCACTACAGCCTGCCTTTAAGTGAAATCATCTTTGATTATTTTGACCGCTTGAAATCCGTATCCCGCGGTTATGCCTCCCTTGACTATGAACTGTCGGGATATCGGCCCAGCGATATGGTCAAAGTCGATATCCTCCTAAATGGGGATCCTGTCGACGCGTTGTCGGCCATTGTCCATCGGGACCGCGCCCAAGTACGGGGCCGCGCCCTTGTGGAAAAATTGCGCAAGATCATTCCCCGGCAGCTTTTTGAAATCCCCATCCAGGCCGCAATCGGAAGCAAGATCATTGCCCGTGAGAACGTCAGTGCCCTGAGAAAGGACGTTCTTGCCAAATGCTATGGCGGTGATATTACGCGTAAACGTAAACTTCTTGAAAAACAAAAGGCCGGGAAGAAACGGATGAAACAGGTTGGCTCCGTGGAACTGCCCCAAGAAGCCTTCATGGCCATCCTTAAAATGGATGAAAAGTAAGCATTTCCTTGCTTGCGGGGATTGTCCTTTCTTTACCTAGACTGGCGGACAGTTCTTTTTTCATAAAAAGCAAAGAAGGGGGCCTTTGTCATGAAGGCTGACAAGAAAGAAAACGCTCTCCTTAAGGGAAAAGTAAGCTCGCAGGACCTAATCTTCTCGGTCCTTTCAGAAAAAATCAAAAAGGGAATCCTTTCGGCTGGTGAAGAATTGAAACAGGTGGAACTGGCCAAATCCTTTGGTGTTTCTCGGATGCCTGTAAGAGAGGCTTTGAATCGTCTCGTGGCAGAAGGTTATGCCGAAAAGCTTTCCAACCGCCACATCATTGTGCGGGGAAAAAAAGGTTCCCCTGATGGCTTGGATCTACCCATGCAGGAAAAAATAAAAGAACCGCTCAAAAATACGGCCATCCAGCCTATCAATCTCTTGCCCGCGCGGGAACAGGTCGCCTCCTATTTGCGCAAGGCTATTTTCCGTAAGGAAATCGAGACGGGAACGGTCCTGACTTTGGAAGAAACGGCCCGCAGGATGGGTGTATCCGTCACCCCTGTGCGGGAAGCTCTGCAGCTGCTTTCTTCCCAGGGACTCGTCCGGCTGCGTCCCAATAAAGGTGCCGTTGTTCTAGGCATGAGCACTAAGAACATTCGTGACCACTATGCCGTGCGCGCGCTCCTTGAAGGCGAAGCTGCTTATCTTGCAGCGCAGGAAGGGACCGATATTTCCGGCATTGAAGCTGTCTATAAAGATATGAAGCGATCCCTTGCGGAGAAAAATTACAGTGCTTATAAGGACTACAACGAAAGCTTTCATATGGCCATTTGGAAAGCCTGTGGCAATGAGAAATTGGAACATCTTGCAGCCAATCTATGGAGTGGTCTATCCATGGGATATCTGGTCACCGAAGAGGAATATGCCAAGATTTCCAGCATAGAGCACGATGAGCTCATGCAAGCCCTGCGGGCCCATGACGGCAAGCGGGCGAGGGCGCTCATGGTTGCCCATATGAAGCGCAGCATGGAAGACGTGCTCACCAATTACCGCAGCTTTGTCACAAGGGGAGAAAAATAAAAAATGGATATATCTATTTTATAAACAAACAAAAATGGATAGCAGTGCCTGCGTTGGCGCACTCGTAGAGACGAGATTTTCCAAAAGTCACAAAGTGATTTTCGGAAAGTCTCTTTTTTTATGAGCAGAATGGAAAACACCTGATAAAAACTCGACTAATTAGATAATATTCGTAAGAGCATTTCGTTAATTGTATGGAAAAAACAGAAAACTCTATGATTCTCTTGACGAAATATCAAATTTGGAATATAGTCTAATCAAGAAATGGATACTTTATTAAATATAAAATACAAATGTACATTTTAAAATGTATCCAATGGCGCCAATTCTATCTAAGGGAGGAATTGCTATGTCACCCGTTGCCATTACGTTGGCACTGCTCTTATTTGTTATTGTTATGTTTGTTTGGGAAAAGATTCCACTGGCGGTTACGTCCATCATTGCGCTCCTTGTCCTGGTTCTTACAGGAGTCCTCAGTCCCAAGGATGCCTTTGGTGGTTTTGTCGATAACAATCTGATCCTTTTTGTTGCTATGTTCGTGATTGGGGGCTGCTTTTTTGAAACCGGTATGGCCAATCGGGTGGGCGGCATCGTCACCAAATTCGCCCATACGGAACGGGAACTCATTGTTGCGGTCATGCTTGTGACGGGCATCATGAGCGGCTTTCTTTCCAATACAGGAACGGCCGCTATCTTGATTCCAATCGTCATTGGAACGGCATCAAAATCTGGTTTTTCCCGTTCCCGCCTGCTCCTTCCCCTCATCTTTGCTGCTGCCATGGGCGGGAACCTCTCCATTATCGGCGCTCCGGGCAACCTTTTAGGAAAAGCCGCGCTTCAGAATGTAGGTGTTGAAATCAGTTTCTTTGAATATGGCTTTGTCGGTCTTCCTATTCTTCTGATCAGTACGGCCTTCTTTGCCTGTGTCGGGTATCGTTTCCTGCCGGAAAAAACGAAGAACATGGGAGATTCCATGTATGATGAGGAGCAGGACTTTTCCGATGTGCCGCGATGGAAACAAATGGTTTCCTTGGTTGTCATGGTCCTTACCATTCTTGCCATGATCTTTGAAAAGCAGATTGGCATCAAGTTCTATCTTTCCGGCTGCATCGGTGCAGTTGTCCTTGTGGCCTGCGGCGCTATCAGCGAAAAGGCGGCCTATCGTTCCATTGATATGCAGACCATCTTTGTTTATGGCGGCACCTTGGCCCTTGCCAAAGCCCTTCAAAAGACAGGCGCCGGCAAGATGATTGCTGACACGGTCATTAGTGCCTTGGGACCCAGCGCGTCTCCCTTTGCTCTGCTCGTGGTGGTCTTTCTCCTCGCGACCCTCATGACAAACTTTATGAGCAACTTTGCCACGACTGCCCTTCTCGTACCAATCAGTCTCAATATCTCAGCCGGAATGGGGGCGGATCCCAAGGCCGTTGTCGTCGCTACCGTCATTGGAGCGTCCCTTGCTTTTGCCACTCCTATCGGGATGCCGGCCAATATGATGGTCTTTGCCCCAGGTGGGTATACGTTCAATGATTATGTCAAGGCAGGCCTTCCGATGATTGTGGTTTCCGCTATTATCAGTCTCATTTTGCTTCCCCTCATTTTCCCATTTTATCCTTGAGAAAATGATGAACCATATCAAGCTAGGCAGTTATTAATAAGGAGGAATTTTTAAATGTCACACACTGAACAAGTTGAACAGATGACCGATATCATGGCTCGGTTTGTCGGGTATACGTCCAAGGTCCTGCCGGACGATGTTGCAGACAAATTAAAGGAACTGGCTTCCAAGGAAACCGTACCCATTGCCAAACTGCTATATGAAACCTATGAAAAGAACATGGAGCTTGCCAAAAAGCTTGACCGTCCGTCCTGTCAGGATACGGGCGTGCTGCAGTTCTTTGTAAAATGCGGGACCAAGTTCCCTCTCATTGACGACTTGGAAGCACTGCTGCGTGAAGCCGTGATCCGCACGACGGTTACGACCCCGCTCCGTCATAACAGTGTAGAAACCTTTGACGAATACAATACGGGGAAAAATGTCGGTAAAGGAACCCCTTCCGTATTTTGGTCCATTGAACCAAACTCTGATTCCTGCGAAATCTATACCTATATGGCAGGCGGTGGCTGCACCCTTCCAGGTCATGCCATGGTCCTGATGCCAGGGGAGGGGTATGAAGGCGTTACGAAATTTGTCCTTGAAAGAATGGTCAGCTATGGCCCGAATGCCTGCCCTCCTTTCCTCGTTGGTGTTGGTGTTGCAACCAGCGTTGAAACAGCGGCCCTTAATTCAAAACTGGCCCTCATGCGTCCTGTCGGGTCCCATAACCCGAACGAACGGGCAGCCAAGATGGAACGGCTCTTGGGAGAAGGCATCAATAAGATTGGCCTAGGCCCGCAGGGTATGACAGGATCGGCCTCTGTACTGGGCGTCAATATCGTCAATACAGCCCGCCATCCATCGGCCATCGGTGTTGCCGTGAACATTGGCTGCTGGAACCATCGCCGCGGTCACATCATCTTTGATAAGGATCTGCATTATACTGTTACTACCCACAAAGGAGCTGAATTTTAATGGCTAAGATCATCCTTCATACGCCCATCAAGGACGAAGACATCAAGAACCTCAAAATCGGTGACATTGTCTATCTGACCGGTCACATTACGACCTGCCGTGACGTTGCCCATCGCCGCCTCATCGAGGAAAAAAGAGAACTTCCCGTTGACCTCAAAGGCGGGGCCATCTTCCATGCCGGGCCGATTGTCCGCCCCATTGCCGGCGAAAAGGATCGCTTCGAAATGGTCTCCATTGGACCGACGACTTCCATGCGAATGGAAAAATTTGAAAAGGCCTTCATCAAGGAAACGGGCGTCAAGTTGATTGTCGGTAAAGGCGGCATGGGGGAGGGAACCCAGGAAGCCTGTAAGGAAGATACTTGTATCTTCTGCGTTTTTCCGGCTGGCTGCGCCGTTGTCAGTGCTGTCAATTTCAAGCAGATCATTGACCGTAAGTGGGAAGACCTGGGGATGCCGGAAACCCTGTGGACCAGTGAAGTCGATACCTTAGGGCCCTTGATTGTCGCCATTGATACTCACGGGGACAACCTTTTTGAAGAAAATAAGAAGAAATACCGTAAAACGGCGGAACAGGTCTATGCTGAAATCAGCAAGCAGGTTGGGTTCATAAAGTAATCAGGTCGTTCCCTAACTCAGTAAGTCTCTGAATCAATCGGCCATTTTCTTACGAATTTGTAAGAAAATGGCCGATTTTTATATATAAATTAAATGAGTAATTCGTTTAAAGTGAAAGTTGTATTCTGTGAATATAATCGATTTTTAACTATGATTACCAATAATATATATATTATGAATCTATTTTATTTAAAAAATATTATTGACATATAACAAAATTCCTTATAGAATGATGAGACATGAATAAGGATATAAATATAAAAAAAGAAACTAAAATAATTAGTTATCATTAAAACGCATAATATTCTGTAAATAACAAACTTAGTTTACGAAACGATTCATTATGCCTATTTTACAATTTGAAAAGAGAAAAAATGGATAAAAGAGAAAAATACCATGGGGGACTGAAGGAAAACAAGGAGGAGACCGATGAGAGGGACAATGAGCTTGCGTAAAAAGATTGCTATCTTGACCATGGCATCTATGACCGTATGGGGAGTGACCGCGCTTTTGCCTTTTAATCAAGGCAGGATTGTGGGAAATGTGGGGTACGCAGCGGAAATCACGCCGGAAAAACAGGTCTCGATGGATTATAAGACATCAGGCGGTACGACTGCCCAAACAACGGGAGATCTATACTATGCTTTCATTGATTCAACCAATTCATGGTGGGGCCACGCAGGGCAAATCTTTGTTACTGATAGCGGCAGCATTGGAACCGCAACGGCACCTCTTGCGCTATACGGACAGGTCCTAGGCGGCCAATACAATACGGCCAGCGGAAATTATTCCGTTGTTTTAGGGGGATCGGGAAATACGGTCTCTGGCGTTTATTCTGTTGTTACGGGCGGCGCCAATAATATAGCTTCAGGGAGAAACTCCATTGTTGTAAGTGGTTCCACCAATACGGCTTCAGGGGAAAATGCGTCTATTATGGGCGGAAATACCAATACAGCAAGCGGCACCAACAGTACAATCATTGGAGGCTCAAATAATAAAAATGGTGCGGCAAACGGGATCATCATTGGTGGGAATCAACACGAACTGACGAGTGGAACGGATACTGTATTTGTTGGCGGAACGGTAAACAAGTCTTCAGGGAATGCTAACCAGTCCGTTCTGATTGGGGGAACAAAAAATACCGTTGGAGGAAGACAGGCGGGCATTTTTGGCGGAACCTATAATATGACAGCAGGTACGCTGACTTCTGTTTATGGCGGGGCCAGCAATACGGTGTCCGGAACGGGGACTGCCATTTTAGGCGGCTGGTCTAATGCTGCAAGTGGGCTCTATTCAGTTTTGGTAGGGGGAGAAAAAGGGGCTGCTCAAGGACAATATTCTGTTGCCCTTGGCGGTGCTTCAACCGCAGATACGGCAAAAGATGCCGTTGCAATTGGCATCGGTGCGTCAGCAAATGTTGAAAAAGGGGTTGCCATCGGTGCAGGCGCCGTGGCCACGGAAGCAGGAACCATTTCCGTCGGACATAACAAAGGTGATAAATATTATCAAACATCGTATACAGTGAACGGGGGAGGAACCGTAAAGGAACAGACTTATAGCAGCAACCTTTATAATCGCTTGGTCAATGTAGGATACGGTAAAGATGGTCACGATGCGGCAACCATGGATCAGCTGACAAAAGTTTCGGCAGGCGATCGCATCAGTGTAGCAAGCGAAACGGACCAAACGACAGGGGCTGCCACTTACAAGATAAGCGTCAACAATGATGGTGCTGTTGCTTCCGGCGATGCGAACCTTGTGGCGGGCGGCACGGTCTACAGCGAAGTGCGGCCTTCATCTGATGGGACCTATGTCAAGACGGCAAGCACGACGGGTGATAACCTTCTGGCCCTTGATGGACAGGTGAAGAGTAATGCCGACAACATCTCCACCAATACGTCGAACATTGCGAGCAACGCGACAGATATTAGGAACCTGAAAGATCTTTCCAATATTACAGCTGACGG
>NZ_KE384298.1:0-34917 GCF_000425045.1 Acidaminococcus intestini DSM 21505 | reverse complement strand
AATGCCGACAACATCTCCACCAATACGTCGAACATTGCGAGCAACGCGACAGATATTAGGAACCTGAAAGATCTTTCCAATATTACAGCTGACGGGCAAACGGTCATCAAGAAAGCTGCTGTAGGGGCCATCACAGTAAAAGCCGGCGACCGCGTAGAAGTGCAGATGGAAAAAGCGACGGACGGTTCTTCCGTTACGTACACTGTCTCTGCAAAGAATGATGGTAAGGTCGCAAAAGACGACGCAAACCTCGTCTCCGGTGATACCGTGTATAACGCCATTGAGGATGCCAAAAATGCCATCGATACTGACATGGATACGAAGGTCAGTAACAAGGCTGATATTGATGCGTCGAACGTCGGCAAGAACCTCAAAGGGGACGATGGCTCGACGGCTGCTTCGGATGATGCCATCCAGCAGAACCTCAACGCTTGGGGCAGCGCCGTTGGTACGGGCACCATTGATAAAAATAATGGCCAGCTTGTAACGGGCGGAACGGTCTATACGGAAGTGCGTCCGAAGGAAGATGGCACCTATGTCAAGATGGCGAGTACCACTGGTGACAACCTCCTTGCCCTTGATAAACAGGTGGGTACTAATGCGAAGAACATTACGGACCTAACGAATTTGACGAACATCACCGATGCCGGTAAGACGGTCATCAAGAACCTCGCCAAAGGCACCATCGATATGGAAAATGGGTCCTATACGACTGTTTCCTCCCGTGAGGTGGATGGGGTGAAAACCTTCAAGGTCGATGTGGCCAGTGACGGCAAGGTCGAAGAAGGGAACAGCGGTCTTGTGACGGGCGATACAGTCTACGATGCCCTAAATAAGGCTTCGCAGGATACAAACAAAAATCTTGACAAGAAAGCTAACATCGATGCTTCGAACATTGGCAGCAACCTCAAGAACGCCGACGGAACGGCCGCTTCCGAAGAAGACCAGAAGAAGAATGCCGAAAGCTGGGGAAAGGCCATTGGTACGGGCGAGGTGAAAGAAAGTGACAACCGTCTTGTGACGGGCGATACGGTGGCAAAAGCCATCAAGGATGAAACCCGCGTCAGCGAAGACGGCACCTACGTCAAGAAGGATGCAACTGCAGGAGAGAACCTGAAGAACCTTGATGACCAGGTGAAGAAGAACACAGACAATATTACAAGCATCAAGAACATCACCGATAATCTGGACAACAATTATGCCAAGACGGATCTTTCCAACGTTACGGATGAAGGAAAGACGACAATCAAGAACCTTGCCCAGGATGCGGTGAAGGTCGTCAATGGGAAGAACACGACCGTAACGACGAAGACGGAGACAAATGGCAACATTTCCTATGCCGTTAACGTTGATGACAGTGCCATCAAAGATGTCATGAAAGAGGACATGGATAAGAAGGCCGACCGCGATGCAGGAAATCTCACGGATTCCGATGTTACAAGCTGGCAGAAGAAGCTTGGCACGGGCGAATCCCAAAGCGGTGACCATCGGCTCATCAGCGGCGACACTCTCTATAACGCTCTTAAAGAGGTGGATGGAAATACCCTTATGAAAACCGATGGCGTGACCATCAATATCGATCAGACTGGGACGGCAAAGACCATCGATGTTCGTGGTAAAGATGGTGTCACGAGGACCATTACCGGAATTGCCACAGATCCAAGCGATCCGACGAGTGCAGCTAATGTGGATTATGTTGATCACCGCGTAGAGAGCCTCAATAGCCGCATGACCCACGAAGTGAGCCGTGCTGGCGCTGGCGCAGCCGCCCTGGCAGCGCTCCATCCCCTGGAATGGGATCCGGACAGCAAATTTGATTTTGCTCTCGGTTATGGTCACTATAAAGCGGCCAATGCAGCGGCCCTTGGCCTGTTCTACCGTCCGAATGAAGATGTCATGTATAACCTTGGCGGCACCCTTGGCAACGGCGATGCCATGATGAGTGGCGGTGTCACTTTCCGCTTTGGCACAAAGGGCCGGAAGCCAAAGGCTAGTCCGCTTGCCATGCAGCAGACCATCATGGACCAGAACGCCAAGATTGAACATCAAGATGAAATGCTGAAAATCCAGGCAAATAAAATTGATAGTCTTGAAAAAGAACTCCTCGACCTGAAACGCCTGATCACGCAAAAGTAAGCGTAAGAAAGGCTGCAAAGCATCGCTTTGCAGCCTTTTTCTGATTACGCGGCTTCAAAAGACGTGTGTACGTTGAAAAAGTGAAATCGTGGGCGACAAAGTAGATGAGCCCATATGGGACGAGGATTGTAACCCCCTTCCTCTTTCATAAGCTGGGCGCAGGAGATGACGACACGTTATTTTGGAGAAGCGGAGCGATTTTGCTCTTGAATAAAAATATACCCTTCTACCTTCTCATCCATGTTACAATAACCCCATCACACATAAAGGAGTCTTCCAAATGCATCCATGGGAAGCCTATCAAGGCATTTATCTCCATATCCCTTTCTGCCAGCATAAGTGCAGTTACTGTGATTTTATAAGCTACCAGGGGCAGGATGGGGCGGCACGCGCCCGCTACGTCAAGGCTCTGATCAGGGAAATCAGGAGCTATGATGCCCCCCTTCCTGTAAGCCGCGGCGCGACAGTCTATGTTGGCGGCGGTACGCCCAGCCTGCTATCCTTGGAGGAACTCGCCGCCATTTTCCATGCCCTGAAGGAAAAAGGCTATCTCCATTCGCCGCGGGAAGTGACCTTTGAAGCCAATCCGGGAACTGTCGATGAAGCCTACCTTAGGGGACTGCGAGCGTTGGGGGTGGACCGCCTGAGCCTTGGCATCCAGTCTCTAGAGGACAGCGAACTGCGCCTCATGGGCCGTACCCATACAGCGGATGAGGCGCGGCACATTATCCTTCTCAGCAAAAAGGTGGGGTTTACACGTCTGTCCTGTGACCTTATCTATGGATATCCGACGCAGACGGCTGCAAGCGTCGAGGCATCCTTGACGGAACTCATGGCTCTGGGACCCAGCCATATTTCCATCTACGGGCTTTCCGTTGAACCGGGGACCGTCCTTTCCCATAATCTCCGACAAGGGCGCTGGATCCTTCCCACAGACGATGAGACGGGTAACATGTATGACCTCATCATGGACCGCCTCGTCAAGGGCGGCTACGAGCGCTACGAGATTTCCAATTTTGCCAAAGCAGGTGACAAGTCGCGGCACAACCTTGTCTATTGGCACTACAATCCCTACCTTGCCTTTGGCGCCGGAGCGACGCGCTTTGACGGCAGGACACGGGAGAACAACCCGGCTTATCTTGCGGCCTACGAAAGAGGAGAGGCACCGGAGATAGAATGCCTGTCACCTGCCGTCCAGCGGGAAGAAATGATCTTCATGAACCTACGTACCGTAAGAGGACTCTCCCTCCTGGATTATGAAGCCCGCTTTGGGCGCTCCTTTGCCTTTGATTACGGGCCTCAGATAGAGAACCTCATCCATAAGGGATGGGCCAAATGGGAGGATGGTCATTTTTGTCTCACGCCCCTTGGCATGCAGTACGGGAACCTTGCCTTCGAAGCCTTCATCACAACGGACTGACACCTCACACCATGAAGGAACGCGAGCAGCCAACACCAAGGACAATACCCCAGCGGAGGCCCTTTTCCATAGGCTTTTTCCCGCATGGGGCCTTCTTTTTTGAGGCTTTTGCTTTTTGTAAATTATTTTTCGGGAAAGTATTGACATTTTGACTAAAGAGGTGTATCTTAACCATTAGATGTTAGCACTCTAAAGTTTCGAGTGCTAATAATCTGGGAAAGAGATGATTACAGTGCTGACCGAACGACAAAAGAAAATACTTCAACTCGTCATTGATGATTACATCGAGACGGCCGAGCCTGTAGGATCCCGTACAATCGCTCGGAAATATAATCTTGGTATCAGTCCGGCGACCATTCGAAACGAAATGTCCGATCTGGAGCTCCTTGGATTCTTGGAGCAGCCCCACACATCGGCAGGACGGATTCCTTCCGCGGCGGCGTACCGCCTCTATGTGGATTCCCTTGCTGGTGAAGGATCCCTGACCTTATCATCGAGCGATATGGCGCTCATCAACAATTGGTTCAGGCAGCGGGTGCATACCATTGACGACATCTTCCAATCCACGGCCAAGATCCTGTCCCGCATGAGCAAGAACGTATCCGTCGTCCTTGCAAACAAGGACAGCGAGGCTACGTTCTCCTACATGAAGTTCCTGCCCCTCAACAAGGGTCAGGCTATCCTGTGCATCGTCACGGAAGAGGGGAATGTCGATCATGGCGTGGTGGAAATCCCCAGCGGAGTAAAAGAAAGTGAGCTGGACCAGATTGCCCAGCGTGTTTCGCAGTACCTTAATGGACGCAAACTGAATGATATTTCTCAGGAGCTCCTAGCAAAGGTACGGGAAATGCTTGCCGGGGACAAACGGCTGTATGCATCCATCGTAAGCCGTATCAAGAAGGTCAAGGCCGGCCAGCAGGAGGACAAGATGTTCCTTGGAGGAACCAAACAACTCCTGGGACAGCCTGAATTCAAGGATACGGAACGGATGCGGGAACTCTTGGGCGTCCTTGAAGAAGAACAGATGCTCAAGGATATGCTGAAGGCCAGCAGTGACTCGGGATTAAGGGTCACCATTGGCAGCGAGAATAAGTTCTCCAGCATCCAGGACTGCAGCATGATCCAAGCGACCTACCGCCTGAATGGCCAGGTCGTTGGGACCCTTGCCGTGTTGGGACCTACCCGTATGGAATACCGCAAGGTCATTTCTGTGATGGATTATCTTCATCACTACCTGAAGGTGGTCATGAATAAAATTGATGAAAAATAGGGAGGACGTACGGTGAACGAAGAGACAAAAGATCCAAAACAACAAGCCGCCGAAATGAGTGCTGACAAAGCGGAAGCAGCAAAGGCCACGGAGGCTGAGGAAAAAAACGCAGAACCGGCAGATGGTACGCCTGATCCCAAGGATCAAACGATTTCCAAGCAGCAAGAGGAAATCGATGAGCTTTCCAATCGGTTGCTTCGTCTGCAGGCCGACTTTGATAATTTCCGCAAGAGAAATACGGAAGAACGGGAACGCTTAGGCCGTTTCGTAACGGCTTCAGTGGTCCGGGAATTCCTGAAGGTCCTCGATAATTTTGAACGCGCCGAGGCCAGTGTGGAAAAAAACCATGATGCCGAGTCCATCTTAAAGGGCATGGCTATGATCCACAAACAGTTTGAAAAGGCCCTTGAAACCCTGCATATCGAAGAGATTCCTGCTGAAGGCAAGCCTTTCGATCCGCAGATCCATGAGGCCGTTATGCAAGGCAGCAATCCCGACCTGCCTGATGACAGCATTGATATGGTCCTTGAAAAAGGTTACCGGATTGGTGATGATGTCATCCGTCACAGCAAGGTAAGGGTTGTCCATAATTAACTGAAGTGAGAACCAGCAAGTTAGTTGCATGAGGAGGAATTTATAATGAGCAAGATCATTGGTATTGACTTAGGGACTACGAACTCTGTTGTCGCCGTGATGGAAGGCGGCGAACCGACTGTTATTACGACCCAGGAAGGCGGCCGCCTTACTCCGTCCGTTGTCGGTTTCACAAAAAATGGGGAACGCCTCGTTGGTCAGCTGGCAAAACGTCAGGCTGTTTCCAACCCGGAACGGACCATCAGCTCCATCAAACGTCACATGGGCACGAAGTATACCGTGACCATTGATGGCAAGGACTATACGCCAGAACAGATTTCCGCTATGATCCTTGAAAAAATGAAGGGGGACGCGGAACGTTATCTCGGCGAAAAAGTCACGGAAGCGGTCATTACTGTACCGGCTTACTTCAACGACTCCCAGCGTCAGGCTACGAAGGACGCCGGCCGTATTGCTGGTCTTGATGTCAAGAGAATCATCAACGAACCGACGGCGGCTGCCCTTGCTTATGGCATTGATAAGTCCGATGACAAGACCGTTCTCGTTTACGACCTTGGCGGCGGGACCTTCGATGTTTCCATTTTGGAACTGGGTGATGGCGTCTTCGAAGTTAAATCCACGACCGGTGATACCCATCTGGGCGGCGATGACTTCGACCATCGCATCATGGATTGGATGACCGATGAATTCAAGAAACAAAACGGCATTGACCTGACAGGTGATAAGATGGCCATGCAGCGGATTCGTGAAGCGGCTGAAAAAGCCAAGATTGAACTGTCCAGCATGATGACAACCAATATCAACCTGCCGTTCATTACGGCTGGTGCCAATGGCCCGCAGCATCTTGACATGGATCTTACTCGTGCCAAATTTGACAGCATGACGAGTGACCTTGTTGACCGCACTATCCAGTGTGTTCATACGGCCCTCAGTGATGCCAAGATGACCGTCAATGATATTGATAAGATTCTCCTTGTTGGCGGTTCTTCCCGTATCCCTGCTGTCCAGGAAGCCATCAAACGCGTTCTCGGTAAGGAACCGGCTCACGGCGTCAACCCTGATGAATGCGTTGCTGTCGGTGCTGCCATTCAGGCCGGCGTACTGGCTGGTGATGTCAAGGACGTCCTGCTTCTTGACGTAACGCCGCTTTCCCTTGGGATTGAAACCATGGGCGGTGTCTTCACCCGGATCATTGACCGCAACACGACCATCCCAACCTCCAAGAAGCAGATCTTCTCGACGGCTACGGATAATCAGCCTTCCGTTGACATCCATGTTCTCCAGGGCGAACGTGAAATGGCAGCCGACAACAAGACCCTTGGCCGTTTCGAACTGAGCGGTATCCCCGCTGCACCGCGGGGCGTGCCTCAAATCGAAGTTGCCTTTGATATTGATGCCAACGGTATCGTGAACGTAAGCGCCAAGGACCTTGGCACGGGCAAGGAACAGAAGATCACCATTACCTCTTCCGGCAGCCTGAGTAAGGAAGAAGTTGACAAGATGGTGAAGGAAGCTCAGGCTAACGAAGCTGCCGACAAGAAACGCTGTGAATCTGTTGATGCAAAGAACCAGGCCGATACACTGATTTATCAGGCTGAAAAGACCGTCAAGGATATGGAAGGCAAGGGTCACGATGACAAGATCAAGAAGGTCCAGGAAGCCATCAATACCTTGAAGGAAACCATGAAGGGTGACGATGTAGATAAGATCAAGGCGGATACGGAAGCCCTCCAGAAACCGCTCTATGAACTGTCTGCTGAACTTTATAAACAGAACCAGCAAAATGGCCAGAACGGTGGCACTGCCGGTGCTGATGCCGGCGCTGGCGCCGGGGCTTCCTCTGACAATAAGAAGAACGATGATGACGTCGTAGACGCCGAAGTCGTTGATGACGACAAAAAATAATCGTTCCTAGAGGGAGATACTGATGGCAGATAAAAAAGATTATTATGAGGTCCTGGGCGTCGACAAAAGTGCGTCGCCTGAGGAATTAAAAAAAGCATATCGCAAGCTGGCTCGTAAGTATCACCCCGATCTCAACAAGGATAATCCTGAAGCAGCCGATAAATTCAAGGAAGTCAACGAGGCCTATCAGGTTCTGAGTGACCCGCAGAAAAAGGCCGCCTATGATCAATATGGTCATGCCGCTTTCCAAAATGGCGGTCCTGGTGCCGGGGGCAATCCCTTCGGCAGTGGGTTTGGCGGTTTTAGCGGTAGCTTTGGCGGCGAAGGCATGGATGATATCTTCAACATGTTCTTCGGCGGTGCGGGCGCAGGCGCGTCCCGTTCCCGCCGGGCTGATCGCGGTCCCCGTCAAGGCGCGGATTTGCGGGCTGACCTTGAAATTACCTTTGAGGAAGCGGCCTTTGGGACGGAAAAGAAAATCCGCCTGAACCGCGAAGAGGAATGTGAGCACTGCCATGGAACGGGAGCCGCCGAAGGCAGCCATCCTGAAACCTGTCCTGATTGTCACGGGACGGGGGAAGTCCGGGTTACGCAAAATTCCATTTTTGGTCAGGTTGTTAATGTCCGTACCTGTTCGAGATGTCATGGGACGGGTCAAATCGTTACCAATCCCTGCAAATACTGCCGTGGAACAGGCCGCGTAAAGCAAAAACGCGTCATTACGGTCAAGATTCCAGCTGGCGTTGACAGCGGTTCGAGACTCCGTGTGGCAGGCGAGGGTGAAGCGGGGATGCGCGGCGGTCGAGCCGGCGACCTGTATGTCTATCTCTATGTAAAGAGCCATAAGTTCTTTGAACGGGATGGGACGACAGTCCTGTGCGAAGTGCCAATCAGCATTGTCCAAGCTGCATTGGGTGCTGAAATCAAGGTGCCGACTCTTTATGGTCAGACCACCATCAAGGTGCCTGAAGGAACCCAGCCCAATCGCGTCCTGCGCATCAAGGGCAAGGGCATTCCGAACCTGAGAACGGGTGTAAAGGGTGACCAGCTCATCCAGATCAAAGTTGTTGTGCCGACGAGACTGAGCGATGCACAAAAAGAAGCACTTCGCAAGTTCGCCGATGCCAGCGGCGAAAGCATTAACCCAGAAGAAAAAAGCTTTTTCAATAAAGTGAAGGATTTCTTCGATAAAAAGGATAAGAAGTAAGAAGGGGACCGTGGGAAGCCACGGTCCTCTTTCACTTTCGTTTTTTTTATTTGCTCTTTGCGAATATGGCTCAGATGGGTCCTGTTGCGAGGAGTTCCCGCTTTCACCGACGATGGCGCAATAGCTGCAACCACTTTTCTAAAACCTCCGTGTTGCTTCCATATACATGGTTCGCATGAGGCTCTGATTGGTTCAGAGGCCAGGAAAAATCCTTAGGTTGATAAAGCCGCACACGCATTTCCGTGTTGCCAGGAAGTCTGCGTCTTTTTGACAACGCAGATGGGCCGAAATGGGTCTCAGGCGAATCATGATTCGTCTAAAAACCAAAAAAAATCCAAGAAGTGGCTCGCCCGCCGAAGGCATTTACTCGGCGCGATTTCTGCGCCGAGTAAAAAAAGGGGAGGTTAGGAAAGGATGCGCTCAAGCGATCGCTATCCTCAAACGTGGGACGGTCCATTGTACGATAGGCCCTGAGGCCATTGTTTCCACAAAATCTCTTTTAATCAATGGCCTCACGTACTTCATCAAATCAGCCCGATTTTTGGGCTGATTCAAAAGGGAATGACGAAGGCATATTTCAGGCGACTTTAACATGAAATTGCGTATCAAAATATGCTGCGATGCGCCATGACTTCATTGCCAACTCATGAATCTTGAAAAGGGCAATGAAGACTCCCTGTGTAGAAAATCGGCGCGATTTGTGCTCTGCCCCAAAATATCCGACATTGACACCCCTGCCCCTCCCATATTATAATGACCCTATCAGATCATGTAACTGACGGAAGTGGGGGTACCCACAGGGAGCATGATCGCAGTGAGCCGACCGTCTGGGCGAAAAGGGCCCGAGGTTGGCTTTTTTCTATATGAGGGAGGAATGAAGATGAAGGAATTCGAATTAAAGTATGGCTGCAACCCGAATCAGCTTCCAGCGAAACTTTATATGAAAGATGGCAGTGACCTGCCGGTTACGATTTTAAATGGCCGCCCTGGCTATATCAATTTCCTGGATGCCCTCAATAGCTGGCAGCTCGTCAAGGAGCTCAAGGAAGCTACCGGTCTTCCGGCTGCAGCGTCCTTTAAGCATGTCAGCCCTGCCGGGGCTGCGGTGGCCCAGCCGCTGACGGAAACGCTGCGCAAGGTCTATCATCTTGAGGGGTATGAAATGTCACCCCTTGCTTCCGCTTATGCCCGTGCCCGCGGTGCGGACAGGATGAGTTCCTTTGGCGATTTCGTGGCCCTTTCTGATGTGTGTGACGTAGCGACGGCAAAAGTCCTTCAGCACGAAGTCTCAGATGGCGTCATTGCTCCAGGCTACGATGACGAGGCTCTTGCCATCCTCAAAACAAAGAAAAAGGGTCGCTACAATGTCATCCAGATTGACTCGAACTATGTTCCTCATGAAATGGAAACCAAAGAAGTCTTCGGTGTCACTTTTGAACAGCGCCGCAATGCGGACTCCATTGGAAAGGACTGCCTCCAAAAAATCGTCACAAAAAACAAGGATCTTCCCGAAGGGGCCCAACGGGATCTTCTCATTGCCCTGATTACCCTCAAGTATACCCAATCAAATTCCGTCTGCTACGTCAAGGACGGACAGACCATCGGCGTCGGTGCCGGACAGCAGTCCCGCGTCCACTGTACGCGCCTTGCTGGCGACAAGGCCGATAAATGGTGGCTCCGTCAGTCCCCGAAAGCGCTCAGCCTGCCCTTTAAGCCTGATACGCCGAAGCCGGTCCGGGATAATACTATTGATGTCTATCTTTCCGACGACGATGATGACGTTCTTACTGACGGAATCTGGGAAACGCTCTTTACAGAAAAGCCGGAACGCATGACGCGGGAAGAACGTAGGGCGTGGATTGCCCAGAACAAGGATGTTGCCTTGGGGTCCGATGCTTTCTTCCCCTTTGGCGACAATGTAGAGCGTGCCCATCGCAGCGGCGTCCGCTATATCGCCCAGGCTGGCGGTTCCATCCGTGATGACCAAGTCATCGAAACGGCTGATAAGTACGGTATCGTCATGTGCTTTACGGGCCGCCGTCTGTTCCACCACTAAGGCACGGCGTGTGGTAAGGAGAACGCCAGGTTCCTCACGGGAAGGCTGAGATACCTTCCCGGTGGGGGCCTTCTTTTTGTTTTTAGGAGCGTGTTTTATGGCTGTCAATGCCCTTTCGGGGAGTGTTTGGAAGAGCCTTGTTTCTTTTTCCATTCCCTTTGTCATTTCCTATTTCCTGCAGACCCTTTACGGGATGGCAGACCTTGTTATCATCGGCCAGTTTGAAGGACCGGCGAGCATTACGGCCGTTGCCGTCGGCAGCCAGATCATGCATATGGTGACTGTTGTTCTTGTGGGGCTTTCCATGGGGACGACCATTGCCATTGCTCGAGCTGTAGGGAAGGGAGAAGCAGAGAAGGTGAGCTGCACCATCGGGCAGACGCTGCTCATTTTTGGTATCCTTTCTGTGGTCCTTGCAGGGTTCTTGATTAACTTTCTTCCCCGTATTGTGGACATCATGGCAACGCCGCCCGAAGCCGTCAGGGGGACAAAACACTATCTTTTTATCTGCTTTTTAGGCATTCCCCTTATTACGGGATACAACCTCATCAGCTCTATCTTTCGGGGTCTTGGCAATTCCCGGACACCGACCTATTTTGTGGCCCTTGCGGCCGTCATCAACCTGACCCTTGATCTCCTTTTCATGGGGCCTTTTGCTATGGGACCCTTGGGGGCTGCTTTAGGAACGACCATCAGCCAAGGTGTCAGCGTCCTTGTCGGCGTTTTTGTCATGAAGCGCCATCCCATGGGACTTGGTCTTTCCAAAGCGTCCTTCGTCCCTTCGGGCTCCCTCATCCGTGAAATCCTCGGCGTTGGCATTCCCATTGCCGTCCAGGATGCGTTTATCCAGATTTCTTTCCTCATCATCACCATGATTGCAAACCTGCGCGGCGTGACGGACGCAGCGGCTGTCGGCATTGTGGAAAAAATCATCAGTTTCCTCTTCCTTGTCCCATCTTCGCTCCTTTCGGCTGTTTCTGCCCTCAGTGCCCAGAACCTTGGTGCGGATAACCGCAAGCGGGCCCGCGCCTATCTTTATGATGCCATCAAGACGGCCGTGTTCTTTGGCCTTTCGGTGTCCCTTTTGATACAGGTCATGGCGCCGCGTTTTGTGGGTCTTTTCACCTCTGATGAGGCGGTCATTGCATCAGGTGGACCCTATCTGAAAGGATACATCTTTGACACAATCTTTGCGGGAATCCATTTTTCTTTTAGCGGCTACTTCTGTGCAGCTAAAAAATCCATCTATTCTTTTCTCCACAATCTTATCGCCATCGTCCTTGTGAGGATTCCTTTCGTCTATTTGGCATCCCGGGCCTTTTCCGATTCCCTTTTTCCGATGGGCCTTGTGACCGCTTCGGGGTCCCTTCTTTCTGTCCTGATTTGCTGCTTCCTGTTCCGCCACTTGGAAAGGGAGAGGACCGAAGTGTTACAAAACTGAATATCAATTTGGATATCACGCAGCCCTCTTTCGGAAGTTCCTAAAGAATTTCTGGAAGAGGGCTGTTTTATTCAGTGAAGTGTGCTATAATAAATAGCGAACAAATGTTTATAAAGGAGGCAATCATGAAACTGCGCTATTATATCTGCATCGATCTCAAATCCTTTTATGCCTCCGTAGAGTGTGTGGACCGGGGCCTTGATCCCCTTGATACGTGCCTTGTCGTTGCCGATAAGAGTCGCTCGGATCGGACCATCTGCCTTGCTGTATCGCCGCCCCTAAAAAAACGGGGAGTCCCGAGCCGGCCCCGCCTCTTTGAAGTGATCCGCAAAGTCGATGAAATCAATGCCCTGCGCCGCAGCAAGGCGCCCCAGCGTTCTTTCCGGGGGATGAGCCATTTTGATTCACAGCTTAGGCATCATCCGGAAAAAGCGCTTTCTTATATTGTCGCCATGCCGCGCATGCAGCGCTATATCGAAATGAGTCGGGACATCTACGGCATTTATCTGCAGTACATTGCTCCTCAGGACATCCATGTCTATTCCATTGATGAAGTCATGATTGATGCCACGCCGTACCTTTCGACGTATGGCATGACGCCCTATACCCTTGCCATGACCATGATTCGCGACGTCTATCAAAAAACGGGCATTACGGCAACGGGCGGTATTGGGACGAACCTCTATCTCAGCAAGGTGGCCATGGATATCGTAGCAAAAGCCCTGATGCCCGATCCCTATGGGGTACGTATTGCTTTTCTTGATGAAACCGCCTATCGCAGGACTTTGTGGGGCCATCAGCCCCTGACGGACTTTTGGCGTATTGGCCCCGGTTCGGCCCGGCGTCTTTCTGCTCATGGCCTTTACACCATGGGGGATATTGCCCGCCTCAGTCTTTCCGATGCCTCCCTTTTGTATGATTGGTTTGGCATCAATGCCGAGCTGCTCATTGATCATGCCTGGGGGTGGGAATCATGCCGTATGAGCGACATCAAGCGATATATCCCCAAAGCCTCCAGCCTCGGCACAAGTCAGGTCCTGCCCAAGCCCTATTCACCGGAAAATGCCCGCCTGATTGCATGGGAGATGACGGATGAACTCATCTTGGACCTTGCCCGCAAACGTCTTGTGACTGATGAGGTGGCCATTACCATTGGCTATGAACGGACGCAGCCACAAGGTTTTTCCCGGGACCTGCCACCATCAGGCCGCAGTCATGGCTCGGCTCGTCTTGCTGGATGGACCCATGCCGGACAGCCTATCATGGCAAGCATGATGGCGCTTTATGACCGCCTTGCCCATCCCTATCTATGGGTGCGCCGGATGAGTGTCACTGCGGTCCATGTGCGCTCCCAGGATATTCAGGACCCTGTTCGGCAAGGGTTCCTTTTTGCCGAGCAAACACCCCTTCTTGATGGAGATCCACGGGAAGCACGGCTTCAGGAAGCGGCCCTTGAGGTCCATCACCGATTTGGCCGCAATGCCCTTGTCAAGGGGCGCAACTTATGCAAAGAAGCCATGACCATTACCCGTCATGGTCAGATTGGAGGTCATCATGCCTGATCCTTATGCTGCAATCTTGGATCATCCCTATCCATTTGGAATCCCTCGGCCCCGTATGCCCCGGCTCCAGCGCGCGGCCCAGTTTGCGCCTTTTGACGCGCTGACGGGCTTTACAGAAACCATCATGGAACGGGCCCATTACACGGATCAAGCCGCAGAGCTTGACGAAGCGCAGCGGGAACAGCTCGACCAAAAGACCCGTTTTCTCATGGACCGGATAGGGGAGCGCCCTTATGTGACCCTTCATTATTTTGAACCGGACGGGCGCAAGAGCGGCGGCGTCTGCCGAACGGTGTCAGGCCGCCTCTATCGCATTGATTTATCAAGGCAGGCGTTTTACCTTGAAGACAAGGCACCAATCCCTGTTTCCCAGATCCGCGACATCGAGTGAAAGCCCTAGAGCAGGGACGACTCCATGAGAAGCTTCAGGTAGTGCCGCATGGGCGCCATTTTATGCTTGCTTACAGGCAGAACCGTGCCATCTTGGAGGATCAGGGAGTCGGACTGCAGGCAGCTGATGAACTTTGTGTTTACGATGAAGCTTTTATGGATCCGTTCGAAGGGAAATCGCCGAAGCCGCGTCTGTAGGTTCTTGAGTGTATCCCGGCAGGCGTAGCTTTTTTGCGTAGTGTGGATAAAAAGGGAGGAGCGGTTGGCTTCAAAAAAGGTAATATCGGAAAGCCGAACCTGATACATACTTTGGTCCGATGAAAAGATAAAGAACCGGTTGCCCATATCGGGGGCATGATCCATGAGGGACTCAAGAACCATGCGCATTTGCTGTACCGTCATGGCCTTGGTATAGAACTGGAAGATGGGGACGTCGTACCCCTCAAGACATAAGGATTCGTTGTCCGTCACGATGATAATGGGAACCCGCCGATCGTACTGCCGGATGCGCCGCGCAAGGGACAGATCGGGAAAGGGCGTGGAAAGGCTCTGGAGAATGATGAGCTGGAATTTTCCTTGACGGGAGAGACTGGTAAGGAGACTGGAAAATTTGGAGTAACGATACAGATGCATGATTTCTGGCAGGGCGGAGAGGGAATTGAGCTGATCGCTCGTTTCATTGAGATTTGCTCGTACGGAATCGAACAAGGCAATGGAAAACATAACAGACTTCCTTTCTGTAAAGAAGATACGTGATTTTACTGTCAACGGGGAGAAAAAGGAACAAAATAACATAAATGTAACAAAAATCACGATTTTTAGTATAACATAATTCAGAAAATTTTCAAAACAAATGAGAACAAATAAAAGTATCTATAAGAAAAACATAAAAAGAAATAAATCATATAAATCGGAAAATTGATCAGAAAAATGTAATAAAAAAAGTTAAAAGAGGGAGAAAAAAAGATTCCTATAGTAAAAACGGATTTAATGAGGGAAAAATATTCCTGAAAAGGATCGGCATCTAAAAAGGGGGCACATGATCGATCCTTGGAAAAGACCGTGCCCTGTCACCTAGAGAGGAAGGGGAATTGCCGCCCCGAAAGGGGCTTCTGATTGGCGGAGCATTGGCAACTATTATTTTATTTCGGTCAGGAAGATGATTGGCTGCGGGATCTGTCATCTCTCTGTCAAAGGTCCCTACAAAATTCTTCGATTTTACAGTATAATATATTGTTAGACTGACAAAGGAGAAGAACATGAAAAAGACTTACGCCATCATCAATTATGGATGCCAGATGAACGAAAGCGACAGCGAGCACTATGCCGGTCAGCTCCTTGATTTGGGCTATGAGGCCAGTGCGGACTATGAACATGCCGATGTCGTTGTTATCAATACATGCTGCGTTCGTGAAAACGCGGAAAAAAAGATTCTGGGAAAGATTGGGGAAATGAAGCGCCTGAAGCGTGAAAACCCGGATATGGTCCTATGTGTAGCCGGCTGCATGGCCCAGGAATGGGGCAAGGACCTCCAAAAAAAATATCCTCAAGTGGACCTTGTCTTGGGAACGGCTCATGTAAACAATTTCAGTTCCATCCTGCAAAATCACCTTGCTGGTCATGGCCGCGCTGAAAGCGTCTATGATGACCTTACTATCATGCCTCAGGAATTTGAGGGGTCCTTTGTTCGCAAGAGCAGCTTTGCCGCTTGGGTTCCTATCATGTATGGCTGTAATAATTTCTGCACCTACTGCATCGTGCCCTATGTGCGGGGCCGGGAACGAAGCCGCAGTGCCGAGGCCATCTGCCATGAGATTGAAAAGGCCGTGGCCTTGGGCTATAAGGAGTTCACCCTTTTGGGGCAGAATGTCAATTCGTATGGCAAGGATCGAGGCGAAGAGGAAGGCTTCAGCAAGCTTCTGGAGCTTGTCGATGCTATCCCTGGTGTAGAGCGAATCCGCTATATGACGAGCCATCCCCGTGACATGAGCGAGGCCGTTGTGAGGACGATTGCCGAAAGTCAGCATATTTGCAAGAACTTCCATATTCCTGTCCAGTCCGGCAGCAGCCGCATCATGAAAGCCATGAACCGTGGCTATGACCGGGAGCGCTACTTAAAGCTTGTAGAAACTATCCGCCGCTGTGTGCCTGACGCTGTCATCACGACAGACCTCATTGTAGGATTTCCGGGCGAGACGGAAAAAGATTTTGAAGAAACCTTGGACCTTCTTCGTACCGTTGAATATGATGATGCCTTTACCTTTATCTATTCCCCGCGCAAAGGAACGCCGGCAGCTGGTTTTGGGGCGCAGGTCCCGGACGCTGTGAAACACGAACGGCTGGATCGTCTCATGGCACTGCAGAACGAGATCTGCCTTAAACGCAACAAGCGCCTGGTGGGGCGAACCCTTGCCGTTATGGTTGAAGGACCCAGCAAGAGCAATCCGGCCATGCTGAGCGGACGGACGGACGGAAATGATCTGGTTCTGTGGCCAAAGATAAGGGACCATGCCCCGGGTGACCTTGTCAATGTAAAGATGGAAAGGGCCCAGACGTGGCTCATCAGAGGAAAGGAAGAGGCATAACCATGACGCAGACTGGTGAAGGGTATACCCCCATGGTGCAGCAATATATGGAAATCAAGAAGCAGCATGAAGATAAGCTTCTTTTCTATCGTCTCGGTGACTTTTATGAACTCTTTTTTGGGGATGCCATTACCGCTTCACGGGAACTCAATCTGACGCTGACCCAGCGCGCAGGCAATACAAAACATCCTATCCCCATGTGCGGTGTACCTTTTCATTCAGTAGATGGCTACTTGGCCAAACTCATCAAGAAGGGATATCGCATTGCCATTTGCGACCAGATGGAAGATCCCAAGAAAGCCGTCGGGATCGTCAAACGGGAAGTCACAAAAATCTTGACGCCAGGAACGGTTCTTTCCGATGCCGTCCTTGATGACGAGCACAATCAATATCTCGCGGCTGTTTCTATAGGTGACGGGCGGGCCGTCCTTGGCCTTGCCGATGTATCCACAGGGGAGGCCAGTTGGTACGAAGCATCCGGCCCTTATTGGGAAGATCTTCTGATGGATCAGATCTACCGCATGCAGCCGGCGGAGCTAGTCCTTGCCCCGGATGAACAGCTGCCGGAACGGTTCCTGCAGGAACTTTCACAGAAACTGCCCCAATGCATGGTCAACCGCTTCCAAAAAGATGGGGGAATCGATGCTTTTGCCCGTCATTTTGGGACGGAAGGGAAAGCGTATACCGAACCGCTTGTACGGGATACGATTGAACTCATGCTTCAATATATCCATATCAATGTAAAAAGCGATTTGGCGCAGCTGAATCGCCTCACGGAAATTACGACAGACCGGACCATGGTCCTTGACGCAACGGCTATCCGCAATCTGGAACTGGTCCGGAATATGAAGGACGGTACGAAAAAAGGCACCCTCCTTGATATCCTTGATTACACCGCGACCGCCATGGGAGCCCGCCTCATGCGGCAGTGGATTGAATCCCCCCTTTATGATGCGGCCCGCATTACAAGTCGGCAGCAGGCTGTAGGCACGCTTGTAGGTGATTCCCGGCTGCGGACAGAGCTCGGTGAAGCCCTTAAAAAAATCACAGACCTTGAGCGCATCCTTTCCCGAATCGAAGTGGGGTCTGCCAATGCTCGGGATATGGCCTCCCTGCGCACCGCCCTTCTGGCCGTACCGGACCTTAAGCGCCTGCTTGCCCCCTATCGGGATGGGCTCCTGGCAAAGCTTTCCTCCCGCATTGACAGTCATGAAACCGTCCTTGATGAACTGCGCCGCGGCATTGTCGATGACCCGCCCTTTACGGTCCGGGAAGGAGGGATGATTCGTAAGGGGTATAATGCCGAACTGGATGAGCTCCATGATATTGCGGAAAATAACAATGCCTGGATGCAGGATTTTGAGCTGCGCATCAAGGAAGAAACGGGAATCAAGAACCTAAAGGTCGGATTCAACAAAGTCTTTGGCTATTATATTGAAGTGTCCAAAGGGCAGGTTTCCCAAGTACCGGATAGCTTTATCCGCAAGCAGACCTTGGTCAATGGGGAACGTTATATTGTTCCGGAACTGAAGGCCTTTGAAAATAAGATTCTCAGTGCCAAGGAAAAGATCCAGCAGCTTGAATATTATCTCTTCAATGAAATCCGTGACTGTGTCCGTGATGAGCTTGTTACAATCCAGGATACGGCCCGTGCCATTGGTGAGCTTGATGCCATCTATTCTCTTGCCATGGCTGCCTTCAAGGGAAATTATGTCTGCCCGCGTCTCAGCGACAAAGGTGAAATCATCATCAAGGATGGGCGCCATCCTGTCGTGGAAAAACTCCTCGAACGGGAGCTTTTTGTCCCCAACGATGTCCATTTAAATGGGACGAATGAACGCCTCATCATCCTGACGGGCCCTAATATGGCCGGGAAATCGACCTATATGCGTCAGGTGGCACTGCTGGTCCTCATGACCCAAATGGGCAGCTTCCTGCCCTGCCGGGAAGCTGTCATCACCCCCGTGGACCGCATCTTTACCCGTGTCGGCGCCAGTGATGACCTTGCCACGGGGCAAAGCACCTTCATGGTGGAAATGAATGAAGTGGCAAACATCCTTAAAAATGCCACGAGCCGCAGTCTCATCATCCTTGATGAGGTCGGGCGCGGAACAAGCACCTATGACGGGATGAGCATTGCCCGTGCCGTGGTGGAATATATCAACGAAAAAATCAAGGCCAAGACCCTATTTGCAACTCATTATCATGAACTGATTGAATTGGAAGATCTTTTTGATGGCATCAAGAACTATTCCATCGCCGTGAAGGAAAAAGGCAACGATGTGGTCTTTTTGCGGCGCATTGTGCCTGGCGGAACGGATCGCAGCTATGGAATCCACGTCGCTAAACTTGCAGGTCTGCCCAAAAAGGTCCTGGACCGGGCGGATGAGCTTTTGGAGGAATATGCCGCCGAGGCACCGCTTTCCCATAAGGGCACGCATCATGTCGAGATTTCCAAGGAAGCGGCGACGGATGAGACGCAGGGAAGCCTTTTTGGCGATACCATCCGGGATACCCTCATGGGACTTGATGTCATGACCATGACCCCCCTTGAGGCCATGAATACCCTCTATCAACTGGCGGAAGAAGCCAAACGGGAAGGAGGAAAACTTTCGTGAAAGCAAAAGTCCAGCTCCTGGACCAAAATACATCCAACCAGATTGCTGCTGGTGAAGTTGTTGAAAAGCCAATGTCCGTTGTCAAGGAATTGGTGGAAAACGCCCTTGATGCCGGTGCCACCCATGTGGATGTCACGATTTATGAGGGGGGAACGGAATATATCCGCGTCAAGGACAACGGGTCCGGTATGGACGAGGAAAATGCCCGTCTTGCCGTACTGCGCCACGCAACAAGCAAGATTGTAAAGGCTGAGGACCTACTTACCTTAAAGACCCTGGGGTTTCGCGGGGAAGCGCTGCCGAGCATTGCCTCTGTCAGCCATTTCAACCTTCTCACACGGGAAGAAGGCGCGGAGTTTGCAACAAGCATCACCATCGATGGCGGGGAAAATATGAGCGTTGATGTGATGGGCGGAGATGTGGGGACGACCGTGACGGTAAAGGATCTTTTCTATAACGTTCCAGCACGGCGCAAGTTTTTGCGGACGGTCAGTACGGAGGGTCGCTATATCAACGATATCCTTTCCAAAATGGCCCTTTCACGGCCGGATGTCCATTTTACGCTTCAAAATAACGACAAGGAAGTCCTTAATACCCCGGGAAGCGGTGATGAACTCGACGTCATTGGGGCGCTTTATGGGAAAAATGTCGTTGAGGCCCTTCTTCCCGTAGACCATGAACAGGATGGAATCCGTGTCAAGGGGTTTATCAGTCGGCCCACCCTTCTTAAGGGAACGCGGCAGTGGCAGACTCTTTTTGTCAATGATCGGTATATCGTAAGCCGGATGGTGAGCCGTGCCATCGATCACGCCTATCAGTCCCAGATCCCTAAGTCAGGGTTTCCTTTTGCCATGCTGAAGCTCACCGTGGATACCCATGCGATTGATATCAATGTCCATCCCCAAAAAAGTGAGATCAAGTTTGGTGATGAGCAGGCTGTTTACCGGGCTGTCTACCACGCACTTACAAATGCCCTGACGCATCCTATGCGGGGGACGGAAAACGGAAAGGATGAAGTGACCTTTAAAAAGCCGTCTCCCCAAAAAGACGAAAGCCTTGCCGAAGAAGTAAGTATTTTCCCTCATTCCCAAGGCCGCAGCTTTCTTCCCCAGAATCCTGCCTTTGGCCAGCCGATTTGGCGTACGCCGGAGCCTCAGGTTGAGCGGCCTGATCGCTCCTATACGGACGAAATCTTTGGCGCGCAGCGTACGGTGCCACGCGCGACAGAACCCCATGCCATAACGGGCGAAGAGACAAGCGGAGGAATAGCTGGCTCCGTGAATGAACGAGGGGAAATCCAGGCCCCCAGTGGGATTGACGTAATCTGGCCCTTGGGACAGGTCAACCGGACCTTCATCGTCGCCCAGTCAGAAACAAGCCTTTACCTCATCGACCAGCATGCGGCCCATGAACGTATCATGTATGACCGTTTCATCAGGCAGCAAAAACCGGTCCCCAGTCAAACCCTTCTTATGCCGCTTTTTCTTTCCGTAAGTGCTGCGGATGTGGATGCCGTGACAGAACATCGCGACGAATTTCTGAAACTCGGTGTCGACGCGGAACCTGCCGGGGAAACTTCCCTGCGTGTTTCTGCCCTGCCGGCCGATGTGGAAGACGGGGAGGCCGAAGCCTTTATCCAGGATATCCTGACCCTTCTTGAGGAAAACCGCTCCATCAAGACCAGTGACCTACGGGAGGAAGTCCTTCACTATGCGGCCTGTCACAGTGCCATCCGGGCAGGTGAGCTCCTGAATATCCGGCAGATGAGGGAAGTTATCTTGGAACTTCTCAATACGGAACATCCCTTTACCTGCCCCCATGGACGGCCCTGTATGATTGAAGTGACGACGCCGGAGCTCTTTAAGCTCTTTAAACGGACATGATGGGGAAGAAGAAAGGGCGCTTTGCCGTAACTGTGGGGCTCAAGGGCGGTACGGAGCTTATCAAAATGGCGAAATCCTGGGCGGAAACGCTTGCTATTCCTTATCTGAAGCGGCCCCGTGGAGTTTCCTTGGAAACGCTTCGCAAAGAGAGGAACCTTGTCGGCCTTCTTGTCGCAACGCGGAAAGGGCCCCAAGTAGAAACCGAAGAGGGGATCCTTTATTACCATCCCAGTATGGCAACGCTCCGCGTGCGGGCCCTTAAAGAAGGAAAAACGGACCATCTGGTGGAAGCCCTGGCCCTTCGGCCTGGCAGCCGGGTCCTTGACGGGACCTTGGGCCTTGCCTCGGACGCAGCGGTTATTTCTTATGCTGTGGGATCCGAAGGAACAGTCGTGGGGGTTGAGGCATCTCCCATTCTCTATCAAATGACTCGGCTTGGCCTGCGCTCTTATGACGAGGGCGATGAGGACCTATTGAAGGCCCTTCGGCGCATTGAACCTGTTTTGGGGGATACGGCGGCCTATTTGGAAAGTCTTCCGCCTGACTCCTTTGATGCCGTCTATTTTGACCCTATGTTTGAGCATCCTGTCGAAGGCTCCTCTAACATGGTCCCCATGCGTCCGGCTGCCGATCATCGCCCGCTGACGCGGAGCGTCATTGAAAAGGCACTCAAGGCGGCCCCTCTTGTCGTCGTCAAGGAACGAAGCCGACAGTTCTTGACCGAATTGGGCGCCCAGGAAATCCAAGGCGGCCGCTACAGCCGCATCAAATACGGAATCATAAGGAGGATACCATGACCGCAAAAGAAAAAGTCGTTGTCATCCTCGGACCAACAGCGACAGGAAAGACAGCCTGTGGAATTCTTCTTGCCCAAAAGCTCAAAGGGGAAATCATCTCCGGTGATTCCATGCTTGTTTTCCGTGGTATGGACATTGCTACGGCCAAACCAACCCCCCAAGAACGGGCCCTTGCCGTGCATCATCTGATTGATGTGCGCGACCCGGAAGAAAAATATTCGGCCTTTGATTTTAAAAGGGAAGCGGCGTCCCTCATCCAGGAAATCCATGGGCGGGGGCATATGCCCATCATTGTAGGGGGGACAGGACTTTATCTTAAGGCCCTTCTTGAAAACTACCATTTTTCAACCAGCGAAGAACAAACCAAGCGACGTCAGGCCCTTGCAGAATATGCCGATCGCTATGGCAATGAGGCCCTCCATCAAAAATTGGAAAAACTTGATGAAGAAACGGCGAATCGATTGAAGATTAATGATAGACGGCGTATAATTAGAGCCATCGAAGCATGGGAAGATGGAGACCCTGTATCCCAAGAAAAGGACAGCGAAAGTCCTTTTGACGCGGTGGTCTTTGGTCTTACGATGGAGCGTGCCCTCCTGTACGATCGAATCAATCGCCGTGTTGATTTGATGGTGGAAGAGGGTCTTTTTGATGAGGCTCGCTTTTTCTATGATCAAGGGATCCCTTTGGATTCCCAATCCATGAAGAGCATCGGCTACCGTCAATGTGTCCAGTATTTTCGAGGGGAATGGGACAAAAAAACAGCTGTCGCCAAGATCAAGCAGGCAACCCGTAATTTTGCCAAACGGCAGATTACCTGGTACAAGAAAATGCCTTACATCCATTGGCTGATGCTTGACGCATCGCCTCACTATCCATCCATTGCGGATAAGATGCTGGAAGTGCTTCGAGAAAGACAATTTATAGAAAAATGAGAGAGGGATTCATTCATGGGAACATCAAACGCTAAGACACTCAATCTCCAGGATAGCTTCCTGAACAAAGTGCGTGCCGAAAAGAAGACCATTGTCATTTATTTGCTCAATGGATTTCAGGTTCGCGGAAAGGTTTGGGGATTTGATAACTTTACGGTCATTATTGACTGCGATGGAAGACAGGAATTGATCTATAAACATGCGATTTCGACGATCGCCCCTGTGGAGGCAGAATCGATCTTAGTACTTAAAAAAGGAAATGATCAGAGTGTCCCTAAGGAATAAAATAGAAGATGAGATTGCTCTTTTTATGGATTATCTAACGGTGGAAATGGGACTTGCGCGCAACACGCGTGAGTCCTATGGCCGTGATTTGCGTCTTTTTGCAGTCTGGGTCAAAAAGCCCATTAAGGAAATCAGCCGTGATGATATTCTTACGTATATGAGCGTCCTTAAGGCCCAAAATTATGCAGTAACAAGTTCTGCCCGGAAACTGGCTGCTTTGAAGGCCTTTTTCCGTTTTATGACGGCCGAAGGAACCATTGAGGTCGATCCCTGCGAAGTTGTTGAATCGGAAACAAGGGGGATGGTCCTGCCAAAGGTCTTGAGCGTGGATGAAGTGAATCGATTGTTTGAAGCGCCCGACCTAGATACACCGGAAGGGTACCGGGACCGGACCATGCTTGAAGTGATGTATGCAACGGGCATGCGTGTTTCGGAACTGCTTGCCCTCAAGGTAGGGAGCGTTAATCTTGCGTCCCATTATGTAATTGCTTATGGTAAGGGCGCAAAGGAACGTCTCATTCCACTGGGACATTATGCCATTGAGTATCTAAAGGAGTATCTCAGCCGGGTCCGTCCCCATTTTGTCAAGGAAAACCGTCCCTGTGACGATCTTTTCCTGACCATTCGGGGAACGGGCATGACGCGGCAGCGCTTTTGGCAGCTCATTAAAAATTATGGGCTCAAGGTCCATATTGCCAAATCCTTGACGCCTCATATCCTGCGCCACTCCTTTGCTACTCATATGCTCGATAATGGAGCGGACCTTAGAACGGTGCAGGAACTGTTGGGTCATTCCGATATCTCTACGACGCAGATTTATACTCACCTCACCAATCATCGTCTCAAGGCCATCTATGATAAAAGCCATCCTCGGGCATAAGGGAGAATGCAATGCCTCGTAAACCTAAACGGCAAGCGGCTGCCCGCTCGCCACGCCGCCGCAGGAATAAGCACGGCGGATGCTTGATATTTGTGATCCTTTTTGTCATTATTGGTCTTGGGATGTTTCTTGCGGCGCATAAAAAAAATAATCCCGATCTGACTTGGCCCGATGTGGTTGAAGAAGCGCTGCCTGAAACCGTCCGCGAGACCGTGAAGGAAGTCCTTCCCCAAACCGTTAAGGAAGAGATTGAGAAGGTTCGCAAGAAAGAACGCAAAGAAATCGAAAAAGAAAAGATTGAAAAAATTGAAAAAGAAGAGAAGCAGGGACCCATTCGGGATCACCCTGTAGAAGAGAAAAAGACGGTTCCGCCGGCTGCGAAAAAAGAATCGGCTAAGGCGGATGAAAATTCTTTGGGACTTGCTCCCGGCGCCTATAAGGGGCGCCTTGCCATCGTCATTGACGACTGCGGCTACCAGTTGGGACCGGTACGGACACTGACGAGCTTGCCCCTTAAGATGACCTTTGCGGTCATTCCCTTTAAACCCAATAGCGCGGCAGCCCTTTCCATCATCCGAAACAGCGGCCACACGGCTATGCTTCATCTGCCCATGGAACCCGTTTCAGGCGGCAGCTCCGAAACCCGCTTCGTGGGGGTAGGGCAGACAAAGGCTCAGATAGCGTCCTTTGTGCAGGAAGCCATCGACAGCCTGCCCGGCATTTCCGGCGTCAATAACCATCAGGGTTCCAAGGCAACCGCCCATGGCCCAACCATTCGCGCAGCTCTTTCTGTCATTGGGGAAAATGGCCTTTTCTTTATTGACAGCAGGACCAATTCCGCCACGGTGGCAGAAAGGGAAGCGGGAAATCTTGGCATCCCAACCGGACATAACTCGCTCTTTCTCGATAACAGCAGTGATATCGGTGCCATTGAGGAAAAGATTGCGCAGGCTGTCAAGCTGGCAGACCGTTATGGCAGTGTCATTGTCATCTGTCATGCTAGGCCCAATACGGCAGAAGCCTGGAAACGGTCTTACAAGGCTGTTATACAATCGGGCATTACTTTGGTCCCTGCCGCGTCCCTGCTACAGTAAGGAGGTCATCTAATGCTGAGAACGACTGCCCTCATGGGGCTTATGACGGCCCTTTTAGTTTTTTTAGGGGACTATCTCGGGGGCTCATCCGGAATGAGCCTCATGCTGCTTGTTTCCCTTGCTATGAATTTCTTCATGTATTGGTACAGTGACACCATGGTCATCCATCAATATGGCTGTGTCCCTGTAACGAGAAATGAGGCGCCGGAATTATATGACATTGTAGAAAAACTCGCGGCGCGGGCCAACCTTCCCATGCCCAAGGTCTACGTTATGAACAGCCGTGTGCCCAATGCCTTTGCCACGGGCCGCAATCCCCAGCATGCCGCGGTCTGCGTGACGACGGGCCTTATGGACGCGCTCACAGCTCCGGAAATTGCCGGCGTCTTGGGGCATGAAATGAGCCATATCCTTCATCGGGATATCCTCGTTGGCACTATTGCCGCCGTCATGGCAGGCACTATTTCGGCGTTGACTCGGTTTGCCTTCTGGTTTGGCGGCGGCAGGGATCGGGATCGCCAAAATCCTATTGCTTCCCTTTTGATCCTCATTCTGACGCCCCTCATGGCTATGATCATTCAACTCGCGATTTCCCGGACCCGGGAATATATGGCTGATGAAGCAGGGGGCGCCCTGTGCGGTGACCCCGATGAACTGGCAAATGCCCTGGAAAAAATCGACCTTGCCGCCCATCGTACCATTATGGCTGGGGCTCAGGAAAGTTCAGCCCATATGTTCATCATTTCTCCCTTTGCAGGAAAAGAGGCAAAGAGCCTCTTTTCCACTCACCCGGCAACGGAAGACCGCATCCGCCGGCTGCGCGAGCAGGCGGAAAGGATGGGGACGAGGCAGTGTATTGTGTAATTCTTTTTACTCAGCCCAAAAATCGGGCTGATTTGATGTAGAACGTGAGCCCATTGCTTTAGAAAGATTAATCTGAAGCAATGGGCTCATGGCGCATCGTACAACGGAACATTTTACGGTAGGGGATAGCTATCACCTTACCGCTGTCCCTGTAGCTTTAAGTTCGAATGCATGGCACCAAACCACCTTATCTTTTTTCCTTGTTCCCTGCACAACAGGTGTCTGATTGCTGGAGCAGGCAGTTTGAGAGCACGGATCCTCTGTCTAATGTAACCTTTGATACAGGCATTCTGGTGAAAGGGAACTTGCACTTTTTACTTCCCTAAAATTTCAATTTATTAATGAAAATCCTTTTATTTTATGTTATAGTGTAACTCTACTTCACTAAACCAGATGAATTACATGGAGGGGTATACGATATGAAAACGAGAGTTGCCATCATGGGCTACGGAAATTTGGGCCGTGGTGTTGAACTGGCCCTTAGAAACAGTCCGGATATGGAATTTGTCGCAGTCTTCAGCCGCCGTGACCCGGCAAAGGTCAGCATCAAAACGACCGATGTTCCCGTCATCTCCGTAAACGATATCGACGCTTACCAAGATAAGGTCGATGTCCTCATTATCTGCGGCGGCAGTGCAACGGACCTGCCTAAACAGACGCCGCAATATGTAAAGAAATTCAACGTGGTGGATAGCTTTGATACACATGCCTGCATTCCTGACCATTTTGCGGCCGTTGATGCAGCCGGTAAGGAAACAAATCACGTCGGGGTCATCTCCGTTGGCTGGGATCCGGGCCTATTTTCCCTTGCCCGCGTCTATAGCCATGCCGTCCTTCCCGTAGGGAAGGACTATACCTTCTGGGGCAAAGGCGTCAGCCAAGGCCACAGTGACGCGGTTCGCCGCATTCCCGGTGTCAAGGACGCCAAGCAGTACACCATTCCCGTGAAAACCGCTCTTGACGCGGTTCGTGCCGGCAAGAACCCGGAACTTACGACGCGGGAAAAACATACGCGTGAAGTTTTTGCTGTCCTTGAAGAAGGTGCCGATGCTGAGGCTGTGACAAAGGCTATCGTAACCATGCCGAACTACTTCAGTGACTACGATACGACGGTCCACTTCATCAGTGAGGAAGAAATGAAGCGAGATCATAGTGGTCTTGCCCATGGCGGGTTTGTCATCCGTTCCGGGAAAACAGGCACAGACGGCGAACACAACCATATCTTTGAACTGGCCCTAACCCTTGATTCGAACCCGGAATTTACGGGATCCGTCCTTGTGGCCTATGCGCGGGCTGCCCATCGTATTGCCCGTGAAGGCGGTACGGGGTGCCGTACGGCCCTTGATATCGCACCGGCTTATCTCTGCCCTGAAAGCGGGGAGGAACTGAGGGCCCATCTCCTTTAGTTTTTTGCTCGGCGCGAAAATCGCACCGAAACGATGTAGTTACGTGCCCCCATTGGCTTTTAAGAGATTCATCTGATGCCAATGGGGGCACGGCGTATCGGAATAGAATACATACCACGATCTCATTTTTTGAATAGCCCCAACTATGCTGTCGTACGTCCTTTTTGAAGTCAGCTCGATTTGTGCACCGAGTAAAGAATAAGGGAACTCTTACTTATACCTCCAATAAGGATTCTTCTATTACACAGAAAAGAAAGTCTTATGTTATAATGGAAACAGTTAGCTTATTTGACAACAGAAATGTTAAGAATATGGGAGGTTTAAAACATGAATAACCCGAATCCTGTTAAGATCGTGGAAACTGTCCTCAGAGATGGACATCAGTCCATCTGCGCAACGAGAATGCGTACGAGCGATATGCTTCCCGTCTTGGAAGCCCTAGATGATTGCGGCTTCTACGCACTCGAAGCATGGGGCGGTGCTACGTTTGACTCCTGCCTTCGCTTCCTGAATGAAGATCCCTGGGAACGCCTGCGCACCATCCGCAGCCATGTGAAGAATACCAAACTGCAGATGCTGCTTCGCGGTCAGAACCTCCTGGGCTATAACCACTATGCAGACGATGTCGTTACGGAATTCATTAAACGAAGCGTGGCAAACGGCATTGATATTGTCCGCGTTTTTGATGCCTTTAATGATACACGGAACCTGGAATGCTCCATGAAGGCCATCAAGGAAGCCGGTGCCCATGCCCAGGGTACGCTTGTTTATACCATCAGTCCGTATCACAAGGACAGCGATTTTGTGAAGCTTGCCAAGGAACTGGAAGAAATGGGGGCTGATTCCATCTGCATCAAAGATATGTCCGGCCTGCTTGCTCCTTACGCCTGCTACAACCTCGTTACGGCCCTTAAGAAAGAAATCCATGTACCTATCGATGTTCACTCCCACTGCACGAGCGGCATGGGTGCCATGACCATCCTCAAGGCTGTTGAAGCCGGTGCCGATATGGTTGATACAGCCATGTCCCCGTTTGCTGAAAGCACGAGCCATACCTGCACGGAATCCCTGGTTTACACCCTGACCGGTCAGGAACGGGACCCGAAGATTGATGTCAACAAACTTTATCCGATTGCTGATCACTTCAAGAAGGTTAAAGCCGACCTTATCAAGACCTTCAACCTGCCAAACAGCAGCGACATCAACCCGCAGGTCCTCAGCTTCCAGATTCCCGGCGGCATGCTCAGCAACCTGCGCAAACAGCTTGCTGAGATGGGCGTTGCCGATAAGTACGATGCCCTGCTGAAGGAAATGCCGAAAGTCCGTGCTGACCTGGGGTATCCTCCTCTTGTTACGCCCAGCAGCCAGATTGTTGGCTCCATGGCTACCATGAACGTTGTTCTCGGCCGTTACAAGATGATCCCGAAAGAAGTCCGCGACATTGTCCGCGGCAAATATGGCAGAACGCCGGGCCCAATCAGCGAAGAGCTGAAAAAACTGGTCCTTAAAAATGGTGAACAGCCCATTACCCATCGTCCGGCCGATGATATCGCACCGCAAATGGATAAGATGCGCGCTGACCTTGCCGCAAAAGGCTATCCCAATGCTAGCGTGGAAGACGTCTTAAGCTACGCTCTCTTCCCGGAAGTTGCTTTGGAATACTTCAAAAAGAACCGCTAAGAAACCAGAATGAATTTGTGCAGCACCGTGAACCCTATCTTTCATGGTGCTGCTTCTTTTTTGCCAACGGGACTGTCTTGTGCTATCGGTACGGCTCTTCCTTGAGGGAAGCACTTGCAATACAATCCCATTCACTATAAAATAAAAGAAATATGTGTTTTTGCTTATGGAATCTGAGGAGGAATTACAATGGAAAAGTTTACCTATACAATTACGGATCCTGCGGGTATCCATGCTCGTCCTGCGGGACTTTTGGTCAAGACCGCCGCTGGCTTCAAGTCGACCTGCAAGGTGGAAGGCAATGGAAAGACCGGCGACCTTAAACGCATCTTTACCGTCATGGGCCTTGGCATCAAAGCTGGTATGACGATTACCGTTACGGTTGAAGGGGAAGACGAAAAGGAAGCCGCCAGCACCTTGAAATCCTTCCTTAAGGAAAATCTCTAAGAGGTGCCTATGATTATCATCAAAGGAAAGTCCGCTTCCAGCGGTGTGGCTGTGGCTCCGATTGCGGCCAAACCAGACGCTTCCGATGAAGATCGTGTGACCCTTCTTACGAGCCTTAATCCCGAGGCGGAACTGCGCCGCTTCCATGCGGCCCAGGAAAAAGTGATTGCCCAATTGGGCGAACTTGCCGAGAAAGCTCGACAGGAAATCGGTGAAGAGGAAGCTGGCATCTTTGAAACCCATCAAATGATGCTCCAGGACCCTGATCTTGTGGACATGATCGAAGGGCTCATGACGGATAACCATTTGACGGCAGAAGGCGCAGTGGAACGGGCAGGGGAGCAGTTTGCTGCCATGCTGGAATCCATGGACGATGAATACATGAAAGCCCGTGCTGCCGACGTCCACGATATTATGGGACAGGTCCTGCGCACCCTCATGAAGCGCGATTTCGATTGGGCAGCCAAGATTGACCACCCTGTAATCATCTGTGCCGACGACTTGACGCCAAGTGAAACGGTTCAGCTCAATAAGGATTTCATCATGGGCTTTGTGACGAGCGGCGGCAGTGCCAACTCCCATACCGCCATCCTGGCCCGTACCATGGGCATTCCTGCCATTGTACATACGGAAAAGGTAATTGGGGAGGACTGGAACGGTAAGCTTGCGGCCCTTGACGGTGCGACGGGCACGGTATACCTTGACCCCGAACCGGAAACCCTTGCATCCATGAAGAAAAAATTGGAAGCCGAGGAAAAGGGTAAAGAAGATATGGATGCCTTAAAAGGCCTCCCGACACAAACCAAGACAGGCCGCTCCATTGCCCTTTACGCCAATATCGGACAGGAAGGGGACCTGCCAGGTGTCCTTGAAAATGATGCCGAAGGTATCGGCCTTTTCCGCAGTGAGTTCCTTTATCTCCGGAAAAACGATTATCCAACGGAAGAAGATCTCTTTGAGGCTTACAAAGAGGGAGCCCAGGCAATGGGACAGCGAAAACTCATCATTCGCACCCTTGATATTGGGGCCGATAAACGGGTGGGGTATTTCAACTTGCCGGAAGAGGAAAACCCTGCTTTAGGCTTCCGTGCCATCCGTATCTGCCTTGCCCGTCCGGAAATCTTCTATACCCAGCTGCGAGCCATCCTGCGGGCATCCCACTACGGAAATGTGGCGGTCATGTTCCCCATGATCACTTCTGTTGAAGAGGTAAGGGCGGCAAAAGAGCTCCTTCATCTTGCTGAAGTAAAACTTCATGAAGAAGGAATTCCCTTTGATCCCAATCTTGAAGTTGGCATTATGATTGAAACCCCGGCTTCGGCGGTTATCAGTGATGAACTGGCCCAGGAAGTGGATTTCTTCAGCATCGGCACGAACGACTTGGTCCAGTACACCTTAGCCGTGGACCGTCAGAACGCCCAGCTTGAAGAATTGGGAAAAGCCAGCCATCCTGCTGTACTGCGGCTTATCCATAAGACCATCCGAGCTGGTCATGACGCGGGTATCTGGGTGGGCATCTGCGGAGAAGCCGCGGCCGATCCGGAACTGATCCCGATCTTCATCGAAATGGGAGTGGATGAGCTCAGCATGTCTGCAGCAAGGATCCTGCCAACAAGAAAACTCATCCGCAGCCTGTCCTAAGAAAGCGTGTTTTTATGCAGTTAGCATTTAAAAAAGCGGTGACGGACGCTATCAAGAAACAGCCTGACCGGCGTGTCATGCCTTTTTTGTACGAAAACGAGCCTTATTTTATCAAACGGCGTCTTTCCAACCATCGCAACCGCTTTGCCAAACAAAGCGTTGACGCGGCCTTTTGGTGTGAAGTCTATAAAATCCTGACAGTCAATCAATATGGTCCGATGGCACCGGAAATCGTCCTTCTTCATGATGATTACTTTGTTATGAAGGCCGTGGGCAAGACCCTTCAAGGCGTAGCCAAAGAAGCTCCCTGGCAGGATGTGCGCAGAAAAGCTTTCTATAAGGCGGGAGAAGCTCTGGGTAAACTTCATGGGTTTGGCCTTCATCACGGTCGCCCGGCCCTGCGGGACATTGCTTACGACCGGGAAAAAGACAGTGTAACCCTCCTTGATTGGGAAAATGAAAAGCGTTTCATTGATGCTGACCCTCGGGTGATCGATCTCTTTTTGTTTGTTCACAGCTGTTTTCGAGAAAAGTGGGCGCTCAAAAATGATGAGCTCATTCGGGAAGCGATGAAAGGCTATTTTACGGGGCCTGAATCCCGCCCCATCCTAGAAAAGGCCCTTGCTGTTACAAAACGTTTTCAAGCGGCTTTTACCCTTGCCCATCACCTTCGCATCTTCGGCTGGACGGATGTAACAAGTCTCGATGACGCAAAAAATTATCTGTTTCAGCTCGATCCTGATGCCTTATGAGATGAATAAAGCGCTGTGAATCATGAAAAATGCCTTCATTTCTTCACAGCGCTTTTCTTTGTGTTTTCTTTTGCTGAGGGGAGTTGGAGCTAGTGCGTCCTGCTGGAATAGGAAACGGCACTCTTTTATCCTTCCTGCTGCGGCCAGCTTTTGCAAATTAGGAAGAAAGCCCTGCAAGGATGAAGGATATGATCCGTCCCTGCAGTCTGTACCAGTCGTGGTCTTTTGTAAACCCCATCATTTTATTTACATAGAAGGAGCCGTAGAGTAAAAAGGTAAAAAGCTCATCGGCTTCTTTTTCTGTCATCAGTCCTTGGGCCTTCAAGAAAAGAAACACGATGGGGCGTCTTTTTACATCTTAGAAAGGATAAGTCACTGCGTCATTTTTTGGCGTGTCAATTTCAGCCCTCTAAAAATGCCGAGTTTCTTTCTTTTTATGATATAATGGTACGGTACCTGAAAGGAGTGCTTTTATGATAACCGCCGGTCCGCGCCTTGATTTTCTCGTCTCTCTTGTTCCCTCCTGTGGCACCTTGTGTGACGTGGGAACCGATCATGCCTACCTGCCCGTTATGGCCATCAGTCAAGGACGGGTGAAAAAAGCCATTGCCGGCGATATTGGGGAAGGTCCCTGCGAAGCGGCATGGAAAACAGTTCACAGCCATCACCTGGAAGATGTAATTTCTGTGCGCCTTGGCAGCGGACTGACGGTTACCCGTCCTGGTGAAGCAAACACGGTTGTCATTGCGGGCATGGGAGCCGGCACGATGGTGGAAATCCTTGACGCGGCACCGGAAGTCCTGGCGTCGCCCACGCTCACAACACTCATTCTGCAGCCTATGAATGACAGCGAAAAACTGCGTCATTGGTGTGAACGATCCGGCTGGGGAATTTTGCGGGAAGAACTGGTCCAGGAAGGGAATCGCATCTATGAAGTGCTGCTTCTTCACAAAGATCCGTCCTTTCATTATGAAGGACTGACCGACCTTGTCGGTGATGACCTTGTGCGGCGCCATCATCCGCTTCTTGGAATGTTTGTCCGCCGTCTCATCGCCAAGTACGACCGGCTTCTTTCCAGTATGGAAAAAAGTTCCAAAGCACGCCAAAGTGAGCATTACCAAACATCCGTAGAGACGAAAAAACGATTGGAGGAAATATTACATGGAAACGACTGTCAGTGACATCTGCGTCTTTATGAACGAATATGCATCCCTTACCTATGCGGAAAAATGGGATAATCCGGGCCTGCTCCTGGGTCATGTGGAAGCCCCGGTCCATAAGATCATGGTGGCCCTTGACCTGATGCCAGAAGTGGCGGAACAGGCCATTGAAGAAGAGGTGGACCTTATCATCACCCATCATCCCTACTATTTCCATTTGCCGAGCTCCCTTGCTGTGACGGATACAAAGATGGAAGTCATGTATGAACTGATCAAACATGACATTGCTGTCTATGCCGCCCATACCAACCTTGATGCTGCCCGTGGCGGCGTCAACGATGTCCTTGCAGACAGGCTGGGGCTTAACGATGTAACGGAAATTCCCCGTAAGGACTGTCCGGAGCAGGGACTTGCCCGTATTGGTGTCCTTGGTGAGCCGATGGAACTGAAGGATTTTGCAGCTTACGTGCGGGATCAGTTGGGCGCCGCCCATGTCACCTTTGCCGGCGGTGAGGAGCCGGTCTTTAAGGTTGCCGTCGTTGGCGGAAGCGGAGCTGACTTCATGGATGATGCCATGGCCGCCGGAGCGGATACGCTCGTTACAGGCGATGTAAAATATCATGTCGCCCAGAAGGCCCTCAATATGGGACTTAACCTTGTCGATGGTACCCATCAGCTGACGGAACTGCCTGTTATCGCGCATCTGGAAGACGTTCTTACTGCATGGTGCCAGGAGTCGGGCCGCCATTTTGAAGTAATTCGTGCCCATGAGGACCTTGTCCTCCAAAGCATCTAAAGAAGGTGCTTTCATGATCAAAGATGTAAGACTCGGTAATGATCTGGAGCAGCCCTGCCTTGTCCGTCTGCAGAAGGTAGGTACAAGCTCCAATGGCAAGGCATACGCCCGGGGCCTTTTGGAAGATAACAGCGGAACCCTTCCTTTCATTTGCTTTGAAGCAGGCCCTATCAATCGCCTGCGCACCATGGAGGGACCGACGCCATTTATCATTGGCGGCCGTGTCGATGCCAATAAGTATGCATCACCCATGGGCGGCCAAAACCTGCAGGTCATTGTGCAGAAAGTTGTTCCTCCCGATGGGGAAACCGATTTATCCATGCTGCTGCCTACAGGACCCATCGACCTTGAGTCCTTGGAAGTGGAATTTCAGACCCTCATCGGGCGCATCCAGGATGAACCGCTTCAGCGTCTGGTCAAGCAGGTGTTTTCTGGGAAGCGGTATGAACGGTTTCTTAGGAATCCGGCAGGAATGCGGCTTCATCATGCGTACGTCGGCGGTCTGCTGCATCATACGGTTTGTGTGGCCCGCCTGGCTCTTAGCATGGGCAAGACCATCGGTGGGGTGGACCTTGATCTCATCCTTGCTGGAGCCCTTCTGCACGATATCGGTAAGCTTCGGGAAATTTCCGCCGGCCTTGGCTTCCCTTATACGACGGAAGGCCGGCTCATGGGCCATATTTCCATGGGGGCCATGCTAATCAGCCGCATTGCGGAAAATATCCCGGATCTTTCCCGCATCCGTCTTGACGAGCTTCTTCATATCATCCTTTCCCATCATGGGGATCACGAAAAAGGTTCCCCCGTCTTTTGTGCGACGAAAGAGGCCTTTATTGTTCATTACGCCGATGAAACGGATGCCGTTCTTAACCAGTTCCAGACAGATGGAAAAGAAACCTGGGCCTTTAACAAGATGCTCCAGCGTTTCCTTGCCGTAAACCCTTTGGAATGAGATAAACTGAAAAGCTGCAAAGACATGAAAAACGAGTTCTTTGCGGCTTTTTTGGTGGGAAAAAAGCGGTTCTATAATTTATTTTGGGGCGCTAAAGTGACCGTCCAGATGCGTGTCCTCTCAGCGCCTACTTTTTTTTCAATAAAAAAATAGGCATATGC
>NZ_AULA01000002.1 GCF_000425045.1 Acidaminococcus intestini DSM 21505 | reverse complement strand
TCCATTTACCTTTTTCGAATATGGCTCCAGATTGGCCCAGATGCTAGGAATAACGCGAAGCAGGCTGACGACGTCGTACAAGATTTGGGTACTTCTAGGAAGCCTGCCGCGTTTGACAACGCAGATGGACCGATATGGACTGTAGGCGAAAAAGGTTTCCTACATCATCCGAAAAAATTCCAAGAAGTGGCTCGCCCGACGAAGGCATTTTTTCGGGCGTCTTTAACATGAAATTGTGTATCGCAACATTTTACGATGCGCCATGCCTTCATTGCCACCTCATAAATCTTGAAAAGGCAATGAAGGCACCTCGTGCAGAGAATCGGAGCGATTTTTGCTCCGAGTAAAAATAAAAGGGGAGCCCGACGTCTCCCTACGAGCGGTAGCGAGGAACATTTTTCGATGGGCCCCGCTCATCGCAAGACGCGGCCAACGCGATTCGGCTGCAGGCCCGTGTGACCAAAAAATCAATTCGGCGCCCTCCCGTAGGGCGGTTTGGCGCCGGCCCCTAAAAATGCTATAATATCCCTATCTATCAGAAGGGAGCCTTCATCCTTGTACGTCATCACACGCAATGTCCAGACGGAACTTGTGGTCCAAAAATCCCGGTTCCTGACAAGTTTATACCGCGTTTCTACTGAAATAGAGGCACAGGCCAAGATCAAGGCCCTCAAAAAAGAATATTGGGATGCCAATCATAATTGCACGGCCTATATCGTCGGCATCAAGCCCCGGGCGGAGCGCTCCAGTGACGATGGGGAGCCGGCGGGTACGGCAGGCGCGCCCATGCTTGAAGTACTGCGCCAAAAAGAGCTCTATAACGTCGTTGCTGTGGTGACCCGTTATTTCGGTGGAATCAAATTGGGTGCCGGCGGCCTTACCCGTACCTATGCCAAGGCTGTTTCAGAAGCCATCAAGGCAGCAGGGCTTTCCCGCATGGTTCCCATGGGGGACTATGCCTTTACCTGGCCCATTGATGATGTGGGGCGGGTCTTGAACCATCTTTATGGCAAAGCGCTTTTTTCTGTCAAAGATGTTCAGTATGATGCCCAAGCAACCATTATCCTTACCTGTAAGCGCACCGATCGGGGGGACGTGACGCATTTTCTTACGGAAAGTCTGCGCAGCGCGGTTACCCTTGAGGAGCGGTGCCTTTTTGAAGCAGAAGAACCGCTGGAAGCGTCCCATTCTTGACCCTGCTTCACAGATACAGTAAAATAGGGGTATTAAGGAAGAAGAAGGAGACTGCGCACAATGTTAAAAAAGACAATGGCCATCCTCATGAGCTGCGCCTTCCTGGGAACAAGTGTCCCCGCATGGGCAGCTGTCAGCGCTGTTAGTGCGCCTGTTCGGACCGTAACGCGGACGGAGCAATCCGTGACCGTGGAATGCCCGGTAGTGACAGGCGGAACCAAGGCGGCAACGGATAAGATCAATTCGGCCCTTTCGAGCAAAGTGGCCTCTTTTGTAAGTGAAGCATCGACCCTTGGCGGAGGTAAGGTCCATTATGACGTTCATCGGGCTAACGACAACGTCATCAGCCTGACCCTCGTCATGACGCCGGAAATGGGCGTTGAAGAAACGCAGGGCATGACTTTTGACCGCAAGACCGGCGAGCTGAGGCCCCTGAGCTATTATTACAGCGGGACCGATCTGGAAAATCGGACCCAAAGCGGCCTTCAGTACCTGTATGACGTTGATCCGGCAAAAGCAAAGGCCCTTCCTGATACGTATTATGTCGATGACGATGGAAGCATCATCGGTCTTTACCACGCTGGTTCCATTCTCGATAAGAGCGAGGGCGAAGTAGAAGTCAACTTGTCCGCGTCGGAAATCCCGCCTGATACGGTTTCTGCTCCCGCACCCAAGAAGGAAACGCCCGCTCCTGAAGCGGCGTCTTCCAAGACGGATGAAGCTGCGGCTGCGGAAACACCGGCCCCAAAGCAACCGGCTGCGGAAACACCGGCTGAACCCCAAGAAACTTCCCCGTCTGCGGACGTGGAACCCCCCGCTCCGGCACAGCCTACTAAGCAAGCGCCAGCGCAGCCTGCCGTACAGGGGAACCCGGGCCATGTCCAGGGAACGGAAGTCCGCATGAGACGAGGACCGGGTCTTGATCAAGATATCATTGGTGTCTTTGATGACGGGGAAGCCCTGAGCGTCCTTAAAAGCGATGTGGCAAGCGGCATGAAGTGGTATGAAGTGACCCGTGCCAATGGAGCTACCGGCTGGATAGCTGCCGATTACTGTGTCGTTGCTGATGAATACAACGTTCCCAGCGGTGCCGTCCAAAATGGACGCAAGGGCGTCATTACCGGCACGGAAGTCCGCATGCGCGGCGACGCCAGCCTTAACGGCGACGTCCTGGGCTACTTTGAACAAGGGGAGACGGTCACCATCCTCGACGCTGCCGATGGCGGCGGCATGAACTGGCTGCGCGTCAGAAGGGAAAACGGCGAGACTGGTTGGGTCGCTGCTGCCTACTGCAAAGAAGCCTAATTTATTGACTCTATGGTCAATTTCCTAATTTTATGGTACAATCGCTCTATCATCTTGAAAGTAAATAGGAGGCCCTACAAATGAATAAATTCCTTAAAATGGCTGCTGCCGCGCTTTTCGCTGCTTTTCTCGTCCTTCCCGGCATGAGCCGCGCCGACGCTGCGATGAAGCTTGCCGTCGTGCCGCTCATCATCGGTGAAAATGTGGAAGACGACGCAGGTCTCAAACCCATTGCCTACAGTACGGAAGTTTCGGAACTCTTCCAGTATCCGGAATACGACCTTGTTGATTCCGATACCGTAAGAAAAGCGGCCCTTGCCCAGCAGGACAACCTTTTTACCAAAGAAGGCCTGGAAGCCATCGCTAAAGCCAGCGGTGCCGACTGCGTTGTGGCCATGAGTGTTGACAAGTTCGACGTGGAAGAAGATAATTTCCGCCGTGAACCGGTGACGAAACTTCGTTTTGAAGGAAAGTTTGCCACCATCAACATGCTGAATGGCAGCTACAAGGAAGACCATTACCGCTTCCGCGATGAACGTGAATCCGGTGCCATCCATCCGAAGTTCGATTATCCCCATAATCGCTTCCAGTACCTATGCAAACGGGAACTGAACAAGGCCATCAAGAACAACAAATAACATGCTGAAAGGGGCTGTAACAATTCACCTTGTTGCAGCCCTTTTTCTTAAGCGGACGCCTCATCGAAGAAAGGATGGAAGAAATGGATTGGAACGAGATCCGGGAAACCGGTCACGCCTGTTATAACTGCTCACATCTCAAGGAACGCAAACGTTACTGGATCTTTTTGCTGCGCACCTATTTTCATCAAAGGGAAATGGAAGGACTCCAGCTTTTTTTTCATGAAACACCGATACGGGCAAGGATCCGGGCCGGTATGCCCTGCCTCATGGAACAGGCTACACGGGCATTTTTTTATAAAGGAGCTTCCTTTGCTGACCGCATTGCCCTTATCAAGCAGCACATCATCCATCTGGAAACGCACCTGACGGATGACTTTCTTTTAAAGATCTACGAGGCCCATGACAAGATCACCCTTTGGGCCGATACCTTTGAGGAAAAGCCCCTTACGATGGACTTGTTGTTCCATCCGGGTCAGCGCAAGGAAGGCTGCCTGTCTTTGGTCCTCCATTGGGGATCTCTTGACTTTTACCAGATGATGTTCTGGTTTGGTCTATCTCCTGAAACGGGAAAACCCGCTCTTTTTGTGGGGGCCCTTCAGGGAACGACCTTAGGAAACGAGGCTGTCAAGGCCATGACCAAAAAATTTTTTGGCTACCGCACCAAGAACCTGATCTTTTATGGTCTTCGCACGGCAGCCGGCCTCATGGGGGCAGAAACCATCTATGCCGTGACCAATGCAGGGTATTATGCCATGAATCATGTCCGTATGGACCGCAAGCTCAAAACCAATTTTGGCGACTTCTGGGCGGAATGTGGGGGCACGCCCACACGGGACCCGCGCTTTTATGAAATCCCCTTGGAGGAGCATCGCCGTGATTTGTCGGAACTGAAGCCTTCCAAACGGGCCAACCACCGCCGCCGCTATGAACTCATGGATCAGATGGCAGAAAGTATAAAAGCCGCCCTTGCGCCGTGGCAGGCTCGTTAACCGGTTGTCAGCAAACTGTGAAAAATTTAGTTTTACTACCGCAAGCTTTTCATTTATGCTACAATGAGGGGAGAATTTCAGTGTGAAAAATCTGACGGAGGTGTATCTCTTGAAAAAACAAATCCTAAGTATGATGATGGCCGCCCTCGTAAGCCTCACTTGTCTTACACCGGCTTTTGCGGCTGAATCCCTTGCTTCTGGCACTGTGTCCGATAAACTGGGTGTATCTGAACAGTTCCTTTATGGGACCGAACAGAGTGGGTCGCTTGTTAGCCGTGTGGATAAGATGGAAAAGGACCTTTATGGGCAAACTTCAAGCGGCAGTGTCATGAGCCGTGTGGACCGCGTCTATAATCGCCTTGAAGGTACGCCAAGCGGCACGCAGCTTTCCATTGCTGCCCAGATGAACGCCATTGAGTGGCAGTTTGCTGACCGTATGAGTGATGAAGGCGTGAAGACCCGAATCGGGAACCTTGAAACGGACCTGTTTGGGACCCAGTACACGCAGGATACAATTCTGTCCCGCCTGTCCCGCCTTACAAAGAGCGCCTTCCCCTCAGGCAGTCTTTCCCGTCAAACCGTGACGCTTCCGAAGGATTCCCTTATCAAAATCAAATTCATGGAAGACATCAACAGTAAAACGGCCCAGGCCGGTGATAAAGTCGATTTTATTGCCGATGACAATGTGTACGTTGGGGAAGCCCTCGTCCTGCCAAAAGGCGCCCGAGGCAATGCAACAATCAAAAAAGTGGTACAGCCCCGCATCTTTGGCCGCGATGCCCGCATTGACATCGACTTTTCCTCTGTGACTGCCGTAAACGGGGAAAAGATTCCTGTGACAGTTGGGGAGCTAGCGAAACAGCAGGCCAAGACCGTTGCTGGTGCAGCCGGTGCTTCCATTGGCGGCATGGTTCTTTTTGGACCGGTGGGGCTTGTTGGCGGCGCCTTTGTCAAAGGAGCCCAAGTGACCATTCCGGCCGGCAGCAACACCTATGTCCAGGTCCTTGAAGATACGACCGTTCAAGGAATCGTGCTCCAAGGCGCATCGACTGCAGGCGTCCAGGCAGTTCCTGCCAGTGAAGAAGAACGGGAGGATAAGCTTGATACAGTGGATAAGCCGGCCGTAAGTGAAAAGAAGACGGACAAGGCTGATGATAAGAAAGCTGTAGAAAAAGAGGGCGATGATAAAGCAGACGCCGAAACGGAAAAGACCCTCGCCGCTGACGAAAAGAAAGACGCCGACGTGAAAGACGCCGACAAGAAAGCCAATTCTCATAACGACGAAGACGCTGAATATGATGAAGACGAGGACGTCGATCTCGATCTTGCTGAAGAATAAAGACCATAGGAATCCTAATGGGACCATGAAGAAATGATAGAACCATTTCTTCATGGTCCCATTTTTGTTTTTCTTATGATGTGAGGAGAAAAGAAAAGGGCGTAAAACACTAAATCAGGGAGGGAACCTGGGACGGCTTTAGGAAAAGGGCGCCGTGACGAACGGGGCAGGGGCGCCAACGTCCTAAAAAAGCCTGCTGGGGGAGGACCTTTTGGTCATGAATAAGTTATCCCCTACTTTCATACCTAAAAGGTATGGAAGTAGGGGATAACAGGCTATCGGCAGTATACTACCGATTGAAATGAGGAGAATGGACAGATATCGTGATTGTATATGGATAAAAGACAAATAAATGCGGTAATAGGAAGATAAAAGTGTAAAAGTTAGGACATAATAAGTAAAAAGATCATAGAGTGAACTGAAGGAAAATAACCATGTAAAATAATATAAAAGAAATCGCGATGTCAATGGATAAAAAGTGATAAAATCGCGATTATGATATTCAAAATTCTGATAGAAAATATATAATTATTAAAGAAAAATCAGATGAATAATTTTTCTGATAATCCTCAATAAAAATGGACGTAAGGCGCATAGAACCATAGTTCATAGATATGCGGAAAATCGCTGATTTTGTCAATAGTAGATGAATCAATTGAGTAAAAATGATACAAAATCACAAAATTGCCAAAATAAAGATTTACAATACCTTTAATCTATGGTACCCCATAGGAGCAGAAACTCGTCTGCAATCAATTCAGCCGGACCAAGGAAAAAAGAAAACCTGGCGATATGGATCCAGCGTAGAGGAAACAAGGTCACTCGCACGTATAGGACCCCCATCAAGAGGTGGATCGTTTTCCTAGGAAAGGCAAGTCTATTTCCTAAGGAGGAAACACACATGAAAAAGAGCTTGGTTTTTGCAATGGCAATGGCCCTCGGCGTAACCGCTACCGCTTTTGCTGCTAACCCCTTCTCTGATGTTCCTGCTGGCCACTGGGCCTATGCAGCTGTCGCTAAACTGGCTGCTGCTGGTATCGTTGATGGCTATCCCGATGGTACCTACAAAGGCGACCGCACCATGACCCGTTATGAAATGGCTCAGATCGTGGCCAAAGCCCTTGCTAAAGGCGCCATTGGTGCTGATGACAAACTGGTTGGCGAATTTGCTGACGAACTGGATAACCTCGGTGTTCGCGTGGCTCGTCTCGAAAAGAACGCTGACAACGTCAAGATTACGGGCGCTGTAAAACTCCGTAACGAAGCTTACAGCGGCGGCGCTTTTGATGGCGAAGCTAAAGATAGATCTTACCTCCGTACGGATATCTTCTTTACGGGCGAAGTAAACGACAACTGGCATTATGTGGCTATGCTCCGTAACATCCAGGACTTCCGTGGCCAGAATGAATCCGGTAATGATGATACGGACTTCCAGAGAGCATATCTTACTGGTAACATCGGTGTAGTCGACATCACGGCTGGTCGTTACAATGACTTTATCGCTGATGGTAACATCTATGATACCCGTGTCGATGGCATCAAAGCCGTTGTTCCTTTCGGTGCTGCTTACCTCAGAGCTGAATATGGCAAGATGGCTAATGAAAGCACCTATGGTTGGCAGAAGAAACATGAATACGAGGGAGAAGTTGTAGATCTGTCTAAATCCTCCAAAGCAGATGACTATTGGATGGCTGAACTGGGCGGCACCGTTGGTAACTTCGACCTTGCTGCAAACTATCTCCATGTCAATGATGAAAATGCTATGGGCCTTAAAGGCGACAACAAGATCTGGACGGCAGCTGCTACTTATAACAGTGGCAAATTCTCCCTCGGTGCGATGTACCTCCAGGGTGATGATGACCTCCTGACTGGCGCCGCCAAAAACTATGATGACGATGGTTTCGTTGTCAGCATGGGTTGGGCCGGTGCGAAGAAGAGCGAAGCTGGCAGCTGGGGCCTCTATGGCAAATACTATGATCAGTCCGCTGTAACCACCATTGCTCACACCATGAACGGTGCTTATGATGCATTTGGCAACAAAGGCTTCAAGGGCTATATGGTCGGCGGCAACGTTACGCTCGCTAAGAACATGGTTGCCAGCGTTGAATACTATGACCTGAAGAACAAAGAAGGCAACGACGATAAGCATGCTCGTACCCTCTGGTCCGAACTGGCTATCAGCTTCTAATTCCTTCTTAAAGGAACTCAAAAGAGGACAGTGCAAAGCACTGTCCTCTTTATTATGTAGAAAAATAAGTAAACCGTGTACCTAATCATCGTGATGATATATACTGACTTGTGAGTCAAAAAATCGCTTAGCTTTAATATAAAGAAATGAAGCATAAAACCTAATTCTCATCATGATTGAGGGGTAAAAATTTCCATGAAAAGTTTGAAATAAATGTGACACGTTTGAAAGTTCAATCCCCTAGGTGCTATACTCAGCGTGTAGGCAAAAGGCCTGCCCATTTGTTCCTGAGGGAGTGGAAATTGAGACGGTTTCGGTTCGTAGAGGAAACAAGGTCACTCGCACGATAAAGAAATTGGCAAGATGGAAACTCCTTGGGGAAACACCAAGATCCTTAAGGAGGATGAACAAAATGAAAAAGAGTTTGGTTTTTGCTATGGCCATGGCTCTCGGCGTAAGCGCTACCGCTTTTGCTGCGAACCCCTTCTCCGACGTTCCTGCTGGCCACTGGGCTTATGCAGCCGTTGCTAAACTGGCTGCAGCTGGGATTGTTGATGGTTATCCTGATGGCACCTATAAAGGTGACCGCACCATGACCCGTTATGAAATGGCCCAGATTGTGGCCAAAGCCCTTGCTAAAGGCGCTATCGGTGCTGATGACAGACTGGTTGGCGAATTTGCTGACGAACTCGATAACCTCGGTGTTCGCGTAGCGAAACTCGAAAAGAACGCTGACAACGTCAAGATTACTGGGAACGTTCGTCTGAGCTACAAGCAAAATAACGGCGGTAAGTTTGACGGGGCCGAAGATAAATCCCAGTCCAGACTCCGTACCCGTCTGTTCTTCACGGGCGAAGTGAACGACAACTGGCATTATGTAGCCATGCTCGAAAATAACCAGTACTTCCAGGGCCAGAATGAATCCGGTGATGATGACACGGACTTCCAGAGAGCATATCTTACTGGTAACATCGGTGTTGTGAACCTCTCCGCTGGCCGTCAGGAAGGCTTCTGGGGCGACGGCAACATCTATGATGACCGTGTAGACAGCGTGAAGGCTACTGTTCCTTTCGGTGTTGCTCGCTTCACCGCTGAATACGGTAAAATGGCTAACAAGAGCACTTATAGCTGGCAGAAAGAGGTTTCGAAGCAATACCCTAATTACACGGACGATGACTCTGTTGCCGACGAATTCTGGGCTACCGGCCTTTATGGAACCTGGGGCAACTTCGACCTCGGTGCTGAATATGTCCATGCCGATGATGTAAACGGCAACGTTGGCATTATCAATGGTACTGACAAGATTTGGGATGTCAGCGCTAAATACAATGTGGGTAAGTTCAACCTTGGCGCTATGTACCTCAAAGGCGACGACGACACCCTGAAAGATTATGGTAAATACAAAGATGCCGATGACGATGGATACGTTGTATCCATGGGCTGGGCGGGCGCAAAGGCTTCTGATCCTGGTTCTTGGGGCCTTTATGCTAAATACTATGATCAGGGAGCCCCGACTGTCATTGACCACACCATGAATGGTGCTTGGGACAAATTTGACGGTGAAGGCTTCAAGGGTTACAACGTTGGCGGCAACGTCACCCTCGCTAAGAATATGGTTGCTACCGTCGAATACTACGACCTCAAAGGTAAAGAATCCGATCAGCATGCTCGGACCCTCTGGTCTCAGCTCGTTGTTACGTTCTAATCCCTTTAGAGCGGATAAAAGGACAGTGCTTCGGCACTGTCCTTTTTTATTCCTCGCCGCAGGAACTACGGCATAGTGAAAAGAAAGAGCCCAGCAATGCAGGCTGCATTGCTGGGCTCTTTGTCTTGAGTTATTTTATTTCTTAGGTACGATGCAGGCTGCATCGTACCGATTGCGTCGGGTCTTTTGCCTTCGTGTTTTCGCCTTAGAGACGGCGAAAGCCGTTCCGCCTTGGCAAAGGCGGCTCGATTTCGGAGACATCGAGCTCAGAGGCAAAAGACCGTGCGGGCTGCCAGTCCTCGCTGGCTGCTTGTTTCGGCAGTAAGGTGAAGGACACGGTTTGGCGCCGCCGTGAGGTCTTTTCCCCTTCGGTCTTTTAGCATCAGAGCATCTTTCCCAGCTTTTGCTTGACAGCCGCGGCCTTGGCCGCAAGACGGCGAGAGCCGTAGGCTCGTGACAGCTTGACAGCCTTCTACCTTATCACTATCCCCTTCGTAACCCTCATGAGCAGCGTCACGCCGCTGCTTCCCAGGATTTCCACCGGTGTTTCGACGACTTTCATGACAGGTACTTTCCGAACGGCGCCCTTTTCCCTGACACCCTTGGATCCTAAGGCATGGATCACCATGGGGATTCCGTTTTTTTCTCCGCTGTAGATCATGATATGTCCGGGCATATAGAGGAGACTTCCAACAGGCAATGTCTTTAACAGCGATAGGCGCGCTTTTCGCGATAGCCCTTGAAAGGAAACGCCCGGTGTCGTGCGGGCCTGTTCTCCGCTGTTTCGCGGCAGCTCGATTCCCATGGACCGATAGACGTCCTGCGTGAGGGCCGAGCAATCGACGCTTTCTTTTCTGCCGCCCCAGCCATAGGGCGCACCGAGATGACGCCGGGCAAGAATAAGCAGGTTTTCTTCCGTGTAGGGGAGGGGCCCCTTGTGCAGGGAGTCATCAAAACGCGCTTTTTCTTTTTGGATGACAAGGCGGCCTGCCTGATCTCGCATGGGAAGGAGAAGATGGCCCTTTTCAAGGGGAAGGGAGCTTCCCATTTGGTAAAGGGCTGTGTCTTTTCCCTTTCCCAATGTAAGGACCCTATTTGTGACGACGGCTTTTTCCTTGGGCGCGGCATACGTCAGCCATGTGGCGCGGTCTGTTTCGGCTACGCTTTCTTTTGGCACCCAGCCGCGGTAAAAATAGGCGCGGACAAAAAGAAACCGCCCTGTCGCATCCTCGTGATAAATCAGGACCGGTACGGCTGGATCGACAGCTGTTTCCTGGAAAACGTCAAAGTCACGGTCCGTAGGCGCCGAATAGGCACGCATCCCCGTCGGGAAACTCTTAAGATCCGTGCGTTTCACAGTGACCCCGTAGCGTAAGGGGATGACAGAAGGAATGCGTCCGTAGGCACAGCTGATAAGTTCCTTCTTTTCTTTCTCCGTCATGAGACGTCCATCATGGTATAAGGCGCGCTTCATCTGATAGCGGCTGAGCTCGCTTTTAAGCTTTTCTGCCGTCATGGGAGCGGTTTCGTCTGTGATGGGGCCGCCCATCTTTTGGGATATGGCGGTATTTAGGGCATGGATCTGCGCGCGGTCCATCAAAAGGGGCGGTTGCTGCTGATGTTTTGTGGCCTGCTGAACCTCAGCGGCCGGCTTTTTTGCCTGTACGGGGGTCGCTGTGAGGGAAATTCCCACAACCGTGAGTATACAAAGTAAAGTCATGGACTTCATGAAGGCACCTTCTTTCCGTATCTATTATAAGAGAGATGAAAATGAAAGAAAAGGGGCGAGGATATTGTGATGGGGTCCTTCGCCGTCCTAGGAAAGGCGCCTTATGTCCTGAAGGCCCATGAAAAAAAGAGATCAGGAATCCCGTACCAGAAAGGGAAAGGGCTGCTGATAGGAACGCCTTTCAATCCATCATGCAGTCCTGTTCCCTGTTTTGCTATAAAGATTGGCCTTCCCATCTCCTACTGTCTTTCTCTTAATTAGGGAAAAGTTTTTCCCTTTTTTCTTTCGCCTTTTATTTTTTTGCTCTTTTGAATTGGCCATGTTGCCAATATTTATAAAATATCACGAATTTTCTTTTCATTATGCAATAATTCTTTTCGAAAAGAGAAATAAGCTTGCGCTTCTTTAGGCGATATGGTACTATTCTTATACGAGAGTAAAAAGCGGACAACGTCCAACAACACAAGGGAGGCATCTCACATGAAGAAACTCGGCTTACTGCCACGCCTGATTCTCGGAATTATTTTAGGTATTGTGATCGGAAATCTTAATTTACCTAGTATAGTCAGAATTTTGGCAACATTCAACTCTATCTTTGGTAATTTTTTAGGCTTTACGATTCCCCTGATCATCGTTGGTTTCATTATCCCCGGGATTGCCGATTTGGGTAAGTCAGCCGGTAAGCTCCTTGGCGTGACCACCCTCATTGCCTATTGCTCCACCGTTATTGCTGGCTGCCTGGCCTTTTTCACGAATCATGCCCTTCTTTCCCATATCATTTCCCCTGATATGGCCCGCGATCTGGCTAACCCCGAAAAGGGGCTGCTCCATCCGTTTTTTACCATTGATATGCCGCCTTTGATGGGAGTCATGAGTGCCCTTCTCATTGCGTTCATCCTTGGTATTGGCATTGCCGTCTGCCAGGATGACTTGCTGCGAAAGGGATCCCACGAATTCCAGCGCATCATTGAAAAACTCATTGCCAGCATCATCATTCCGCTTTTGCCGCTTCACATCTGCGGGATCTTTGCGAATATGACCCACGCTGGGCAGGTGGCCGCCATTATGAGCGTCTTTGCCAAAGTTTTCCTTGTCATCATCTGCCTGCACATTGTCATCCTTGTGGTTCAGTACACCCTTGCTGGTTCGGCAGCAGGCGGCAATCCCATCAAACTGCTCAAAGGCATGCTTCCAGCTTACATGACGGCAATTGGGACCCAGTCCTCAGCCGCTACGATTCCTGTTACCTTGGCCTCTACGAAAAAGAACGGGGTCGCCGCGGGGATTGCGGATTTCGTGATTCCCCTTTGCGCCACGATCCATCTGTCGGGCAGCACCATTACATTGACGAGCTGCACCATGGCCGTTATGCTGCTTAACGGCAGACCCATTGAATTCAGCAACATGTTTGGGTTCATCCTCATGCTGGGTGTCACCATGGTTGCCGCCCCGGGCGTTCCTGGCGGTGCTGTCATGGCTGCTCTGGGCATCCTGCAGAGCATGATGGGCTTTACGGCTGATCAGCAGGCCCTCATGATTGCCCTATACCTGGCACAGGATAGCTTTGGAACCGCCTGCAACGTAACGGGTGACGGTGCCATTGCCATCCTGGTCAATAAGATTGCCGGCAATAAGCTGGTTCCTTTAAAAGAAGTCTCTTTTGAAACTGAGGGCGAAGCCTAACATGACGCCTCCCCTCACAGAAGGGAAGGTAAGACGTAAGGAGGTCCTTTTAGGCGTTTGTGCCAAAGGACCTCTTTTGTCATCCTTTTCGCAAAAAGACAAAAAATATTTTTCTTTTGAGGCAAAGAATCACGAATTGACTTATGACATCATGGAAGATACAATAATACGTATAGAAAACCAAGGAAAGTGCTAGTCATTCCATTTCCAATGCAGTTCGGTACTTTCAACCTCTAGGGAGATGGAATCATGAAATATAATCCGCTTCTTGAACCATATAAGGCATTGGTGCCCTTTTTGGCAGAACTCTTGGGCGAAAGCTGTGAAATCCTGCTCCACGATATTTCCCAGCCCAAACACTCCGTGATTGCCATTGCAAACGGATTTCACACTGGCCGCAAGGTAGGCAGTCCTTTTACGGACCTTGCCATCAAGATCATGGAGGAAAAGGCCTATGTGAAGCGGGACTATTTGGCAAACTATAACGGACGCAGCAAGAACAAGAATTTTGTTTCGTCCACGTTTTTTATCAAGCATGAAGGAAAGGTCATTGGGCTTTTGTGCATCAACCGCAATATGGACGCTATGACAGAGCTTGACCTTGTCCTGCAAAAATTGAAGAAGGCCTATAATCTTGAGGGAGCCCTCGATGATACGGATGAATCCATGGATACGCCCGTCGGGGATATCCTGCCCCGCATGGTAGCAAGTGAAATGAGGGCCGTAGGGGTGCCGCCGGAACGGATGACGCGGGAGGAAAAAGGAACGGTCATCCGCAATCTCATGAACGCCGGTATCCACCAGATGAAGGGCGCTGTCGTCGAGATTGCCCGTCAGCTTCATTTGTCCGAACCGACAGTGTACCGCTATATCAAGCGGGAAAAAGGGGAGGACAAGTAAGGGCTTCTCCAAAAAAACTGACCCATCCAGGATTTTTCTCCTAGACAGGCCAGTTTTTCTTTTTTTTAGAGGACCAACGTTGGAGCGGCGTAGACACGGGCCAAAAGATCCTGGTTCAGGGCGTAGAGGCTCTTGGGGTCGCTGCCGAAGAGTTTCATCTTTTTAATGATGTCATCGACGTTCTTTTCTTCTTCTCCTTGTTCTTTGACGAACCAGTTGAAGAACTGCATGGTCCGGTAATCATCTTCTTCATGGGCGGCCCCATAAATCTTATTGATGGATTTTGTGATAAATTGTTCGTGCTCAAGAGCGGCTGTGAGCGGACTCATGAGATCCTTATATTTTCCTTCCGGTTTATTGATGGTGCCAAATTCGACATGGACATTGTTGTTTTGCAGGTACGTTCTCATGAGCATGGCATGATCGCGCTCTTCCTGGGCCTGGATTTCAAACCAGTGGGCAAAGCCATCAAGACCCTGATCCGTGTAGAAATTGGCAAAGTCAAGGTAGAGGTAGGCGGAGTAAAATTCCAGGGTTACCTGTTCATTGATGAGTTTTGCAGTTTTCTTGTCAAGCATGCATATCGTCTCCCTTGTAAATGATTTCGCCCCTATTATAGCACGGGAAACGGGTAATGGCGCGGTTTGTCATTGACACGATGGAAAATGCTGGGTATAGTAAGGGCGTCAAGCACAATATTGTACCGCCGGGTACGCCGCCCTGTTCCAGTAGGCCTTGAAGGGATAGGGGGCGTACCCTTTTCCTCATTTTATTTGACGCATCAATTACGCTGATTCGATGCATGTCTATTTTTTGTTAGGTAAGGAGGAATTCCTGATGGACGAATTCATTTATAAAGCCCCTTATGAAGAAGAGGGCAAGCGGATCCTTGAAGTCAATATCCTGCCTGAAACGTACTGCAGCTTTAATTGCATTTATTGTCCCATTGACCGGAAAGAAGATCGGCATCAGACGGATGAAATCCAGGATTTGGGGGACGTAACAAAAGCGCTTGATGATTTGGGGCGCCGCATGGAGGAAGAGCGGATCGAGGAAGTCTTCCTGAATGGTCATGGGGAGAGCTTGCTTCATCAGGCCTTGCCCCGTATCATTGACTTCATTCATCAAAAAGGAGCTGCCGTGCGGCTTCTTTCAAATGGCTACCTCTTGCATCGGCCCGAGTACCAGGCTCTTGCCAATCGTTGTGAGGCCGTTATCGGCGAACTCAAGAATGCTGCGGATGCCGGTTTCCAAAAAAGTCAGCGGCCCCTTTCCGGTTATACCTTGGAGCAATATACTGCCAATATGAAAGCCTTCCGGGCGCAGTATCACGGCCGCTTCATCTTTGAAGTGACCATCGTAAAAGGCTATAATGACGATGAAAAAAGCGTGGCTTTTTTGGAACGCGTCGTAAAGGAGCTCCATCCCGACAACCTTGCCGTCATCCCCATTGATGAGCCCTTCCAAAAGGTCCTGGGTGTGGGGGAAGACCGATTGGAGGCAATCCGAAAAAGATTGGAAAAGGCGAGGGGATAAAACACAACGCTGGCTCCAAACCGTCCCTTCTTTGAAGGGGGCCGAATCCATTTACCCTGAACCATGTTTTTCGGCTCTTTGCTGGCACTTCAGTGGATATTTTCCGGTTTCAATTCCCCGCCTTACCCAAGGCGGATCGATGCTGCGCATCGAGTACTAAGGCAAAAGACTGAACATAGATCATTCCAGCTGCTATCGTGATTTCTACATTTCAAAAGCCCCCGTCTTACAATAAAAGCGAAGGGCCCAAAACCGAACCTACGTCTACGTCGGTTTTGGGCTTAACTTGCCGTTTTTTTCTTGCGGCCCTTTGCCTTAGTGTTTTCCCCTTGGAGACGGCGAAAGCCGTTCCGCCTGACCAAGCTGGCTTGGTGGGTAGTTGGATGAGGAGGGGCGGTTTGGCGCCGTGCGTTCCGGTCTTTTTCTCCGATTGTTTTTTGTAAAGTCGGTTCAGATGGATCCAATTGCGAGGAGCCCCCGCTTCCCCATCAAATCAGGCCGATTTTGCCCTGAATTCACAGCATACACGAATCGCTATATCCGCGTGAACAAGATGCGTCGGCAACGACTCTTTTCAATTGTCGCCTTTTTTGGTAAAATAGGCGGGACTACTTTGCTACGAGACCAAAAAGGAGAGACTCATGAGTATACTTGATGTTGCCCATCTGTCCCACAGCTATGGCGGTCGGGAGATTTTTGAGGATGTTTCCTTCCGCCTTGAAAAGGGGGAGCACGTGGCCCTTGTCGGTGCCAACGGTGAGGGCAAGTCGACGTTTATGTCAATCATTACGGGAAAACTGTCCCCTGATGATGGCAAGATCACCTGGGCGCGGCGTACGAAGGTTGGATACATGGACCAGCACGCGGCCCTTGAGGCGGGAAAGACCATCCGCGAAACGCTGCGCACGGCCTTTCAGGATCTTGTCGATGAGGAAAAGGAAATGCTTGCCGCTTACGATAAGATGGCATCGGCTTCACCGGACGAGCTGGAGCGCCTCATGGCGGATACGGCCGAAATCCAGGAACGGTTGGAGGCGGCTGATTACTACAACCTTGATACAAAAATCGAGGAAGTCGCGGCGGGCCTTGGACTGCGCGATATTGGCCTTGATCATAAGGTCGATGAGCTTTCGGGCGGTCAGCGCACGAAGGTGCTTCTTACAAAGCTCCTCCTTCAACATCCTGACATCCTGCTTCTTGACGAACCGACCAATTATCTGGATGCGGAACATATTGAGTGGCTTACGCGCTACCTGCAAAACTATGAGAATGCCTTTATTGTCATTTCCCATGATGCGCCATTTCTTAACGCCGTAACGAACGTCATTTGGCATGTCGATAACCTGGGTCTCACACGTTATACGGCAAACTATGAAAAATTTGAGGAAATGGTGGCCATCAAACGGCGCCAGTTGGATGCCGCTTATGAACGGCAGCAGGCAGAAATCAAAAAAGAACAGGACTTCATTGCTCGTAATAAGGCCCGTGTCGCGACGCGGGGGATGGCCAATAGCCGAATGAAGAAACTGGCCAAGATGGAAGTCCTTACAAAACGTGCCGAAAAACCCAAACCCCATTTCCAGTTCAAGGAAGACCGGGCGCCTTCTCGTTTTGTCCTTGTAGGCACAAACCTTGTCCTAGGGTATCACGATCCCCTGACAAAACAGGTGGACCTCAAGATCGAGCGGGGCGAAAAGATTGCCATCCGTGGGACGAACGGCCTTGGGAAATCGACCCTGTTAAAGACCTTGCTTGGCATGATTCCGCCCATTGCAGGAACCGTGGAACGAGGGGAATTTGTTTCCGTCGGCTATTTTGAGCAGGAAAGCGCAAAGGGCAACCAGAACACGGCCCTTGAGGAACTGTGGCAGGAATACCCGGGCATGGCCAATGCCGAAGTCCGTGCCGCCCTTGCCGCCTGCGGCCTCACCAATGATCATATTACGACCAAGATGACGGCCCTTTCGGGCGGTGAAGCGGCCAAGGTGCGGCTCTGCAAGATCATGCAGCAGCCGGCCAATCTGCTCGTCCTTGACGAACCGACAAATCACCTTGATGTGGAGGCCAAGGAAGAACTAAAGCGTGCCCTCAAGGACTATAAGGGAACCTTGATCCTTGTTTCCCACGAACCGGATTTTTATGAAGACTGGATTGACGAGGTCTGGAATATTGAAGGATGGTCGACAAAGATTGTCTAAATTGTATATAATGTAATACAAAGCAACGTGAGGCTGTGGAGTGTGAATGTGAATGCACCGCTCACTGCTCCGCAAAAATGGCAGCATGCCGTATTTTAGAGGGGAGTCAATATGCTTACACTGGATGAACTGTACAAAAAAATGCTCGCTCGTGCTGTGGAAGGAAAGGACGTTACGGACATCAAGGATGCCGATCCCAAGATGATCGAATGCCTGGCCCATCCGGAAGAAACGAGTCTTGTTTGGCGCGCCAAGGACTGCACTTGCTCTGAAGAGGAACAAGGCAGCTGCGCCCAGGTCTGCCACTGGGATGCCCTGCATCCAGGCAAGGACGGGATTTCCATTGATAATGATAAATGCGTAGGCTGTCAGGCCTGCGTCGACGCATGCAAACTGGATGCCTTAAAGACCAAGAAAGATATCATTCCCGTTGTGGAAGAACTCAAGAAAGCGGAAACACCGATTTACGCTCTTGTAGCGCCGGCTTTTTCCGGTCAGTTTGGTTCCAAGGTCACGGCTGGCCGCCTGCGCACGGCCTTAAAGATGTTGGGCTTTTCGGGGATGCTCGAAGTGGCTGTCTTTGCCGATATCCTGACGCTCAAGGAAGCACTGGAATTTAACAAGAACGTCAATAAAGAAGGGGACTTCCAGCTGACGAGCTGCTGCTGCCCTATGTGGATTGCCATGATCCGCCGTCTTTATCATGAACTGATGCCCAATGTACCGGGCTCCGTTTCTCCTATGATTGCTGGCGGCCGTACAGTCAAAGTGCTGCACCCCAATGCCAAGACGGTCTTTATTGGGCCCTGCATGGCTAAAAAAGCCGAAATTAAGGAGCCGGACCTTAAGGGGGCCATCGACTATGTCCTCACTTACGAGGAATTGCGGGACCTATTTACGACGACTGATATTGACCTTGAGCACTTGGAAGAAGATAATGTACCACACGCGTCTAGAGCGGGCATTCGGTATGCCTATGCTGGCGGTGTGGCAGAGGCTGTTGCCGCAACGGTAAAACGCCTTGATCCAAACCGCAAGATTGAAGTCAAAGTGCGCCGCGCCGACAGTGTGCCTGACTGTAAGGCCATGATCGATTCAATCCTGAAAGGGAACCGAGAAGGCAACTTCTTTGAAGGTATGGGCTGCCGCGGCGGCTGCGTCGGCGGACCGAAGGCCCTTGTTCCCAAGGAACAGGGAAAACTGAATGTTATGGCCTACAGCGATGAATCAACGTACAAAACGCCGGCCGAGAACCCCTATGTGATTGAACTCTTAAAACAGCTCGGTTTTGAAACGGTTGAAGAATTCCTCACAAAGAGCGACCTTTACGACCGTAAATTTGATTAAAAAAAGTTCCCTTTGGGCTGATGAGGCTCAAAGGGAACTTTTTTGTTTTCGTCAGAAGAACGATCCAGTATGCCGGGGCCCGTCAGCTAAATTTGCGGACGCGGAGCTTGATGCCGCAGGAGGCTGCGACCTTGCGGCTTTTTTCAATATCCTCGGGCGAAAGGACATCAACAACGGTCATGCGCGTATCGGGAATGCTCTTTTTGCAGGCTTTGGCAAAGTCCAGCATGGCCTTATAAGCACCGGTGAGGGTGGGCTTTGTTACACGGTTATATTCCTTTTCGTCCGGCGCGTTGAGGCTGATGGAAACGGAATCAAGCAGCCCTGCCAGTTCTGGTACGATGTCGCGGCCGTTTTCTAGGCTGCCAAGACCGTTCGTATTGAGACGAAGGTTGAGCCTTGGATGGAGGCGGCGTACATAACGAGCCGTTTGTTCCAAGAGGGGAAGGGCACAGGTCGGCTCTCCGTAGCCGCAGAAAACAAGTTCCTGAAAACCGGTGAAATCAAAGGCGTCAATGGCTTTTTTGACCTGGTTCCAGGTAGGGTTTACTTTGTGCCACAAGGTGGGCGCATCACCAATGCCGTCATGCTGGAAGCGGATACAAAAGGTACAGCGGCAGTTGCACTTGTTTGTGAGGTTGGCGTAGACACCGTCCTTATACGTGTAGAGAATTTGAGCCATGATGGGTCGCACTCCTTTCCAAAGGAAGAAATAGGGCTGTCTTGACGCCGCTTTTATCAAGAAGGCTGGCTATGAACCCATAAAATAGGAGGCTGCCGCCAGATTGAAGGGCGCTCCCTATGATGGAGGTCAAAAGTGCGGTTTTGCTGCCAAAAATGAGCCCTTCTGCCAGATAATAGCCTATGGTGGAAATGATCCAGGAAAGAAAAGGGGCAATCTTGTTGCGGCGGCAAAGAAGCGTTGGGGCCTTTGACGTAAAGGGCAGGGTAATGAGCATTTTGATGATGATCGTTGCCGGTGCCCACATAGGAGCCGTCAATAGGTCCGCCAGGCCGCCGCCAATGGCGCCGGCAAGAAGAGCATAGGGCTGAGGCAGGAGGGACGCGGCCACATAGATGAACGTATCGCCAAAATGGAGATAGCCGCCATTTGGACCAACAGGGATGTGGCAGATATAGGCCGTAAAAAGACAAATAAGGGCGGCAATGATTCCAGTCAGGGTAAGGAGCCGGAGCCGCGTTTCACGCATGGGCTGAATCATGACCATCCTCCTTTGAGGAACGTAAGAGAGGGAGAAAAGGCTCGTAATCAATGCCGGCGTTACCGGGGGTATGCTCTTTTTGTGCAGCAGTAATGCCTTTTGCAATGAACTGGCCTGCTTTATTGACGCTGGGGACGAGACCCTCTTTGTGCAGGCGTGCCGCAAGGAGTACGGCCGCGAAAAGATCGCCCGTTCCTGAATAGGAGCCGCCTAGATGAGGGAATATCACGGGGTGCCTGCTGCCTTTGGAAATGATAAGGTTGCAGATTTCCTTTCCGCTTTTTTCACCCTTTAGGGGAATGCCTGTAATGACAAGATCTGTCTGGGAAAAGGCGGCAGCTTTTTGAGTAAGAATGGCAAAAAGGGCATCTTTATCTTCTTTTTCTCGGTTCATGATGGCATCCATTTCTGTACCTGTAAGAAGGCAGAACTCTGTAAGATTCGGCGTGAGGAAATCGGCCTTTTCCGCAAGGCTCCGCATGGCTTCGATGGAAGCGTCCGTAAAACCCTTATAGACGCGTCCCTGATCCCCTAGGACTGGGTCGCAGAGATAGGTCACGCCTGGATGGTGAAACGTGTCAACAAATTCAGCTGTCTGATAGGCTGCTTCAGGGGACGCAAGATAGCCTGAGAGAATCCCGGCAAAAGTGATCCCGAGCGCGTTCCAGTGGCGCCGATAGGCTTCCATGTGGGATGCCAAGGAAACCGAATGATATCCTTCATAGCCCGTTTGGGCTGTAAGTACGGCTGTGGGCAGGGGACAGGCTTCTATACCCATGGCGGCAAGAACGGCAATGTCCGCCGTAAGGGAGCAGCGACCCAGGCCGGAAAGATCGTTGATGACAGCTGCCCGCAGGTGCATGAAATCGTCTCCTTTTTGTTGTGTTTTGGGATGGCCCCGTAAGTCTGGGGTCTGTCATTGTTTTCTGTTATAACACAGGAAAAGAACCTTGAAAAGGAACGATTCGAAGAAAAATGAAGGCAAACCGTGAACCTATGGGCTAAGCGTAACATCTTTCTCGGTAGGGGATACATCATCCAGGCAAAATAACGGGAAGCTCCTTATTGTTAAGATTATGTTGTCCAGATACTGCTTATCAAAATAAAGGAAGGTCTCCCATGGAATAGAGTGATCTGTCATCAAAATAATAAGGGAGCTAAGAACGAAAGTGAGATGAATAAGACCTTCTGGGCCGTCCTCCTCAAGGCAGCAGGACCTCTTGCAGAGAACAGAGGGTTTTGCCGCCTTCGCGGCGATTTAAATAGAAATGGGGTTCCTCGTTTTTGCAATACAACTTCTTCCCTTTTAGCACCGTTGATTCCCGTTTGCGGGTTGCTGTACTTGGCGGTAACTTCCTGTGGCAGGACGTTCACTTTATCGGATTGCGCCATGCCTGGACACAAAAAAAGACCATCGCGGCGCGATGGTCTTGCTTTTTCAATTGGTGCCGAAGGCCGGACTCGAACCGGCACGCTTTGAGGGCGCTTGATTTTGAGTCAAGTGCGTCTGCCAATTCCGCCACTTCGGCACGGGTTTGGTGCAACGAAGATATTCTAGCATTGAAGCATCATTTTGTCAACGGATTTCCCCGTTTTGGTGTGCTGCAGTCAGAACGCAAATTCATAGGACGCGTCAATACGGACTGGCCCGCCGATGGTGATGCCTGTCAGTTTTCCGTCTTTCATGGCTGCCTTGATGGAAATGGGACCGCCCGGTTCCTTGAGGATGAGGGCAAGCGATTTTTGATGACGCAGGCCTAGCGCTGCCGCCGCTGCCGCACTGCCGCTGCCGCAGCTGCGCTCCCAGTAGAGGGTCCCTGTTGCGGTCACAAACACAGCGGGAATCATGCGGGCCGACTTTTCTTCTACAAGGATGAGCCCATATGCATCGGGAAGTGGCCCAGTACTCACCTTGTTTTTAAGGGCAAGCCAGTAGTCCATAGGGGACAGGGCATCAAGTTCTTCCGTAAAATAGACATAGTGATCGATACCGGGAAGAACGACATGGATGAGGGAGACTTCTTTTTCGCCAACCCTCATTGCTTCTTCTGTTATGGATAAGGGCAGCGGCAGGTCAATTTCCGCGTCATAGGTGGGGGGAGTGCTGCCAAGCTTTTTGACGCGGGCTTCCATGGGGGCTTTTGCGCCGGAACAGGTTACTTCAAAGACCCCTTCTTCGCCATGGATGTGGGCCCAATAGGCGGCTGCGGAGCGGGAGGCATTGCCGCAGAATTCCCCGCCCATCATTTCAACGCGGACGGAGCGGCCGCTTCCTGATAGGCAGCCTGCCTGTTCGGCGTCAGGATCTGCTGAAAGCAAAGCATCATTGAGTTCCCGCCGATCATCCACAGGAACAGGAGAGAGCACGAAAAGCGTGATGTTGCCGCTGGGATCAAGTTTTACCACATTGACGTTCATCATAAGCACTCCTTTATTGAAAAAAATCATAAGCTCCATGAATCATGGTAAAACTATTATAACCTATTATTCTGATAATTTGGAAAAATTCTTTTACGATTTTAGAAAAAAGGAAATTTCATATAATGAACCGCAAAAATTTACAAGGACGGCACATTTATATGGTACAATAAAGATTACGACACAATAGAAAGGAAGAGAAAAGATTCGCATGAAAACAAAGAAATTCCTGGAAACCCTTCTTGCGGGCTTGACTTGTCTTTCATTCTGGTCCGGGACCGGAGAGGCGGCCGATGCACGCTGGGATGACGGGGTTCCCCGCTATACAGAGGCAAAGGTCATCATCCACGAGGATGGGCCTAACCTTCTTTTTTCGGATAGTCCGGAAATGGTTCAAAAATGCGGTGTCATGTACCGCGATACGGTCAAGGGCAAGTTCCGTCTTTTTTTCCACCATGTCAATGATACGGACAGCAGCAAGCGGCTTGCCATCGTCCTGCGCCGAACCGGGATTCGTCCGGCCCTCGTGCAGCTGGGAAGAAATGGCATTTCAGATCCTAACCGTGACTGGCTGGAAGCCGGAAAAGAGGCCCAGATCCGCTACTATGGCAAGCAAAAGGAAACAGATCCCTTGAGGATAAGCCGGATGACTGACTTGCTTGGGCTCCAAAAACCGACCATCATCCGTCCCCAGGAACTAGTGACGGGCATTGTCAACCTAGAGTCGGACCGGCCTGTAGAAGTTTCCGTCATGATGATTCCTGTAAAGACCGATCTGGGGCTTGCCCTTGACGCATATGGCATCCTGCCTCCTGATGAAGGGGATCATGTCCTGCGCGGGACCTTCCCTGCGTCCGATGTCCATGTTCGGCTTCAAGAGGCGTACCCATCGAATAAACTGGAAACCTGGGGCATCAAACTTGCTGACGACGTCCTCAATCCCTATGTGCGGGGAAAAGACGCGACAACGGGTAAGAAGGTTGTCAATTATGGCAATTATGGGGTCATGTATGATGTCATCCTTCCGACCAAAGGAAAGCGGGACACGGTCCTGCGCTTTAATCCATATGGCGGACCTTATGCCGGCGCGGGCCTTCTTTCCATGAATGGCGAAGAGGCTAAGGAAATAAAGATTCCTGGACATGGACTGGCCTTTGGCTGGTCCCATGACGGTGAGACCATGGTTCTTGGAACCATTCCGGAAAACGGGGAGGCGACCTTGCATTTTTCACCGCCTGGATCTTCCAATCTGCCAATTCGCCTTTTTCTTTCTCCTAAATCCTAAGCCCTGATGAAAGTGCAAATGACGCTGAGATGGGCATTCATCATGATTATATTCCTTTTTAAAAATAATTCTTAAAAAGTTGTTGCTATTGTTTAGGATATGTGGTATACTCTAGTTGTTACCGAGAGAGGGTAATAAAAAATACGGTATAAGGAGAGATCATCATGAAAGAATTAAAAGGTACGCAAACGGAAAAAAATCTTCAGGCTGCTTTTGCTGGTGAATCCCAGGCTTACAATAAGTATGGATATTATGCAAGTGTGGCTAAGAAAGAAGGCTACGAAAAGGTCGCTGCAAACTTCCTGGAAACCTCCAAGAACGAAAAAGAACATGCAAAGATCTGGTTCAAGGCCCTTCATGGCGGTTCCATTCCTGATACGGTAACGAACCTCAAAGATGCTGCTGCTGGCGAAAACTATGAATGGACCGATATGTATAAGGAATTTGCTGAAACGGCAGATAAGGAAGGTTTCCCTGAACTGGCCTTCAAATTCCGCGCTGTCGGTGCCATTGAAAAGCATCATGAAGAACGCTATAAGGCCCTCCTCCAAAAGGTAGAAGACGGCACCATGTTCAAACGCAGCGAAAAGACCGTTTGGATCTGCTCCAACTGCGGTCATATCGTAGAAGCCGAAGAAGCGCCTCAGGTTTGCCCGGTCTGCGCTCATCCGAGATCCTTCTTCATGGTTAACTGCGACTGCTTCTGATTCATCGGACTGGATGCAGGTGCACTAACTGGCGGAAGATTCCCTGTTCTTTCCTTCAGGAGAGGGCAGGGAATCTTTTTTATCCTTATGTTAACTTAAAGGTAAATTTGGTTGACAGTGGGTGGATAGGTCCCTATAATGAACCTATCCGATATAAGGTTCAAGCGGACGCCCCATAGGGCAAACCCTTCCTTTCCCTCTAAACCAGGAGTCTTGAAGATGCATCCTTCGAGGCTTCTGGTTTTTTATGCATTTGTTGTTTGGACAACGGTTCTTTTTGCATGCGGGACGTATACTGGATCCATCAAGCGGAGGTCCCTTCTTGTCACGATGATGAAGGCCGCAGGTGACAATTTGCAGCATGATAAAGGAGTGTGTCTTATGGCAAAGAAAATTACAGATACGGTGACTTGGGTTGGGAAGGTTGACTGGGAACTGAATGAATTCCATGGTCATGAGTATTCGACGGAAAAGGGGTCCAGTTATAATGCTTATCTCATTAGGGATAAAAAAACAGTGCTCATGGATACGGTTTGGAAACCTTATGACGATGAGTTTGTAGAAAACCTAAAAAAGGAAATTGATCTTCACCAGATTGACTATATCGTCATGAACCATAATGAGAACGATCACAGCGGTGCCCTGCCGGCCCTGATGGCAGAAATTCCGGATACGCCGATTTACTGCACGAAGAAGGGAGAAGCCATCCTGCGCGGTCTTTATCATAAGGACTGGAATTTTGTCAATGTAAAGACGGGGGATACCTTGGATCTTGGGACCCATCAGCTGATTTTCATTGAAGCTCCCATGCTGCATTGGCCTGATACGATGTTCACTTATATGACGGGTGAGAATATCCTCTTTTCCAATGATGGTTTTGGCCAGCATTTTGCAAGTGAAGATCTTTTTAATGATCAAGCCGATCAGGCTGCCCTTTATGGTGAGGCCATGAAGTATTATGCTAATATCCTCAACCTTTACAGTCCCATGGTGACAAGAAAGATTGACGAGATTCTTGCCATGAATGTTCCTGTTTCCATGATTTGCCCAAGTCACGGCGTGATTTGGCGGAAAGACCCGCTATCCATCGTAAAGGCGTATCAGAAATGGGCCCAGGCTTATCAGGAAAATCAGGTGACCATCCTTTACGATACCATGTGGAACGCGACGCGGCGCATGGCAGAAAAGATTGCGGAAGGCATCAAAAAGGCTGATCCGACGATTGTAGTCAAACTCTTCAATACAGCCGTTGACGATAAGAATGATATGATAACGGAAGTCTTTAAATCAAAGGCCATCCTTGTTGGTTCACCAACAATCAATTATGGCTTCCTTTCTTCTATTGGAAGCATGATGGAAATGATCCGGGGCCTGAAGTTCAAAAATAAGAAAGCAGCTGCCTTCGGCAGTTACGGCTGGAGCGGCGATTCAGTGAAACAGATCTCGGAGCTTCTTGATTTAGCCGGGTTCACGGTTGTGAATGAAGGACTCAAGATGCTGTGGATGCCTGATGAAAAAGGCCTTGAAACCTGTGAACAATTTGGTGAGGATTTTGTAAAGAGCTTGAACGCATAAATCATCTATAGGCAGTGAAAAAGGAAATCATGTCTGCCGCGTTAAAAAATAAGAAGCCTTGAAGCAGCGATAACCTTCAAGGCTTCTTGTTTTTTAGATCAAGGATGTTTCGAACGGTCTCATTTTTTAAGAACAAAGGAAGCAGCAGATTTCCTAAAATCGTGACGCTGATGATTTCTCCGAGGGCCACGTACCCCATGGTAGGAAGAAGGGGCAGGTCCGCCATGTAGTTGAGCTCAAACCCGATGAGAAGGCCGTTGGAAAAAACGGGCATCAAACTTGCCAGGAAGGCGGATCTGCAAAAGCGCATGAAATAAAGTCCCAGGAAGGTGGCCGAGGTGCCAATCAGCATATCCGTAATGCCGAAAGGACTTCCTACATTGGAAATAAGGCAGCCCAAAGTCAGGCCCGGAATAAGGCCTTTATCATAAAAGGCAAGGAGTGTCATGAATTCTGAGACCCGCACCTGGACCGCACCGTAGCTTACAGGTGCCAATCCCAAGGTCAGGGCTGCGTAGAGGGCTGCCACCATGGCTCCGCGATAGGCTTTCAAGCGGGTTTCCATCATGATAGGGCCTTTGCTTTCATTTCCAGGTAGTGGCGGGAATAATAGGGCCCGAGCTGGGACTCCCTATGATCATAGCCATAGGCCCGCTTTGAAATGGAAAGGATGGGCGGAGCCTGGATCCTTTTGGCAACGGAGAGGCCGCAAAAAAGGTTCCACCACCGTTCGAGATCGCTGATAAAGGAGGCCGCATCGGGAAAGAGCTTATGGGATAGGCCTTCTTCACAGCCGATGCGAGCATCCAGGGTGCTATCCAGATACCAAGCAAGGAACTCTTCCGGTGCCTGCTTTCCCCAGCTTTCGACGAAGGCGCGGAAAAGATAATCGTGGTAGGGATAGTGAAGGGGATCGCCGCCCGTACCGACGGTCTGTTTCTGAGAAAGTTCAGCACTCGGTTTGATCGTAAAGACTTCATCAGGAATAACATCCTTGTGGTAGACCTGTTCATTGAGATAGCGCCCCAGGGCATAGACTTGGTGCTTCCATAGGTCGCCAATGAGAGCCATGACACCGGCAATGTCTCCATAAAAGGTGGCATAGCCAACGGTCATTTCCGACTTATTGGAGTTGCAGGAAAAGCCGCCGCCCCAAAGGGAAGCCATGCCGGCAATAACGCGGGCCCCACGGTCACGGGCTTGGATATTTTCAAGGGCAAAGGACGATACGGAAAGGGTTTCGTCTTTTCCCGTGCCATAATCATGAATGGTTGCGGATTGCAACTGCTTTTCCGTGAGGGATACGGATTCTTCAATGGGAATCACGGCATAGTGGGTACCCAGGGCTTCTGCCATCTTTTGGGCAAGGCCCTTGGTGAGGCTCGAATTAAAGCGTGATGGCAGGTTGAGGAGAAGCACATTTTCCGGGCCCAGGATGTGCACATAAAAAGCAGCCGTTACCGCTGAATCAATCCCGCCCGAAAGACCGATGGTCATCTTACGGATGCCTAGCTGGTCCAGGAACTTTGAAGCTCCATAATAGAGGGAATGGTAGATTTCCTCGATTTCCGTCATCTTTGGATGGACCGTTCCGGTTGAGGAAAGGGCTCCTGTTTCGGTATCAAAACTGCCGGTAAGGAAGGCCTCCTCAAAGGAAGGCGCATCGCAGAGCACATTTCCTTCCTTTGTATAAAAGGTGCTGCAGCCGTCAAAGGTGAAGATGTTCTTCCCGTTATTCTGGATGCCTACGCCGTTGCAGTAAAGAAGCGGCAGACCGCAGTCCCTTGCTTGTTTTTTAAAGAGCTCCCCGCGTTTGCGGTTTTTCTGTAGGGTAAAGGGCGAACAGGAAATATTGATAAGAAGCTGTGCCCCGTTTTTAGTCAGGATCTGTGGAACATTGAAATCATAGTTTTCGGTCCAGCCGTCCTCGCAAATAAAGACACCGAGCTTCACTTCTTTCCCCCTGATGGTCACAGATACAGGCTGGATGAGGTCTTCCAGGGTTTTCCCCGGAAGATGGGGCAGGAGTTTTGCCAAGCTGTGGAAATACCGGCTGTCATCAAATTCCCGGTAGTCAGGCAGGGCCGTTTTGCTGATAAAAGCCTGAGACAGGCCACCCTTTTTGAGTTTTCCATCTTGGGCAATGAAGGCGGCATTATATTTGCGGGGCCGGCCATCTTCATTCACAGCCCTTTCATCAAGGGCAATATTGCCGAAGATGACGCAAATATCCTGCGTGGCTGCAATGAGATCCTTCCCGTAATCGCGGCAGTCACGCAAAAAAGCGCGCTGCTCCCAAAGGTCACCTAAGAGGTAGCCTGGAATCAGCTGTTCAGGAAAGATGAGAATATCGATGCTGGCACGCTTTGCTTCTTCAATGGTTTCGAGGGCCCGGCGCAGATTGATCTCGGGACGGCCGGGGCGCACTTCCACCTGTGCGCATGCAATCTTGATTTCCATAATGCGTCAACTCCTATCGGGGGACAGCCGCAACAGGTCGGCTGGGCTTTTTTCGTCCACTGTCTCCCTTCATGTTCCTTCCCATTATAGCAAAGGAAGGCCCCTGTTAAAAGCAAAAAAGCGGGGACGATGCCATCCTTTATGAATGAGGCCCTCAGATGGCCCTGGGCGTTCTTTGGAGCAGGAACGGAAAAAAATGACTGTTACTCATCAGACACGATGCTTGCGCATCGAATTTGACTATGCTATGATACGAATACGAAAGCAGAAGTGGAGGGGACTATGTTATACGTAAGTACAAGAGGTAAAACAGATATGGTGAGCTCTGCCCACGCTATTTCCAGTGGGCTGGCCAAAGACGGCGGTCTTTTTGTGCCCCGGGATTTTCCTCCTGTGGCCCTTGCTGAGATCGATGCCATGAAGGGTAAGCCTTATGGCGACCGTGCCGTACAGATCCTTTCCCGGTACCTGACGGATTTTTCGGAGGAGGAACTTCGGGAATGTGTTTCAGCTGCTTACAGCAAAGAAAAGTTTGGCGGTTTTGCAGCGCCGCTTCATCTTCTCAAAAAGGATACTGATATTCTGGAACTATGGCATGGTCCAACGAGTGCCTTTAAGGATATGGCACTCCAGATCCTGCCTCATTTCCTTACGAGAGCCGTCCGCAAGACGGGCGAACAAAAAAAGAGCGTGATTCTCGTTGCGACAAGCGGCGATACGGGAAAAGCGGCTATGGCCGGATTCAGTGATGTGCCGGATACAGAAGTCATCGTCTTTTATCCCCATGGCGGGGTCAGCGATGCCCAGCGCCTGCAGATGACGACGCAGCGGGGGAATAATGTCCATGCTGTTGCGGTTGAAGGCAATTTTGATGATGCCCAGACTGGGGTCAAATTGCTTTTTGGCAAAGCGGAGCTTGCAGCTGAGCTGAAGGAGCAAGGCTGCGCTTTTTCTTCTGCAAATTCCATCAACTGGGGCCGCTTGGTGCCGCAGATCGTCTATTATTTCAGCGCCTATGCCGATGCTGTGGAAAAGGGACGTATCCAAAATGGTACGGAAATCGTCTTTTCTGTTCCCACGGGCAACTTCGGTGATATTCTTGCCGGCTACTATGCCAAGCTCATGGGCCTGCCAGTGAAGAAGTTCATCTGCGCGTCAAACAGCAACAATGTCCTGACCGATTTCATCAACACGGGGACCTATGATCGGAACCGCGAGTTTCATCGAACCATTTCCCCGTCTATGGACATCCTTGTTTCAAGTAACTTGGAACGGCTCCTTTATGAAAAGACCGAGCATAACTCTGAGAAAATCAACGAGTGGATGGATGCCCTCCAGGAAAAAGGCGCCTATTCCATTGGACGTGATATCCAGGATGCCGTTGTCAGTGACTTCTTTGGGGCTTGGATCGATGAAATCGAAACCCAGGAAACAATTAGTGATGTCTTCAATAACTATGGCTATGTCCTTGATCCCCATTCAGCTGTTGCCTATAAGGCCCTACAGAAGTATCGCCTCATGACCAGCGACGAGACGTACGGCATTGTCCTTTCAACGGCCAGCCCGTTCAAGTTCAGCGATGTGGTCCTGCGGGCCCTTTATCCTGATGACTATGAAGGCAAGGTCCTGACGGCTTTTGAGGCCATGGATGAGCTGAGCCAAAAGGCTCGAATCGACATTCCGCAGGGCCTCAAGGAACTGCGCGGCCTGCCGGAACGGGAAAGCGATATCGTGGCCCCGGGCGAAATGGAAAAGGAAGTCAAGAAGATTCTTGCCATTGACTAAGATAAGAACGATAAGAGACTGTGAAAAATGAACCATCATTTTTCGCAGTCTTTTTTGCCTGTTACAAAGTGCAGCTAAGTAGGGTGGGGCCGTCTCTTATTTTTTACTCGGAAGCACAAATCGCTCCAATTCGATGGAGTTAGGGACCTTCTTTGCTTGGAAAAAGAGTCTTTTGAGAGCCAGGAAGGCATGGCGATTCGTAAGAAGTCCCGTACCACAATCCAAATTGTGAAGACGCCTGAAACAATCCCGCTGTCGGTCGGGCCGCTCCTAGGACTTTACGGATTGCAGAAGCCCCTGTTTCGCCTACGTCCATAAAGGAATTAAATAGTGGAGGCAAGAATTTGTGGGAAATTGGTATGTATTTTGCGCCGAGCCTGATACTGCCCCTATCTGTCCACACTGAATAGACAAATAATTCTAACAATGGATAGGCAATAATGACTATTAATTTGTAAATTTTGTTGCATTTTTACGAGGATTTTATGGTTTTGAGGCTTATTTTTTTAGCTGAAGTATGATATCATAGTGTCCATAGATTTTAAACATATGATGAAGGGGTATCAAATGGAAGTCACTCAAATTACGCAAATCAGACGGAAAGTCCTGACCATGCTCTCGAAGATGGCCTATGATGGGAATCTGCCAGACCATGTCTACGACATCCTCCAGATCGTCCAAGAGGATTCGCCGCGTCTGCGCTGCTGCGTTCACAAGGAACGGGCCGTTTTGAAGGAACGCATCAACGTAGCCTTAGGTCTTGATACGGACCTGAATATCATTGAAGCTGCCAAAAAGGCCGTTTCGGAACCGGTTGACCGCACGCAGCATGTCATTGCCGTCCTGCCGGAAGGCTGCTCGGCCTGCCCGGTGAATAAGTACATGATTACGGATGTCTGCCGCCGGTGTCTGACCCATCGCTGCATGAATGGCTGCCCGAAAAAGGCCATTTCCGTATATCAGGGCCGTGCCCATATTGATTATGATGTATGTGTTGAATGCGGCAACTGCAAACGGGCCTGCCCTTATGGCGCTGTCGTTGAAATCTCCCGTCCCTGTGAAAATGCCTGCAAGGTCCACGCCCTTCATATGGGGGCTGACAAAAAGGCGGAAATCGATAAAAATGTCTGTGTGGAATGCGGTGCCTGCCGTGGGGCTTGCCCCTTCGGCGCCATCGAGGAACGGAGCCACATTGTACAGCTTATCCAGGACCTCAAGGCTGAAAATCGCAGCGTCTATGCGCTTTTGGCGCCCTCTTTTGTCGGTCAGTTCGGGCTCAAGGTCTCTCCCGGTCAGATCAAAAAAGCCTGCCGCATGCTGGGCTTTACGCAAGTCAAGGAAGTTGCCGTTGGGGCAGATATGACGGTCATTTCAGAAGCTGAGGAATACGTGGAAAAGGTGGAGCACGGCGACCAGAAACTCTTGACAAGTTCCTGCTGCCCTGCTTTTGTGGCAACGGTCAAGCGTCATGCTCCGGCCCTTGCTGACTGCATCTCCGATACGGTTTCCCCGATGGTGGCCCGCAGCAAGGCTGTAAAACACAATGATCCTGGTGCCATCACGGTCTTTGTCGGTCCCTGCATTGCAAAGAAAGTCGAAGCCCGCGAGCATCCGGATGAAATCGATTATTCCCTGACTTTTGAGGAATTAAAGTGCATGATGGACAGCCAAGGAATCAACCCGGCTGAACTGGAAGCCGAGGACTTCCAGCCTGATTCTTCCGCTGATGGATGCAGCTTCCCTCAGGAAGCCGGCGTCAGTAAGGCCGTGAACGACTATACGGAAAAATTCCATGACATCACGGTAAACAGCCACTATTGCAATGGTCTGGAAGAATGTCTCAAAGCACTCAAGGATTACCAGGATGGCAAGCTTGACATCAAATATCTAGAAGGTATGGCCTGTGTCAAGGGCTGTCTCAATGGTCTGGGATCACTCACGGAACCGGGGCTTACGCGTGTTCTTCTCAAACGCTTTGCTGACACAACGAAGGTCAAATGTGCCGGCGACAACGATTTTGCCCAGAACGAAGTCAAGCATGTTGACATGGAACGCGTCTATTTGCGCAAATAAGCGCTTTGTGATAGAATAGGCGGGTAGTACACAGTTTTGTTGGGAGGAATTCAGTATGTCCGGACACTCCAAGTGGGCCAATATAAAGTTCAAAAAAGGAAAGGCCGACGCCTTGCGCGGCAAGATCAACACGAAAATCGGCCGTGAAATCACCATTGCTGTCAAGATGGGCGGCTCCGATCCAACGGGCAATATGCGCTTGAAGCTGGCCCTTTCCAAGGCCAAAGCCAATAACATCCCGAAAGAAAACATCAAGCGCGCCATCGCCAAAGGCGAAGGGACGACAGAAGGATCGAACTACGAAGAGATTACCTATGAAGGATACGGTCCTGCCGGCGTTGCCATTATGATCAGCGCTCTGACGGATAACCGCAATCGTACAGCTGCCGATGTGCGTCATGTCTTTTCCAAGGGCGGCAATATGGGTGAATCTGGTTGTGTAAGCTGGATGTTCAAGAACAAAGGCCTTTTCACCATCGAAAAGGAAGGCGCTCCGGCTGAGGACGAAGTGATGGAAATTGCGCTCGAAGCGGGTGCCGAGGACATGGAAACCAACGATGATACCTATGTCATTACGACCGCTCCGGAAGATTATGATGCTGTGGAACAGGCCCTTGCTGACCACAATATCAACGTTGCCATGAGCGAACTGTCCTTGATTCCTGACAATACCATTGCCGTTACCGGTGAGGATGCAGAAAAAGTACAGAAAATGATCGACAGCTTTGATGAACTCGACGATGTGCAGGATGTGTACACCAACGCAGATCTGCCTGACGAGGAATAAGCTTGGATTTGGGCCGGCCGTCTGGGACTACCAGGGCCGGCTTGTTTGTTATATAAGGAAATGGATTGTGATCAAGGAGGCCCCATGTTAGCACTCGGAATCGATCCGGGGACCGCGATCTGCGGTTACGGTCTGGTGAAATTGGAACGAAGCCGGCTCATTCCCATCCATTACGGATCCATCCTGACCGATAAGGATATGCTGCCGGAAAAACGGCTCCAGATCATCTATGAAGCCTTGACCGGCCTCATCAAGGAGTATAAGCCGGATTTCATGAGCGTAGAAAAGCTCTTTTTTAACCGCAATGTCACAACGGCCATTGCAGTTGGACAGGCCCGCGGCGTCATCGTCCTGTCAGCGGCCATGGCCGATCTGCCGGTTTATGAATATACACCGATCCAGATCAAACAGGCCATTACGGGCACGGGCCGGGCCGATAAGAAACAGGTGACCTATATGGTCATGAAGCTGCTCCACTTAACGGAAGAACCGAAACCGGATGATACAGCAGATGCCCTTGCGATTGCCATTACAGGCCTTAATTTTGTCCGCGAAAAAGATCTTATGGAGAAACTCAAATGATTGGATTTATCAAAGGACGCGTCGATACGATTGGAAGCAATTATGCATTCGTTGAAACCCAAGGTGTCGGCTACCGCATCTACATGAACACATCGGATTTGGGACGCATGGTCCTTGATGATAAGGTCAAGGTCTATACGTACCTTGCCGTCCGGGAAGATGCCCTGACCCTTTACGGCTTTCTTTCCCAGGAGGCCTATGGTCTTTTTACAAAGCTCATTACGGTAAGCGGCATTGGCCCGAAGGTGGCACAAGGAATCCTTTCCGCGTCAAAGGTGGACGATTTCCTGCTTGCCATCAAGAATCGGGATGTGAAATTCCTGACCAAGCTTCCAGGCATTGGAAAAAAGACGGCAGAACGCATGCTCTTGGAGCTAAAGGACCTGACGGGACCAGAAGGCCCGCTGCCCGAATCAAATGGAGGCTTCCTCGCTCCAGAAGGCCCAGCTTCTGCCCTGACGGAAACCATGGAGGCGCTTGCTTCCTTAGGGTACACCCAAAATGAAATCTCAGGCGTCATGAACCGCATCAAGGTGACGGCGGACATGTCAGCGGAGGACCTGCTCAAAAAGGCCCTCCAGGTCATGGCAAGGAGGGGATAAGCTGTGGAAGAAGATCAGCGCATCATTGCCGGCGGTGAGCAGGTTCAGGATGGCTGGCAGTACAGTCTCCGGCCGCGCAGGCTCCAGGAATATATTGGTCAGGAAAAGGTCAAAGAGAATATGACCGTCTTCATTCAGGCTGCCCTCAAACGCCGGGAAGCCTTGGATCATGTCCTGCTTTATGGACCGCCTGGCCTTGGCAAGACGACCCTTGCCAACATCATCGCAAACGAATTGGGCGTCAATATCCGGATTACCAGCGGACCTGCCTTGGAACGGCAGGGGGACCTAGCCGCTATTTTGACCAATCTGGACGAAAGCGAAGTGCTTTTTATCGATGAAATCCACCGCCTGCCCAAGACCGTGGAAGAAATTCTTTATTCGGCTATGGAAGACTACGCCCTTGATATCATCATCGGCAAGGGCCCTGCTGCCCGCAGTGTGCGCCTTGACCTGCCGCGCTTTACTCTCATTGGGGCGACAACGCGTATGGGAAGCGTGGCAGCTCCGCTGCGGGACCGCTTTGGTGTCATCTGCCATCTGGAATTTTACACGGCCGAGGAACTCCAGATCATTGTGGAACGGGCAGCGGAAATCCTGAACGTCAAGATTGACCATGAAGGAGCTTATGAAATCGGACGGCGCAGCAGGGGTACGCCCCGTGTAGCCAATCGCCTCCTGAAACGGGTCCGGGATTTTGCCGAAGTGGCCGGGGCGGACACGATTACCAAGGAAATCTGCAGGAAGACCATGGAGCGACTTGAAATCGACGACTTGGGCCTTGACCGCAGTGACCGGCGCCTGCTTACGAAGCTTGTCAAGGATTTTGGCGGCCGTCCTGTCGGTGTCGATACCCTGGCTGCTTCGTTAAATGAGGAATCAGAGACGTTAGAAGATGTCTACGAGCCTTACCTCATGCAGCTGGGCATGCTCCAGCGGACCCCTAAAGGCCGTCAGGCAACAGCGGCGGCATATCGTTATCTTGGAATTGCCTATCCGGAAGGAAGATGACCATGAATATCCTGCTTCATGCCTGCTGCGGTCCCTGTTCCTGCTATCCAACAAAGGAACTGACGGCTGAAGGGCATACCTTTACGATGTATTACTTCAATCCCAATATCCACCCTTACAAAGAATTCAAGCGGCGCCTCAATACGCTTCGTGAATTTTGTGAGGCCCGTCATTATCCCCTCGTAGCGGATAAGAGCTATCCTCTGGAAGATACGCTTCGGGGCATGCTCAGTGAACCGACTGTGCGCTGTGCTTACTGCTATCGCGTGCGTCTTGAAATGGCCGCCCGCTACGCCAAGGAACATGGCTTCGATGCGTTTTCCACGACCCTTCTCGTAAGCCCTTACCAAAAGCATGACCTCATCCGCAGAACCGCCGAAGAAGCGGCTGCGCGGTTTGAGATTCCCTTCTATTATGAAGATTTTCGTACGGGGTATGAAGAAGGCGTTGAAATCAGTCTCGATCTTGATCTTTACCGTCAGCCGTATTGTGGCTGCATCTTTAGCGAACGGGATCGCTATGAGATTCGCAAGCGGAAGAAAAACATTCCCGAAATCATGGCAAAGGACGCGGGGCGATGAAGATGAAAAAGATCCTGACCGCTTTTTTTCTCGCCGTTATGCTGCTTTTTTCCCTAAGTGCTTCGGCCGCTTCCCTAGGTCCTAAGATCCGGGTTGGCCTGGTCGTGGATCAGTATTCGGCAGAACTGAGTTCTGCTGGAAAAATAACGGTCATTGATGGACGGGGAAAGAAGGTCACCCTGTCACCAGGGCGGCATTTCATCTCCGTCAAGGGCGGACGTTTTTATGCCGATAAGAAAAAGCTTTCTGGCGGCAATCTTTCTTTTGTGGCCCAAAATGCCAGTCAGCCCGTCCTTGTGAACCGGAAGAAATACCGCGGGGCCTTGACGGCGGTCATGACCCGTGAAAAAAAGCGCCTTACCATTGTCAACGCGCTTCCCGTGGAGGAATATCTTTATGGGGTGGTGGCTAAGGAAGTCATTCCTTTGTGGCCTGATGAAGCCATCAAGGCCCAGGCCGTTGCTGCCCGCAGCTTTGCTCTCTACCATTTGGATCATCCCCAGTATGAAGGGTTTGATATCAAGGCGACGGACCAAGGACAGGTCTATGGCGGTATCGAAGCTGAGCATCCCAATACGACAAAACTCGTCAAGGCAACGCGCGGCGTGACGGCTGTTTATGACGGGGAGCCCATCCAAGCCTTTTTCCACAGTACGAGCGGCGGTTATACAGAAGCGGCCGTAAATGTCTGGGGAAAGGATATCCCTTATCTTCAGGCCGTCAAGGATGATGACAAGGATTCTCCCAACTACAGCTGGACCAAGAGCTTTACGGAGGCTCAGCTCGAACGGACGCTGAAACAGGGCGGCTATGACATTGGCAAGCTGCAGGGCATCCGTCTCCTGCCACTGGGAAAAGCGCCCATGAAGTGGTCCAGTGATCGCGGTACCAGCGGCCGGGTCAAACGGATGACCTTCAAGGGCAGCCGCCGTGACGTAACCCTCACGGGCAGCCAGGTGAGATCTTTATTGGGCCTTAACAGCACTCTTTTTGAGGTAACCATCGGAACGGATGAACCTGACTCCATCGATGTGTCCATCAAGAATGCCTATGGTTATGAAGTGGGCCGCAAGAAGATCCCCATCGACAAGAAGACTCGCCAAGGCATGGGAACGAAGGTTGGGGACCTGCGCTTATTTGCCGGGGTCAAGGACGAAAAGGTCTTTTTTGTCGGCGGCGGTTGGGGACACGGTGTGGGACTCAGCCAGTGGGGCGCCCGCGGTATGGCCCTTGAAAAGAGTGCCCGTCGGAAAAAGGATTATTATAAGACCATTCTCCGGCACTATTATCGGGGCATTTACCTTGAAGAACGTTACTGAGCCTTACGGCCATGGATGAACCAACGCAAAAAAGCGTCTTCTTTTTGCCTATCATTTTTGACCGTCCAGCCCATTCCTGATACAATGGAGGCTGGACGGAACTATTTTCTGCCTGATTGATGAATCAAACAAACGGGGAGGCCCAGGGCCGAGCCATGAAGGAGTTAATATGGAAGTTACTGATTTTGATTATGATCTGCCCAAGGAGCTCATTGCGCAAACACCGATTGAACCAAGGGATGCTTCGCGTCTGCTTGTCATGGATAAAAAGACAGGTGCATTGGAACACCGCCATTTTTATAACCTTCCTGAATACCTAAGACCGGGTGATGTCCTTGTCTTCAATGATACCCGCGTTATGCCGGCGCGTCTGCACGGGACAAAGACGACAGGCGCCCATGTTGAAGTCTTTTTGCTTACGCGAAAAAACAATACGGATTGGGAAGTCCTTGTGAAACCAGGGAAAAAACTCCAGGAAGGGGCGGAAATCATCTTCAGTGATGAACTTTCCTGCACCATCCTTGAAAAAACGGATTTTGGGGGCCGTATTGCCCGTTTTCGCTTTGACGGTGTTTTTGAGGAAATCCTGGACCGCTTGGGAGAAACACCGCTGCCGCCATATATCCATGAAAAACTCAAGGATAAGGAACGCTACCAGACCGTGTATAACCGGGAGCTTGGAAGCGCCGCGGCGCCGACGGCGGGCCTTCACTTTACTAAGGAATTGATGCAAAAAATCAAGGAGATGGGCGTTGAAGAAGTTTTTGTGACCTTGAATGTTGGCCTTGGAACATTCCGCCCTGTCAGTGAGGAACGCATTGAGGACCATGAAATGCATAGTGAGTTCTATACGGTTTCCCCTGAAGCAGCCGCTGCCTTGAACCGGGCCAAGAAAGAGGGCCGGCGCATCATTGCCGTCGGCACGACGAGTGTCCGCACCTTGGAATCGGCGGGAGCAAGCGGCACCATGGTGCCCGGCGGCAACTGGACCAAGATTTTTATCTATCCGGGCTTTAAGTTCCATTTCGTCGATGCCCTTGTCACCAATTTCCACCTTCCCCAGAGTACGCTCATCATGCTGGTTTCGGCTCTTTCGAGTCGGGAGAACATCCTTCATGCCTATGGGGAAGCGGTGAAGGAAAAATATCGTTTCTTCAGTTTTGGCGACGCCATGTTCATCAAAGATTGATAAAGGAGTCTTTATGCACGCTGTTTACTTCGAACTCATCAAGGAAGATCCCCGGAGCGGTGCCCGCTTGGGCAAGCTTCATACGCCTCACGGTACCTTTGATACCCCGATGTTCATGCCCGTTGGGACCCAGGCAACAGTCAAGACGCTTACGCCGGAAGAACTTTACGACATGAAAAGCCAAGTCATCCTGTCCAATACCTACCACCTGTTCCTGCGGCCTGGGACGGAGCTTATCCGTAAGGCCGGCGGCATCCACCGCTTCATGAACTATGAACGAGGCATGCTGACGGACAGCGGCGGCTTCCAGGTCTTTAGCCTTGGTGCCATCCGTAAGATTACGGAAGACGGGGTGACCTTCCGTTCCCATATTGATGGATCCAAGCAGTTCCTGAGTCCGGAAGTGGCCATGAAGGCCCAGGAAGACATCGGGGCCGACATCATCATGGCCTTTGATGAATGTATTCCTTATCCGGCTGATTTTGACTATGCCAAAAAGTCGACGGAGCGAACGACACGCTGGGCAAAGCGCTGTCTTGCCGCAAAGACGCGGGATGACCAAGGCCTGTTTGGCATCGTTCAAGGCGGTATGTACCCAGAACTGCGCAAGTACAGTGCCGAAGCCTTGTCAGAACTTGACTTTGCCGGCATGGCTATTGGCGGTCTCAGTGTCGGCGAGCCCCACGAGCTGATGTATGACATCTTGGGCAAGACGACACAGTACCTGCCGAAAAACAAGGCCCGTTATTTGATGGGCGTTGGCACGCCGGACTGCCTCGTGGAAGGGGTGAACCTAGGCGTCGATATGTTTGACTGTGTCTATCCGACGCGGGTCGCGCGCAATGGAACGGCTATGGTCCGGTCGGGGCGGCTCGTCCTCAAAAATCTTGAATTCAGGGAGGACTTCCGACCTATTGAAGAAGGCTGTGACTGCTATACCTGCCGTCACTTCTCAAGAGCCTACATCCGGCACCTTTTTAAATCGGAAGAACTTCTTGCCATGCGCCTTTTATCTATACATAATCTGCGTTTTCTGTTAAAATTTGCAGAGGACATGCGCAGTGCCATTGCTAATGATACGTTCCCTGAATTTAGGGCGGCGTTCTTAGACCAATACCAAAGAACCAGTAGGAGGTAAGTAAAAGATGGAAAACGTTGTACAAATGGCTTGGCCTTTTATCCTTATGGGTGTGATTTTCTATTTCATGATCTACCGCCCGCAGAAGCGTGATCAGAAAAAGCGCGCCAATATGCTCGATTCCCTGAAAGTGGGCACGCGGATTGTCACCATTGGCGGCATCTTTGGCGAAATTGCCAAGATCAAGGATGACCGCATCCGCATCAAGGTCGCGGAAGACGTTGAAATCTGGATTCGCCGCGCTGCTGTCGGGACCGTTATCACTACGGAACTGCAGAAGGCTGCAAAAGAAGAAAAATCAGAAGCAAAAGCAGAAGAAAAAGTAGAAGAAACCAAAGCAGACGCTGCTGAAGAGGCGAAGGAAACGGCTGCTTCCGAGGCTTCCAAATAAGATGGATAAGCGCACAGTCCGTAAGGAAGTCGAAGAAAGACGCGCCAGGCTCAATCAGCGCGAACTGAATAAGTTCAATAAAGAAATCAACAGCCACATTTCTGTGAGCCGCTTATTTCTAGAAGGAAAGGTCATTATGGGGTATCTTGCCATGGCAGGAAAGGAAGTTTCCGTCGACCAGGCGATGCAGACAGCCCTTAATATGGGAAAGACAGTCTGTGTCCCCCAGATCTTGGACCTTGATGGCCATATGCAGGCTGTTCGCCTTGTAACCTTAAAGAAACTGGCAAAGGATATGTATGGCATCCGTACTCCGCAGGAGCCGGTCGAGGTCATCAGCCCTGAGGATATTGACCTTATCCTTGTTCCTGGTGCGGCCTTTACGGAACACGGCGACCGCTTGGGAAAGGGCAAAGGATTCTATGATCGTTTCCTGCCCCGCTGCACGAAAGGGGTTGCCATGGGTGTTGCCAATGAGGTCCAGGTCCTTCCAGAACTGCCGACTCAGGCCCATGACTTCAAAATCCGCTATCTTGTGACGGAAAAAGCACTTAGGGTGTGTAAATAAGCCTCATAACAGGGGAGGGACCGCGCTCAACCGGAGCCATGAAAGGGCCTTGTGCCTTTTTGTGGGTCCCTTGTCTTTTTTCTTGGATGCCAGGCATCCGCAAAAATTTGCAATCCATCAAGGAGGAACTTTATCTTGCAGCAGAAAAATCGGATCAAGCTGATTGTGTCAGTGTTGGCCATTATCATCTGCTTTGCGCTCCTAGTCAAGCCTTTGGCGCTTTCTGTCAAACAGGGCCTTGACCTTCAGGGAGGGACCCATGTTGTCCTTCAAGCCGAAGATACACCGGAAGCCAAAGTTGATGATGATGCCATGAACCGTTCCATCAGCATCATTGAGCGCCGTGTCAACGAACTCGGCCTCACGGAACCGGTCATCCAGCGTCAGGGCCGGGACCGGATCATTGTTGAGCTCCCGGGCGTCAAGGACCCGGAACAGGCCATTGCCATGCTTGGCAAAACGGCTATGCTTGAATTCAAGGACATGGAAGGCAATACGGTCCTGACTGGTAAGGACCTGAAAGATTCCAAGGCAAGTGCCGATCAGTCGGGCCGTCCTGTCGTTACCCTTCAGTTCAATGAGGAAGGAGCCAAGAAGTTTGCCGAACTGACCGCAAAGAATGTAGGCAACCAGATTGCCATCCTGCTGGATGGCAAGGTCCTGACAGCGCCTCGTGTCAGTGAACCGATTACGGGCGGAAATGCCCAGATTACAGGTTCCCAAAATGCCCAGGAAGCTGAACATCTGGCTATCTTGCTCCGCAGTGGATCCCTTCCCATCAAGCTCGAAGTGGTGGAAAACCGCACCGTCGGTCCGACCTTGGGCCAGGATTCCAAGGATAAGAGCGTCAAGGCATTTGCCATTGGGGTTGCTGGCGTCTTTATCTTCATGCTGTTCTTTTACCGCCTGTCTGGGTTCATTGCTGACGTTGTGCTGCTTCTTTATACGCTCCTCGTCCTTGCCGTCATGAAAGGCCTCAATGCCACACTGACCCTTCCGGGAATCGCGGGGATCATTCTTTCCATTGGGATGGCGGTTGATGCCAACGTCCTTATCTTTGAACGCTTCAAGGAAGAACTGAAAGCGGGCAAGACCTTGCGCGCAGCCGTAAATGCCGGTTTTTCCCGTGCCTTTGTAACCATTATGGACTCCAATGTGACGACCATCATGGCCGCTGCCGTGCTGTTCTATCTTGGCACAGGCCCCATCCGTGGATTTGCCGTGACGTTGGCCTTAGGTGTCCTCATCAGTATGTTTACGGCCATTACGGTTACGAAGTTCATCTTGAACGCCTTGGTTGGCAGCCAATTTACGAAGAATCCTTTCTTCTATGGAGCCAGCCTTCCGAAAAAAGATAAGGAGGTGGAAAAATGAAGCACTTTTCCATTGTGAAAAAAGCGAAGGTCTTCTTTTCCATTTCCCTGATCTTCCTTTTGGTGGGCGTTGTGTCTATGCTCACAAGGGGCTTCAATCTCGGTATTGATTTCACGGGCGGCAGCATCATTGATGTGAAGTTCGAGAACCCTGTAACCGTAAGTGAGGTCCGTGATGTCCTTTCAGACCATAAGCTGGGCAGCAGTATCATCCAGTTGGGCAGTATGGATGGACAGCAAACCGAAGAAAGCCAGTCCGTCCTCATCCGTACGGGCATCATCAGTGATGACCAGCGCGTTGAGACCATGACGGACATGACTAATCGGCTGGGACCCAATGAGGTCCTGCGTGTGGAAAACGTCGGGGCCACGGTAGGCCGCGACCTTGTAAAATCGGCTATGGGCGCCGTTGCTCTCAGCTGGGTGCTCATGATCATCTACATCACGATCCGCTTTGAGCATAACTTTGCCTTTGCCGCCATTATCGCCCTTATCATCGACGTCATGGTCACGCTCAGTTGGTTCTCCCTTCTGCAGCTTGAAATGGATTCGTCCTTTGTGGCGGCGCTCCTTACGGTGGTTGGCTACTCCATTAACGGAACGATTGTTATTTTTGACCGGATCCGGGAAAACCTCCATACTCACCGCCGCAGCGAAAGCTTGGGGGATATGGTGGATAATTCAATCTGGCAGACGATGAACCGTTCCATCTATACGTCGGCGACGACCCTTTTTGCCGTCATTGCCATCTTCCTGTTTGGTGGGGAGACGATTCGGAACTTTTCTTTTGCTATGCTTGTTGGCTTTAGCAGTGGGTTCTATACGTCGACCTTCCTGGCTGGTCCCTTGTGGATCAAGCTGCGCAGCCGCGGCACTCACAAATAAATGAATCATAAAGCAGGGTATCGTTTCGTTTTTGGGGACGGTATCCTGTTTTCTTTTGAAAAGTCTCCTTTGAAGGGGAGGAGAAGGGACGTTTTGTCCATAGGGAATCCAGCAAGATCCTGTAAAATATTTTTCAAAAAAAGAAAAAAAGTACTTGCATAAAATGACCTCATGCTGTATTATATACGAGTAGTCACTTTTCAGTGACTGACGTGGTCCGCTAGCTCAGCTGGTAGAGCACCTGACTCTTAATCAGGGTGTCCAGAGTTCGATCCTCTGGCGGATCACCATTTTTTTTGGCCGGATGGTCAAGCGGTTAAGACACCGCCCTTTCACGGCGGTATCGGGGGTTCGATTCCCCCTCCGGTCACCAACTTTGATGGGCGCTTAGCTCAGCTGGGAGAGCGTCTGCCTTACAAGCAGAATGTCAGCAGTTCGATCCTGTTAGCGCCCACCAACTCCCGAGAATAAGACCTTTGGATGATTCCAGAGGTCTTTTTTGCTGCTTAAAAAAGGAATTTCCCGTATGTTGTAGAATATAGAGGTAAACGCCTCTGATAAAAGGAGGGATTCCTTATGTTTATGACGTTTCTTCTAATCGGCGTCGTCTTGCTCATGGTAGAAGCTGCAATTCCCGGATTTGGGATTTTTGGCGTGACCGGTCTTTTCTCCCTCTTGGCCGCTCTCTTTCTCTATCTTGGCGGTGGAGGACAGGCGCTTTTCATTGTCGGTGCCCTGCTTTTTTTGACCCTTGTCCTAGGCTATTGGTTCTTTCACAAAGGCCCGCATAGCCGCATTGGGCGGCGCATTACCTTAGGACTGCGCTTTACCGCCGATAAGGGCTATGAAGCCACTGAACGCCTAACCCAGATGGTGGGACAGACGGGAACGGCGGCAACGCCCCTGCGCCCATCCGGACGCGTCGCAATCCACGGGGAGCCTTATGACGCCATGACCCGTGGGGAATTCTATGAGGCCGGCACACCGGTCAAAGTCATTGCCGTCAGTTCACGGCAGCTCGTTGTCGAAAAGGAGGTCCCATGATTGCTTTATTGAGCAGTTCCTTCGTTGTCCTGATTCTTTTTGTCCTCATTGTCCTCTTTCTGCACTTTGTGCCCCTTGGTCTTTGGGTGTCCGCTCTTGCCGCCGGGGTCAATGTGGGAATCTTTACCCTTGTTGGGATGCGGCTGCGCCGTGTTGTGCCCTCAAAGATTGTCCTACCCCTGGTGAAGGCTAATAAAGCCGGTCTTGATGTCAATGTGGATCAACTTGAAGCCCATTATCTTGCCGGTGGGGACGTGGACCGCGTTGTTGATGCCCTCATTGCAGCGGAACGGGCTGCCATCCCCCTTACCTTTGAACGGGCTGCTGCCATTGACCTAGCTGGACGCGACGTCCTGGAAGCCGTGCAGATGAGCGTCAATCCGAAAGTCATTGAAACCCCGTTGATTTCAGCCGTGGCCAAAAATGGGATTGAACTTAAGGTTCGGGCCCGTGTTACGGTTCGTGCCAATATTGACCGTCTTGTTGGCGGTGCCGGGGAATCGACCATCATTGCCCGAGTCGGAGAAGGCATTGTCACCACGGTAGGTTCCTCGGAAGAGCATACGGACGTCCTCGAAAACCCGGATCATATTTCCCGCACGGTCCTTAGCAAGGGACTTGATGCTGGCTCGGCTTTTGAAATCCTTTCCATTGATATTGCCGATGTTGATGTGGGACGCAATATTGGTGCCCAGCTCATGACAGACCAGGCCGAAGCCGATAAGAACATTGCCCAGGCAAAAGCGGAAGAACGGAGGGCCATGGCTGTGGCCAAGGAACAGGAAATGCGTGCCTATACGCAGGAAATGAAGGCCAAGGTCGTCGAAGCCCAGGCTGAAGTTCCGGCCGCCCTGGCGTCCGCCCTGCGTGAAGGACACCTGGGTGTCATGGACTATTACCGCATGAAGAACATCAATGCCGATACGGCTATGAGGGAGCAGATTGCAGGTGGTGAGCCCCTGCAGGGAGTGGATCATCCAAGTGAAGAGTAAGGAGGCCGCCGCATGGATCATTTCATTTTCTTTGTCTTCCTCGCTTTTATCGTTTTTTCCAATGCACACCTCATTGCGCGAAAAAAGCGTCCTGTCCTCAAGGAAAAGCGGCCCTTGCGGATAAGGCCAAAAAAGCGGCCGCATGAAGCACCCGCTCCTTGTGATGGAGCGGCGGCAGTCCTTGCGGAAAGTAAGGACCGCGGTCCCCTCAAAGAAAGCCTTGAGGAGCTAAAACCCAGCGTTCAGTTAGTCTCGAACCAGGAGGACCTGAGAAAAGCTCAAAAAGCCGTCCAGACAGCGCATAGGCGCCACAGCCGGCAGCAGAAACTGCGGGAAGGCATTCTGTGGAGTGTCATTTTAGAGAAAAAATGGTAAAATAGATAGGACCTTTGCTTTTGCTGACGGGACTGCGGCACTGCTGCAGCCCCGTTTTCCTGTCACTTTGATGGGGCCTTGCCCCTTTCTTGAAAGGAACGTACCTATGAAAGACGTGATATTCTTTGACCTTGACGGAACCCTCACGAAATCGGAGGAGGGAATCATCCGCTGCGTCCAATATGCGCTCAGGGAACTAGGCATGCCGGTGCCTGCAAAAAAGGACCTTTTTTATTTCATCGGACCGCCCCTTGTCGATTCTTTCCTGACCCTTCCTGGGTTTACCGAAGCCATGGCCCTTGAAGCGACAGCTCTGAACCGGAAACGCTACACTGCAATCGGCATCTTTGAAAATGAACTGTACCCAGGCATTACGGACCTATTGGAGGCGCTTGATGAGGCAGGGTTCCTGCTTGCTACGGCATCGGCCAAACCGGAAGTTTTTGTGCGCCACATTACCGATCATTTTGGCCTTACGCCTTATTTTCGGGAAATTGGCGGTGCTTCCTTCGATGCCTCCCGGCGAACCAAAAGTGCAGTCATCGCAGAGGTCCTGAACCGGCTTGGCCTTCAAAAGACAAAGGAACGCGTCCTCATGGTGGGGGATACGGCCTATGATGTTGAAGGTGCCCGCAAGATAGGCATCGACTGTGTAGGGGTAACCTACGGCTACGGAAAGGAAACGGAGCTTGCCGCTGCTCATCCTCTTGGGCTTGCTGCTACGGTAGAGGCCCTCAAGGACGGTCTTTTGACCCATGCCTTTGGCTGATGACGGCAGGCTCCTGATTTGACCTTGCTTCCCACTTTTTCTATAATAAGGGGAATCATCATCCTAAAAGGAAGTGTCACTTTGGAAAATCTTGAAATCCCATCAGGGATCCTTGCCCTGATCCTTGTTCTTTTTATCTTTTTTTCGGCGTTTTTTTCAGCGGCGGAAACCGCGCTGACCGGAAGCAACAAACTGCGGCTCAAGAATATCGCCCGCACGGGTGATAAACGGGCGAGCATCGTGATGAAACTCCTTGACAGTTTTGACCGGACGCTCACGACCATCCTGATTGGCAATAATGTCGTCAACATTGCTGCGGCCTCCTTGGCTGCTGCCGTCTCAACAGCCTATATGGGAGCTTCGGGCCTTGCCCTTGCTACGGTGCTGACGACAGTCATCATCCTGATTTTTGGAGAAATCATCCCTAAAGACCTCGCTAAGGATCAACCTGAAAAATATGCCATGAAATCGGCGCGGCTCCTTTCCGTCCTCGTCCTCCTATTTATTCCCTTTACCTTTTTGTTCCGTATCGTCAAAAAGGCCATGGGACGCTATGCTTCCAAGATGCCCCCTCGTTCTGCTACGGAAGAGGAACTCATGCTCATGGTTGATGAAGTGGAAACAGGGGGCTTCATCAAGAAAGCGGACAGCCTGCGCATCAAGTCAGCCATTGAATTCAGTGATATCCGTGTTCGGGAGATCATGACGCCTCGTGTCGACATTGAAGCCATCGATATTTCTGAGGGAAACAAAGCGGCCCTTGCCATTTTTTCAACAAAAGGATTCTCCCGTCTTCCCGTTTTTAAGGACGACTACAGTGAAATCATCGGGGCCGTCCATGCCCGTGATTTTTATGCGTCCTATCTCAAAGATCCTGATTTTGACCTCAAGACCATCTTGAAGCCTGTGGTTTTTGTCCATACTTCGACAAAAATTGGCCTTGTCATTCAAAACTTGCAGAAGGCCAAGGTGGAAATGGCTATTGTTGTCGATAGTTATGGGACCATTGACGGCCTTGTGACAACCGAGGACATTGTTGAAGAATTGGTCGGTGAGATTTGGGATGAACATGACCGCATGACTTCATCTTTTCGCAAGATTGCCCAACATACGTATCTTGTTAACTGCGATTCCAATGGACAAAACGCGAACCTCTTTGATCTTTTCCGCTACCTGGACCTTGATAATGCTGTCTATGGCCTGGAAAATAATTCCATCAGCGGATGGGTCATTGAGCGTCTGGGCGAAATTCCCGAAAAAGGGGCTTCCTTTGACGAAAAGAATCTCCATGTAACGGTGACAAAGACGGATGCCCACCGCGTGAAGGAAATTGTTGTTGAAGTGCGTCCTATAAAAAATGAAGAACATGGCTGAACTGTACCTGATCCAACTGATATGTAGGGCTTGCTTCTTCTAAAAAAAGCTTTTTCAAGACCTTCCGTTACATTGGGCGGAGGGTCTTTTTTGCCTCCCAAAAGGTCTTGGAATCATTTTCCTGACGCCTAGAACAGAGCTTTTTTCCTGACGGAGTCACAGCGCTGCTAAAATATTTTTCCCGTTTCAGGAAGGACATTGTGTTATAATAGAATGGCTATGGTATCTTCAAAACTTGTTTTTTCACGCCGAAGGACCCTTGCCCTTGAAATCGACCGGGACGGTCAGCTCATCGTGCGGGCCCCTTACGGGACGCCAAAAATATATATTGATCGTTTTGTAGCGGAAAAAAAGGAATGGATTGAGACGCACGCCGCGAGGATGCGCCGCCGCCGCGCTCGCTACGGAGCCCTTACTCTGAGGGAAGGGGAGACCCTTCCTATCTTGGGAAGGAACGTGACGCTTCGCATGACGGAAGAAAATGGCATTTCCTTCAAGGAAACAAGCGGGGAACTCTTTTTTCCTGTGACTGCGGCAAAGGTGGACCTGCAGCGCTATTTGTACGGGCTTTTAAAGGAGTTTTTACAGCGCCTTGTCAGCCGTTACGCTGCCCTTATGCAGCTTCCCGCACCGCCCTTTTCTTTATCCAAGGCACGGACACGGTGGGGTTCATGCAGCAGCCGGGGACATCTGCGCTTTAATTGGCATCTTGTTTTTTGCACGCCGTCAGCGGTGGAGTATGTGGTTGTCCATGAATTGTGTCATCTTTTTTCCATGCATCATGACCGCGTCTTTTGGTCTTACGTAGAAAGCTATCTTCCTGACCGAAAAGTACGGGAAGGATGGCTCAAACAAAACCAGGGGGTTATGGAAATCTTATGAGTATCAACAAACGGATTCTTTTGTGTCTTTTACTCCTGCTTCTTGTGGGTGGGGTATCCTTTCATCTCATTCATCAGAGCCCTAAATATATTGCCCAGAAAAAGGAAATTGAAAAACAGGAATCCCAACTTGTCCATGATAAGGATACAAAGCTGCCTTATACTTTCCTTAATAATGTCATTGCCCAGTCGGGGGCAACGAGTTCTGTCTATTATAAATCCCTCGATACGGGAGAGGTCTTTTATAACTTTTCGGGAAAGATGCCAGCTGGAGGACTCATCCGGCCTTACGTTGCAGCGGCGCTCCTGGATGCGGTGAAAGAGGGCAATCTGTCCCTTGATGAGACGGTCACCGTGACAGCCAAGGCCCTACGCAAAAAGAGCCCGGCTCTTTCCAAAATCAAGCCGGGGAGCAAGGTTCCCGTCCGCATCCTTTTGGAAGACATGATGCTCGATCAGGATGAAACCGCTCTTTATGAACTCGTGCGCTTTATCGGATGGGATGAAATCAATGCGTACCTTCTTCGAAAAGGGTATGCAGACACCATTTTGGGGAGCCCCGATCTTGTAAAAACGGAAGAAACGGCTGAGGACAAGGAAAAAAGTGAAACCATTTCCTATACCTCTGTCAATGATATGGTCACGCTCCTAACACGGCTCTATGAAGGAACCTGTGTTTCCAAGGAACTGGATGCCTATCTGTTGGGACTCATGGAAAAACAGAATGATCGGCAGCTTTTAGGTGCCCTGCTTCCGAAGAAACTGCGCCTTGCCCAGGTCTCAACCAGTGAGGGCCGCGTCCAAAATGCAGGGGGCATCATTTATGCCAAGGAAAAATACATCCTTGTCATCATGACGGATAAAGCCCTTCGCAAGGATGAAACCATGAAGACCATCAATCAGATTTCTTCCATTATTTTCAATACGGTCAATGACAAAGAGGTGTTCAAGAAATGAAAAGAGATGTAGCAATCATTGGCGGCGGTCCTGCGGCAATTTATGCCGCTTATGAATTTGCCCTGAAATACCCCGATATAAAAGTTGTGATTCTTGAAGAAGGGCATGCCATTGATTTCCGTAACTGTCCCATCATTGCAGGAAAGACCGAACAGTGTGTCCGCTGCACGCCCTGCAGCATTATGCGCGGCTTTGGCGGGGCCGGCGCCTTTTCTGACGGCAAATATAACTTTACGACGGAATTTGGCGGCTGGCTGAGTGATTACCTGCCGAAAAAGACCGTCATGGAACTCATTGATTATGTCGATGAAATCAACTGCCGCCACGGCGCGCCGGGGGAAGTCTTTTCCACAAAGAACTGTCGCATTGGGAAAAAAGCGCTGGGCCATGACCTGCATCTGCTCAACGCGAAGGTCCGTCATCTGGGGACCGATAACAACCGCCTCCTGATGGGAAGCATCTACCGTTTCCTTTTGGCTCATGGCATTGAAATCAGCTGCGATACCCAGGTGGACCATATTGAAAAAAAAGAGGATGGCTATCGCCTCCTCATCAAAGGGCAGGAAGAACCGGTGGACTGCACCTACCTCATTGGTGCTCCGGGCCGCGCCGGTGCCGAATGGTTCAGCAAGGAATGTGAACAGTTGGGACTTGACCTGACAAACAACCAAGTTGATGTCGGTGTTCGTGTCGAAGTGCCGGCTCAGGTCTTTGAAGATATCACAAATGAAGTCTATGAAGCCAAACTCGTATATACAACCAAGCAGTATGGCGACAGGGTCCGCACTTTCTGCATGAATCCCAATGGGTATGTCGTTGCAGAAAATACGGATGGAATCGTTACGGTCAACGGGCACTCCTTCAGCGATCCGGCCCGCAACAGCGGCAATACAAACTTTGCCCTTCTTGTGAGCAACAAGTTTACAGAACCTTTCAAGGAACCGCACCGCTACGGAAAACACATCGCTTCCCTGTCAAATATGCTGGGCGGCGGCGTCCTTGTCCAGCGCTTCGGGGATTTGGTCAAGGGCCGCCGAACCAATGCCCATCGTCTCAGCAAGAGTTTTCTACGACCGACCTTGAACGCCGTGCCCGGCGATTTGAGCCTTGTCCTGCCAAAGCGGCATTTGGACAACATCATTGAAATGATTTACGCGCTCGATAAGGTTGCCCCAGGAACGGCCAATGATGATACGCTTCTTTACGGTGTAGAGGTCAAGTTTTATAGTTCCCGTCTGGAACTTGATGGCAACCTGGAAACCCAGCTGCCCAATTTCTTTGCCATCGGCGACGGCGCGGGCATTACTCGCGGCCTTTCCCAGGCGAGTGCATCCGGTGTCTACGCCGCCCGCGTGATTGGTGAGCGCGCAGCGCGGAAAGGATAACCCGTCATGCGAGCCATCCTCGACCAGCCGCTGTTTTTGGCGTATCTTGCTGTCATCAATGTGGCGGCCTTCTTCATCTACGCCTATGATAAGTACTGTGCCATCCATAATAAATGGCGCATTCCCGAAAAGGTCCTGCTCCTTCTTGTCGTCTTTGGCGGCGGAATGGGGGCCTTTGGCGGGATGAAACGCTTTCGGCACAAGACGCAGCATATAAAGTTCCGCTTTGGTGTCCCTCTCATCATGTTGCTCCAAGTGGCGGGACTCATCTATCTGAAATAAGGAAAGTCCCGTACTTTTCTGCATCATCCGTTTGAGCTAGGGAAGGTGCTGCGCGATTTTGCGGCATCTTCCTGTTTTTTTATTGATAAGGAGTCCTTTATGGATCAATTTGTCCATCTCCATACCCATACGCAGTTCAGCCTCCTAGATGGGGCCTGCCGGATTCCGGACCTTGTCAGTTATGCCAAGGAGCTGGGAATGCCGGCCCTTGCCATTACCGATCATGGTGTCATGTATGGTGCCATCGAATTCTATCAGGAATGCGTCAAGCAGGGAATCAAGCCCATCATTGGCTGCGAAGTCTATATTACAAGCGGTTCCCACACCGTAAAGAATATGGAGGCCCGCGGCAAGCTTTATCATCTGATCCTTCTTGCCGAGAATCGGACAGGGTACCAAAACCTCATGAAGCTTGTTTCCATTGGGCAGGTTGAAGGCTTTTACTATAAGCCGCGCATTGATAAACAGGACCTGCGCAAATATCATGAAGGCCTTATCTGCCTCAGTGCCTGTGTGGCCGGAGAAGTGGCCCGCCACATCGTGCGGGGCGAAAAGGAAACGGCGGAAAAGGTCATGCTTGAGTACCTTGACATCTTTGGAAGGGACCATTATTATCTCGAAATCCAAAATCATGGTCTGCCCGAGGAAAAGGCTGTGGCCGACGAACTCCATCACCTGGCCCGCAAATATAACGTGAAGCTTGTTGCCACAAATGACCTCCATTATGTCCATCAGGACGATGCCAAGGGTCAGGATATCCTCCTGTGTATCCAGACCAATGCCCGCTATCTTGACCCGCAGCGCATGCGCTTTAATAACGACTCCTATTATCTAAAGAGCCGAAGCGAAATGGAAGCTCTTTTCCCTGATGACGCAGAGGCTCTTGACAATACTCTTGAAATCGCGGACCGCTGTGATCTCACCCTTGAATTTGGGCATCTTCTCCTTCCTGAATTCCCACTTCCCGAAGGGGAGACGAGTATGGATGCGTATCTGAAAAAGCTCTGCGTCAAAGGATTTCAAGAGCGCTATCCCAAGGATGATGGATCGGCTCAAAAGCGGATGGACTATGAACTTGGTATCATCCGTCAGATGGGCTATTCAGGTTACTTCCTCATTGTCTGGGACTTCATCAATTACTGCAGGACCCATGATATACCCGTTGGTCCGGGCCGTGGCAGTGCCGCCGGAAGCATTGTTGCGTACCTTACAGGCATTACGGACATCGATCCCTTGAAATATAACCTCATCTTTGAACGTTTTCTTAATCCGGAACGCGTGAGCATGCCGGATATTGATACGGATATCTGTTATGTGAAACGCCATTTGGTGGTGGACTATTTGGCCAGTAAATACGGAGAAAGCCACGTGGCCCAGATTGTCACCTTTGGGACCCTGGCGGCCAAGGCGGCAATCAAGGATGTGGGCCGTTCGATGGAAGTGCCCTTGAACGTTGTCGGGCAGGTCAATAAACTCATCCCCAATACACCGGGGACAACCCTTAAAAGTGCCCTTGAAGGAAGCCGGGATCTCCAACAGCTCGTCCAGAACGATCCCAGCATTGCCCAGCTCATGGACTTTGCCGGCCGTGTCGAAGGCATGCCGCGTCATACGTCGACCCATGCGGCCGGGGTTGTCATTACGCCGGGAGAACTGACCAATTACGTCCCGCTCCAGATTACCTCGACAAGCGATGATGACCATGAATATATCTGTACCCAGTATGACAAGGACTGTTCCGAGGCCTTAGGCCTTCTTAAAATGGACCTTTTGGGGCTCCGGACCCTCACTGTCATTGATGATACGGTGAAGATGATCGAAAAGAATCAGGGCATCAAGCTTGATATCCACCATATTGACCTCGAAGATCCCAAAACTTGTCAGATGCTCTGCGCAGGTGATACGGCGGCCGTCTTTCAAATGGAATCAGACGGGATGACCCGACTGATGAAGGAACTGGGACCGGAATCCATGGCCGATCTCATCCCTCTTGTGGCCCTTTATCGACCGGGCCCCTTAGGAAGCGGTATGGCGGAGGACTTCATTGCCGGCCGTCATGGAAAGCGCACGGCTAGGGTCCTGCATCCTCTTATGGAACCCATTGTAGCCGATACGTACGGCGTTATCCTTTATCAGGAACAGGTCATGCAGATTGTCTCCGTGCTCGGCGGTTTTAGCTTGGGCGAAGCCGATATCCTGCGCCGCGCCATGGGAAAAAAGAAGGCAAAGCTCCTTGACAGCATGAAGGAAAAGTTCCTTGCCGGCGCGGCAAGGGAGCACCAGATCAGCCGTCAGCTGGGGGAAGAAATCTTTGCCCTGCTGCAGCACTTTGCTGGTTATGGCTTCAACAAATCCCATTCTGCCGCCTATGCCCTTGTGGCCTACCAGACAGCGTATCTTAAAGCCAATTATCCGGTGGAATATATGGCGGCATTCCTTAACAGCGTGATCACGGTAGCGGAAAAAGTCAGCTGGTATATCAGTGTCTGCCGCGATATGGGCATCAAGGTCCTGCCGCCTGACATCAATTCCAGTGAAGCCGCTTTTTCCGTTGATGGCGATAATGTGCGCTTTGGCCTTGGCGCCATCAAGAGCGTCGGGGAAACGGCTGTAGCCGTTATCCTCAAGGAAAGGGAAAGACATGGGCTTTTCAAGGACTTTTTTGACTTTGCCAGCCGGGTAGACCTGACCAAGGTCAACAAGCGGGTCGTGGAAAACCTCATCAAAAGCGGTTCCATGGATACCTTTGGTTATCGTCGCCGTCAGCTTCTTGCCATCATGGACCGGGCGCTTGACGCGGCGGCCCAGGATCAGCATGACCGCATGACAGGGCAGCTTTCCCTGTTTGGCGGCGATACGCGGCAGAGCGCTGCGGCCATCCCTATCCCGGACCTGCCGGAAATCCCTAAGGACGAAGTCCTGCGTCTTGAAAAGGAACTCATCGGATTTTACGTCACGGGCCATCCCTTGGACGCGTTCCGCAAGGTCCTTTCGTCCATGACCGGTATTGCCCGCTGCACGGAGGAACACTATCATGACGGCGAACGCGTGACCGTTGGCGGCCTCATTACAGGTGTCCGCATCCGCTCAACGAAAAAAGGGGAGCGTATGGCGACCTTTATGCTGGAAGATTTGACTGGCAGCATCGGCGTCATTGCCTTTCCCCGCACGTATGGGGAGTGCCGCAGCCAGATTGAGGAAGATCAGCCTGTCGCCATTACGGGCATGCTGAAATTTGACGAAGAGACACCGCGCCTGTTTGCCAATCGCATTGAACCTTTGCGGGAGCGCGAAAAGGAAATCCACCTTTTCATTGGCAAAGGACGCAACACGCCCGATGTCCAAGCCCAGCTGGGCGCCATTTTCAGCGCCTTTCATGGGAAAAATCCTGTCTATCTTCATGTGGAAGAGACCCGGCAAGTGATCCGTACGCGGCCCCAGTTCTGGGTGGACGGGAAGGCACCGGGATTTACCGACGCCATCAAAAGGGTCCTAGGGGAGGAGGGCCTCCGCTGAGTCATGTCTTTTCATAAGGGTCCCTGCAATTTTGACAGGGACCCTTTTTATCCTTCTCTGGAATCTTCCGTTTCTGTTAGCGGAAGAGGTTCAATGGAAGGACCATCTTCGGCAATCAGGAATAGGGGGCTTTTCTTATAGGAGAAAGGAAGAGGAAGAGGGAGAAAAATGAGTCTTCATGCCTCTTTTTCATTTCTTTCCTGTCGTTTAGAAGGAATGCTTCATAAGTTAAATATTATATGTAACTTCAATGAGTTCAGTAAAATCATAGCTTTTCTCTTTGCCGATTCTCACAAGATTGGGCAAAATAACCAAGTTGTACGTTACAAGTGGACAATGAATGTGAATATAAAACGTAAATTTTCTCAATTTTGTAAAGAAAATAAAAATAATGACCATTCCTCCGCTCATAAGAGCCTTCTAACTTGCATGACGCTGGTCTCCGTGTTACAATAAAGCGGTATGGATTGAATATTTCAAGTTTTTAGGAGGTCGCTTTGTAATGAACATCTTTGTATGTGTTAAACAGGTACCGGATACCGCCGAAATGAAAATCGACCCGGTTACCAACAACCTCGTCAGAGACGGTGTCACCAATATCATGAACCCGTATGACCAGTATGCTTTGGAAACGGCTCTGGAAATCAAAGATTCCATGGGTGCCAAGGTTACGGTCATCACCATGGGACCGCCCCATGCTGAATCCGTCCTGAAGGATTGCCTTGCTGTCGGTGCTGATGAAGCTATCCTCGTCAGTGACAGAGCTTTCGGCGGCGCTGATACGCTTGCTACGAGTGCTGCCCTGGCTGAAACCATCAGACATCTTGGGATTCCTGATCTCATTATGTGCGGCCGTCAGGCTATTGATGGTGATACGGCACAGGTTGGTCCTGAAATTGCTGAACATCTGGATCTGCCGCAGGTTACGGCTGCCCTGAAAGTTCAGGTCAAAGATGATAAAGTCGTTGTTGACCGCGACAACGAAAATACGTCCATGACCCTGGCCATGAAGATGCCTTGCGTCGTTACGGTTATGCGCAGCCCTGAACTTCGTTTTGCCAGCATCAAAGGCAAGATGAAAGCCAGAAAGACCCAGGTTCCTGTTTACAGCGCTGACGATCTCCAAATCGACCACAGCATCATCGGTAAAGCCGGCTCCCCGACTCAGGTCATGAAGAGCTTCACTCCGAAAGTTACGCAGGTCCATGGCGAAATCTTCAACGATGAAGATCCTGCAATTGCTGTCGATAAGCTGGTCAACAAGCTGATCGCTGACAAGATTATTACGAAGTGAGGTAGGGATAACAATGGCTAAGAAAACCGGTAACGAAAAAGATTTATGGGTTTATTGCGAACATTACGAAGGTAAACCCGTTCATGTCGTATACGAACTGCTCGGCGAAGTTAGAAAAATGGCCGATAAGTGCCATCAGCGTGTTGGGGCTGTCCTCCTGATTGATGATCCGAAAGACATCCCTCAAGACCTGATCGCTCATGGCGCTGACGTTGTTTACGTTGTCCGTGATCCAAAGTTTGCTCATTATTCCACGGAACTTTACACCAACGCTTTCGCAGAATTGATTACTGAATATCGTCCTAACGCCATCCTTATCGGCGCTACGAATGATGGCCGTGACCTTGGTCCTCGCGTGGCTGCCCGTGAACGTACCGGTCTGTGCGCAGACTGCACCATTCTGGACGTCGAAGAAGACGGACTTGTTGAATGGACCCGTCCGGCTGCTGGCGGTAACATCATGGCCACGATCCTCTGCAAAGAAGACCGTCCTCAGATGGGGACCTGCCGTCCGAAGACCTTCAAGGCTCCGGAAGCTGATCCTTCCCATAAAGGTGAAGTTGTTGAATATACCCTGAAACATCAGATTGAAGACCGCGTTGAAGTCCTGAGAAGAGATCCGGTCGTCACCGAAGGTGAAATGGCCATCGATGATGCTCCGTTCGTCTGCTCCGGCGGCCGCGGCATGAAAGCCAAAGAAAATTTTGCCCTCCTGCAGGATCTGGCCCATGTGCTCGGCGGTGCAGTTGGCGGTTCCCGTGCTGCTGTCGATGAAGGTTTCATCGAACATCCTCGCCAAGTTGGCCAGTCTGGTAAGACCGTTACGCCGAAGATTTACTTCGCCTGCGGTATTTCCGGTTCTGTTCAGCACAAAGCAGGTATGAGTAAATCTGATACCATCGTCTGCATCAACAAGGATCCGGATGCTCCGATGTTTGAAATCTCCCGCTATGGTATCGTTGGCGATGCCCTGAAAGTCCTGCCTCTGCTCACCCAGAAGATCAAGGAATTCAAGGAATCCTAATTAGCGGCACTCCTATGAAGTTTCGTAAAGCCCGAGCCTTTTTGGCCCGGGCTTCTTGCGTTTTCTCTCGAAAAAAGAAGGTCAAGAGATTGCCCTTTTCTGGTCAAAGGGATTTGCCCCGCTACTTTCTTTGTAGTACAATGAAATGAGCCGGTTTCAGGAAATGTCACTTGCTGGATGGCTAAGGAGAAGGTCCTCATTCTTTACCTGGATTGGTTCCGTACCGATCCTGTTCTGGATGGAAAGTTCCCCTTCCTTGCGAGGGCAATCCATGCGCACCGCGGCTTGTGGGCTATACGATCTATTTCCTGGGATGACGGCTTTTTTACAGGGATGGATGAATACAACACCAAAGACTCTCCCCGGTGGGAAGAAAGGTCAAGATAAAGGAGTTCTTACCATGAAAAAAACGAAGATTATTTGTACTTTGGGTCCGGCAACGGACAGAAAAGAGATCCTTGTCAAGATGATTGAAAGCGGCATGGATTTGGCTCGTTTCAACTTTTCCCATGGATCCCATGAGGAATGTGCCAAACGATTGGCCCTTTTGAAGGAAGCCATTGCCGAAACAGGCCGTGTCATCGGTTTTATCGGCGATACAAAGGGACCGGAAATGCGCCTGGGCCTGTTTAAGGGGGACAAGGTGACACTGAAGGACGGGGACGCCTTTACACTGACTGCAGAAGCTTGCGAGGGCACAGCGGAAAAAGCCCATGTAAACTACAGCGGTCTTCCCCAAGAGGTGAAAAAAGGTGATACGATCCTTCTGAATGATGGGAAACTGACCCTTCGGGTAGAATCAACGACGGATACTGAAATCCATACAACGGTCACCAACGGCGGGGAGATTTCTTCCCGTAAGCGTGTCGCTGTGCCAGGGGCTATCTTGAAGCTGCCCTTTATGTCGGAAGCAGACGTGTCCGATATTACCTTTGCGGCAAATGCGGGAATGGATTATATTGCAGCCTCCTTTGTACGCAGCGCCGATGATGCCATGCAGATCCGGCGCCTTCTGGAGAGCCTCGGCTCCAATATGGGCATCATTGCCAAGATTGAAAACCAGGAAGGCGTCGATAACATCGATGAAATCCTGAAAGTTGTCGACGGTGTCATGGTCGCCCGTGGTGATTTGGGTGTCGAGATTCCTATGGAAGATGTTCCTGTTGTCCAAAAGCAGATCATCGCAAAATGCAATGCAGCTGGCAAACCTGCCGTCACGGCAACCCAAATGCTTGAGAGCATGATCACAAATTACCATGCCACGCGTGCTGAGGCAAGTGATGTGGCAAATGCCATCTATGACGGGACCGATGCCATCATGCTGAGCGGTGAAACCGCTTCCGGTGCCTATCCTGTCGAAGCCGTGGAAACCATGAGCCGGATTGCCAAACGGACTGAAGCTTCCCTTGACTATGTGAATGTCTTTAAACATAAAGGCATTGGGGCACAGGTCCAGATGACGGACGCTATTTCCCATGCCACGGTGCAGATTGCTCAGGAACTTGATGCCAACGTGATCCTGTCCATTACGGAATCTGGATACACGGCCCGCATGGTTGCCAAATATCGTCCCCACGCCATGGTAGTCGGTGTTTCCCCGAAAGAAGAGAGTCTGCGCCGCATGGCGCTTTATTGGGGCGTCGTTCCCCTTAAAGGCCTCAATAAACCCAATACGGATGCCCTTATTGACCTTGCCGTCAACGAAGCCAGAAATGCAGGTCTTGTCCGGAAAGGGGATTCGGTCATTGTCACGGCGGGTAAGAACGTGGGGAAAGTAGGAAGTACGAACCTTATTCAGGTTGTCAATGTCGGTGAAATTGTCGTCAAAGGGCAGGGCATTGGCCGTAAATCCGTTACGGGCGAAGTGGCCCGCGTGGAGCATCTCAGTGATATCGATAAAATAAAAGAGGGTTCCATTCTTGTCTGTTCCGCCCTTGAAAACGAAATGGGTGCCAAAGCGGCCCAATCAGCGGGCATCATTGCTGAAGAAGGGGGCTTTACCTCGCCGGCGGCCATTGTGGGCATCAATTTCGGAATCCCTGTGATTGTTGGGGCCGCTGGAGCCATGAAGGAACTGGAAGATGGCGATGTGGTGACCCTTGACGTGGAGTCCGGTACGGTCTATGCCGGGAAAATCAACGTCAAATAAAAAGCGCATTGATGGATCTAAAAAACTTTACAAACAGCGTCACGGAGGCTTTTTTCCGTGGCGCTGTTTTGGTTATTCTTAAAAATACTAAGGCCCTTTCGTGAATTTAAAAAGAAGGCAATGGCCGCTTTTCCCGTTTTCTTGGAATCCAATCTGCTACAATAGAATTAAAATGGAGGAAGGTGAAGAATGTGGAAGGCTTTTGGCAGATGCTCTCCATCCAGATGCTGCTTTTTGTCTATATGGCCATTGGCTATGGACTGCGTAAAGGGAAAATCCTCAAAGCGGAGGCGCGGGATGCTTTTACGGAATTTGTCATCCTTGTTACCCTGCCGTGCATGATCTTTGAGTCCTTCCAGATTACCTTGACAGTTGAAACGCTGCAAAAAGGGCTCCTGAGCCTTTTTGTCGCCTCTTCTGTGGAAGTCCTTTCACTCATAATCAGCAACGTAGCCTTTCGGTTCTGTAAAAAAGATGAGATTCCTATCATGCGCTACGGGACGCTGGTCAGTAACTCCGGTTTTGCCGGTCTGCCGGTTATTGAAAATGGGTATGGGCTGGACGGTCTTTTTTATGCCAGCCTCTATATCATCCCTACAAGGATCCTCATGTGGAGTGCGGGCATCAGCCTTTTTACGACGGCACCGCGCTGGGAGCGTATAAAGAGGGTCCTATTCAACCCGGGCATCATTGCCGTAGAACTGGGGCTCCTGCGGATGCTCTTTGAACCCGACCTGCCGCTGGTTGCCGTGAGTGCAATCCACGCCTTGGGTGAATGCACGACGCCCCTTGCCATGATCATTGTGGGGATGATTTTGGCAGAGATTCCATTAAAGAACTTCCTATCGAGCAAGGCTTTGCTTCTATCCGCTATCCGTCAGCTTTTCATGCCGTTGGTGCTCCTTCTTAGCCTTCACGGCCTTCACATCGATCCCCTTCTGACGGCGGTCGCAACCATCCTTACGGGAATGCCTATCGGGTCTACGACGGCCATCCTTGCTGCAAAATATGGGGCCAATGCGGAATTTGCTTCTGCCTGTGTCTTTACGTCAACCGTGACAAGTCTCGTGACGGTGCCCTTTTTGGCTCTTTTCCTCTAAAAAAGAACTCCCAACAAATCCATGATTGGAAGTTGCTGGGAGATTTTTTATGCCTTATTGGGTAAACGTGCCAGAAGGTTTCTTTTAAGGGGCGGGACGATGCGTTGCAAAAGACCGGCCGCAACATAGGAGACCGTGACAAGGAGCACGTAAAAGACGGGCATGGGGAATCTGTCAAAGGGAACGATGGCTCGATCGATCCAGTAGCTTAATTGGTCGAGAAAGAAGGGATGGATGAGGTAGATATAAAAGGAACGATCCGATATTTTTTCCAATAAAGGCAGTTTTCCTTCAGGATAGCGGTCCAGAACGGCACTGGCAAAGAGGATGAAGATGACTGTATAGGTCAGGCCCGGTGTGGAAAGCTGCTGCAGTGCATTCGTCGTATCCTCAAGGGGCATGTGATGGATGAGGATCCAGCGGTAGAAGATCAGCGTGTTGCAGCTTGCAGATAGCACAAAAGCCGCGCCCAAGACTTTTTTCCATTTTCTGATGAAGGTAAGGAAGGCCTCATAATGACGGGCAATGACGCCGCCCATCATAAAGACAAAGAGATAGAAGAAGGGAAAATAGTTCAGCCTGTATTGGAGCAGGTCATACAGAAGGGGCGTATCGACAACCCATTGGGGATAGGCCCAGAAGTGGGCACTGACCCGGTATAAGAAAAGCTCTAAGATAAACAGGATGGATAGGCTCAGATAAAGGCCCATGGCTTCCATCTTTTTCATGAGGCTTCTCCATAGGGGAAAGAGCAGATAGAACCACATGAGGATGACGAGAAAATAGATGTGATAATTTCCCAGTCCAAAAAAGAGGGTGAAAAGCACGTATTTGGGATGCCACATGGCAAGGTTTCGGGCCATGAGACTTGCGACACCCATATAAAAGAGGCTCGTCACTACATAGGGAATCCCGATGCTCTTGAATCTTTTCTTGATAAAGGACCTATACTCCAAGGGCTTTTCCAAGGGATGGGAATAAAAAAGTCCGTAGCCGGAGATAAAAAAGAAGGTGGGCACGCTGTAGCGGCTCAGCACTTCACACAAAAGGTAGAGCCAGTTCCATGGTGTACCGGACTGCATGACAAGGTCACCGACGTGGATGGCAACGACGCCCAGCATGGAAAGGGCGCGCAAATGGTCAAAGATAATGTTTCGTTTTTTCATAAAAGAGCTCCTCTAAACGGTGTTTCCTTAACTTATCAATTATAATATACCCAAAGGGAAAAGGCCATCGAAAAAATCAACTGGTCAGATGGACCTTGCCTTGCTACAATGAAAATAAGAAAGGAGGGATCCCTATGAACCATCATACAATGCAGGCTTTTGCGCGGGGGAGCCTTTTTTGGCTTTCGCTCTTATGGTGCAGCAGCTGCGTATTTTGCTGCCTTTGCCGCCTTTTGTGATGACGCTCATCATCGGGAGCCTTGTCAATTTGTCCCTGGTCCTTGCGGGGCGCTTTACGGCGCCTGCCGTAATCTGGGCCATGAGTGCGGCCCTGCCTGCAGTGGCCTTTATGCAAGGTCATCTGGCCCTTCCCTTCATGATTCCTGTGGTCTTTTTCTCAAACGCGGCTTACGCTTTTTTCTGTAAAGAAGCGCAGCGTGCGCGCCTTCGTATCTTGATTGCCCCGCTTTTCAAGGCATCCTGTATGACAGCGGGGCTTTTTGCCGTGAGCTCCCTCTTTCAGGTCGGCCCTCAACTCGTCTGGCGGTTTCTTCTGTTCTATGGGAGCATGCAGTGGGCGACCTCCTTTTTAGGCTGCCTCTTTTTCGAACTTGTGGCTCGGCGTCTTGCTGGAAAAGAAAGTGTATGAAATGGTACAATCATATGGCTTTTTGGAAAGGCCCGTTATATAATAGATTGATACGCTTTTAGATTTGCTGTGGGGGAGAACAAAATGCAAATTATCGTTGTCGGCTGCGGTAAGGTGGGACGAAATATCGTTACGCAGCTTATCAAGGAAAACAATAATGTGACCGTCATTGATACCAATGCGGACCTCATCCACCATATTTCGACCAACTACGACGTCATGGGTATCATAGGCAACGGCTCAAGTTTCAACGTCTTGCGGCAGGCCGATCTTAAGCATGCGGATATGCTTATTGCCGTGACGGAAAGCGATGAAGTCAATCTTTTGACCTGCGTCATTGCCAAACTCAATAATAGCGGCTGTCACACCATTGCCCGTGTGCGGAGCCCGCATTATTCGGAGGAAAGCCATTTCCTGCAAAAGGGCCTGAATCTTTCCATGACCATCAATCCGGAACTGGAAGCTGCCAAGGAAATGACGCGGCTCCTTAATTTTCCTACGGCAATTGATATCTTCAGCTTTGCCAAGGACCGAATCGATATGCTGCGCTTCCGCGTTCCCCAGCGGTCCATGCTCATTGGGATTTCCTTAAAGCAGTTGGCGCAGCTGACGACAAATAATCTGCTTATCTGCATCATTGAACGCAATAGTGAAATCATTGTTCCTAACGGGGATACAGTCATCATGAGCGGCGATATCCTGACCATCATGGCTATGCCCAGCGATGTCGAGGAATTTTTCCGCAAAATCGGTGTCAAGACAAACAAAGCGGAAAACGTCATGATTGTCGGCGGCGGAGCTACAAGCTATTATTTGGCCAAGCTTCTTTCCAGCCGCAATATCCACGTGACCATCATCGAAAAGGATATGAAACGCTGCGAAGAGCTTGTGGATGCCTTGCCCGATGTAACTGTCGATTGTGGGGATGGAACGGACCGCCAACTGCTTGATGAGGAACATCTGGAAAATATGGACGGCTTTGTGGCCTGCACGGGCATCGATGAAGTTAACGCCATCCTTTCCCTTTACGTCATGAACCGTGTGAAGAAAAAGGTTGTCACAAAGCTGAATCATGTCGATTTTGGGGAACTTTTGGATAACCTTCATCTGGACAGCGTCATCAATCTGAAGGAGATTACGGCCCAAAAGATTGTGCAGTATGTCCGGGCTGCCGGCAACAGCATGGAGTCCAATGTGGAAACCCTTTATCGCCTTATGAATGGGCGCGTCGAAGCCATGGAATTTTTCATTGATAAGGATTCCTTGGTGACCGGGCAGAAGCTCGTCGATATGAAAATCAAGGACGGTGTCATCATTGCTGGAATCCTGCGCGGCGGCAGGCTGATTATCCCAGGCGGTCAGGATGAATTCCGGATTGGGGATACGGTCATTGTCGTAACAACCCATATCGGGTTCCACGATATTTATAATATTTTAAAATAGTGGGGTGAGGCCATGAATTATGCTGTGATTGGAAGGATCCTTTCCTGGGTCCTTCGTACGGAAGGCCTCTTAATGCTGCTTCCCTGCCTCATTGCCCTCATTTATGGGGAGTGGCAGGGCCTGGTCTATCTTGCCCTGGGAGTCGGGGCCATAGCGGCAGGCTGGCTCCTTTCCCGCAAAAAGATTGCCAATCCCGCCATCTATCAGCGCGAAGGCTTTGTGTCCGTTGGGCTTTCTTGGGTTGTCCTTTCCCTTTATGGAGCAATTCCTTTTGTCATTACCGGTGAGATTCCGGTTTTTCTTGATGCCCTTTTTGAGATTGTGTCAGGGTTTACGACGACAGGTTCTTCCATATTGGCCAATGTGGAGGCGCTCTCTCATACAAGCCTGTTTTGGCGGAGCTTTTCCCACTGGATTGGCGGGATGGGCGTCTTGGTCTTCATTCTCATGATGATCCCCTCAGGCAGCGGTGGTACGCAGATCAATCTCATGAAAGCGGAAAGCCCCGGTCCTGATGTATCAAAGTTCGTGCCCCGTGTAAAGAACACGGCCATCGTCCTTTACCGTATCTATCTTGGTATGACCCTTCTCATGATTGCCATCTTGGCTTTTTCTGGGATGAACTGGTTCCATAACCTGTGCATTACTTTTGGCACAGCGGGAACGGGGGGCTTCGGGGTCCTCAACAGCAGCTGCGCTGAGTATACGCCCTTTCAGCAGTGGATCATCACCATTTTTATGATTGCCTTTGGCGTCAATTTCAGTTTCTATTACTTGCTTCTGACAAAGAATTTCTATGAAGCCTTCCATCTGGAAGAAGTGGGGGCGTATCTTGCCATCATCCTTTGTGCCGGCCTTGCCATTACCTGGCAGATTGAACCGCGGTATGGCAATTTTGAGGAAGCCCTGCGCGTGGCCTATTTTCAAGTCGGTAGCATCATTACGACGACAGGGTTTTCAACGGTGGACTTTGACCTATGGCCAAGCTTTTCCAAAACCATCCTTGTCATGCTCATGATCATCGGAGCCTGTGCCGGATCAACAGGGGGCGGCGTCAAAGTCAGCCGCGTTGTCCTTGTCATGAAGAGTATCAAGCAGGAACTGCGCCAAATCATTCATCCCCATGGTGTACAGTGTGTCCGGATGGACAAGAAGACCGTGGACCGCAAGGTCCTCAGTTCCCTTTATGTCTATTTGACGAGTTATTTCTTTGTCTTTGGTCTTTCCGTGCTTGCCATCAGTCTCGAAAACTTTAGTTTTACGACCAACTTTACGGCTGTTGCGGCCACCCTCAACAATATCGGACCGGGACTTGCAGAAGTGGGTCCGAGCCGTAACTTTGGCGTATATGGAGACTTTTCCAAGTTGGTCCTGATCTTTGATATGCTCGCTGGCCGTTTGGAACTGCTCCCCATGCTGCTGCTTTTTTACCCACGGACTTGGTCCAGCAAATGCTAAGGAGCCTCATATGACAAATGAAGTGGAATACTGGACGGAGCGTCTTATAAAAGAAGTTGTCCTGCTGGGTCACCCTGCTGAATTTGGACGTCTGCTTGCTGCAAATTTGGGCTCTGAAAAAAGCATCCGCCGTTTGGCCCTTTATGTCGCGCACAATCAGCCGGCTTCGGCTGAGGACATTGCTGATGAAATGCTTGCCATCTGCGATGAACGAGACGCATGGCGCCGTAAAAAGGAAGCTGAATATTACAGCCAAAAAGTGAACGCGTGGTATAATCGAGACCGCAAAAAAGACCAGGACTGAGGGCCTGGTCTTTTTTTCGGCTGTATGACGGAGCGCCCTACCTGTGGTATAATGAGCTGATAACAAAGAAAGGATGAAGCAAATGGATACTTGGCAGCAAGTCAGCATCAGTGTAACCCGTGAAGCCGTCGAAGCAACAGCCAATCTTTTTTGTGAAGCCGGCGCCCGTAACGGAGTTGAAATAGACGATCCCCTGCTCCTCAAGGAGCTCAAGGAACATACAACGTGGGAACTGTGTGACCTTCCCATGCCGGAAGAAACGGAGATTGTGACCGTTTCTGCCTATTATCCTGAAGATGAAGAACTGTCCGGACGCCTTTCCACCATTAAGGAAGGCTTGTCAGAGATAGAAAAGAGAATTGGCAGCTTCCAGGTTGGTCAGCTCCGCTTCCGTAAGGTGAGTGAAAAAGATTGGGCCAATGAATGGAAGCAGTATTTCCATACGACGAAGATCGGCAGTCAGATTGTCATCAAACCCGATTGGGAAAGCTATACCCCGACGGCGGAAGAAAAAGTCATCGAACTTGATCCCGGTATGGCCTTTGGTACGGGAACGCATGCTACAACGCGGATGTGTATCGAACGCCTTGAGGAACTGGTCACGCCCAATATCGATGTGTATGACGTCGGTACAGGAAGCGGGATCCTTGCCATGACGGCCGCGCTTATGGGCGCCCGTTCCATTCATGCCATTGATATTGACGGCAAGGCTGTGGAAGTGGCCAAGGAAAATATTGCCAAAAATCACCTTTCCAACCGGATTACGGTCAAAAAGGGCAATCTCCTCGATGATGCCGATGAAAAGGCCGATCTCATTGTGGCAAACATTATTGCTGACATCATCATCACGCTCCTTCCCGATGCATTCAAAAAGCTCCGTCAAGGCGGGCTCTTCCTCGCCTCGGGCGTCATCAAGGAGCGCCTTTGCGATGTGGAAAAAGCGGCTCGGCAACATGGTTTTACTGTCCTTGATGTTAAAAACCGTGCTGGTTGGACCGCAATCACCATGAGAAAGGATGCCTGACGTGTACCGTTTCTTTTTAGGCAAACCCTTTGCCGATACCCTGGAAGTGACAGGCCAGGATGCCCATCACATGGGCCATGTCCTGCGCATGAAAGTAGGGGACGAGGTTCAAATCGTAAGCCTTGACCAGATTGCCGCCGTTATGAAAATTACGGCCTTTTCCAAAGATGCCGTCACCCTTGAAACAGTACGGATCCTTGAAGAAAACCACGAACCGACAGTGAGGGTCACCCTCTATCAGGGGCTTCCCAAGCAGGACAAGATGGAATGGATCATCCAAAAAGCCATTGAACTGGGTATTTCGGAGATCCAACCTGTCAGTATGGCTCATTGTGTCGTTCGCCTTGATGAGGGGAAAACTGCCAAAAAGCTGGAGCGCTGGCAAAAGATTGCTGAGGCAGCGGCCAAGCAAAGCAAGCGGGATATCGTCCCTGTTATCAAGGCCCCTCTGCCGGTAGCGCTCGCCCTGACTTCCTGTGAAGCGGACCTAAAGCTCATGGCCTACGAAGTCGAGGAAGAAGGCAGCCTGCGCAGGACTCTTCAGAAGACTCCTGATGCAAAATCCATTGCTCTTCTCATTGGGCCTGAAGGCGGTTTTTCAGGGGATGAATTTGATCTTGCTGCTGCCCATGACTGGCAGTCTGTCAGCCTTGGACCACGCATCCTGCGCACGGAAACCGCGGCTCTTGCGGCCCTTGCGGCTATCCAATACGAAACCGGAAACCTGGGAGGTTAAGTGTGAAGCACAGCATCAGTTTTTATACTCTGGGCTGCAAAGTGAACCAGTCCGATACGGCTTCCATGGAAAAACTTTTCCGTGAAGCTGGCTATGAAATCGTTCCTTTTGGAGAAGCCAGTGATATTTGTCTCATCAATACCTGCGTCGTCACCAATATGGGGCAGGGGAAATCCCGGCGCATGATCCGCCGTACCATCAAACGTGATCCCAAACCGCTCATAGTCGTTACAGGGTGTTATCCCCAGACGGCGCCGGAAGAGGTTGCGGCCCTTGAGGGCGTGGACCTGCTTGTCGGCAACCGTGACCGGGCCCGCATCGTTGAGCTTGTGGAAGAGCGCCTCGGTGAGCGGGACGCGGCGCCCGTCAATGACGTCCTTGACCTGCCTGTAGGCAGTGAATTTGAAGATCTTGCGGCTTCTGTCGATGACAGCCGTGACCGGGCCTTCCTAAAGATTCAGGAAGGCTGTGATCAGTACTGCTCGTACTGCATCATCCCCTATGCAAGAGGTCATCTGCGTTCCCGACCGCTATCAAGTATCCGCCGCGAAGTGGAGCACCTTACAGAAGAAGGGTATAAGGAAGTCGTTCTCCTTGGTATCCATCTTGGCTGTTATGGTAAGGAGACGGCAAATGGCGAGCGTCTCTCCGATGCCGTTAGCGCTGCCCTTTCTGTACCGGCCCTGTGCCGTCTGCGCTTAGGCTCCTTGGAATCGGTGGAAGTCCAGCCGGAGCTCCTTCGGCTCATGCAGGAAGATCCGCGTTTTTGCTGCCATCTTCATTTGCCTCTTCAATCTGGCTGCGATAAGATACTAAAGGCGATGAACCGGCCTTATGACACAGCCCGCTTCAAGGAGCTCATTGATAGGATCCGTGCAGCTGTTCCGGATGTAGCCATTACAACGGATATCATAGTCGGATTCCCGGGGGAGACGGAAGCTGACTTTGCCCAAACCCTGACCTTTGCTGAGGCCTGCGGCTTTGCCAAGATCCATATCTTTCCTTATTCCAAACGCAAGGGAACGCCGGCAGCAGAACGGAAGGACCAGCTTTCCAATAAGGAAAAGGAAGACAGGGTCCATCGTTTGGAGGCAGTGGACCGCAAAGGAAATGAAATCTTCCGAAAGACCCTCATTGGGCGCCAGTACCCCGTCTTGTGGGAACAAATAGGCAGGAAAGGGCTTTGGGAAGGTCTCACACCCAATTATGTCCGGGTCTACCTTAAGTCCGAAGAAGACCTTACGGGAACCCTTACGACCGTTGCCGTAACCGGCCTTTTTGATGATGGCGTCCTTGCCGAACCCTGCTGACAGTCAGTGATGAAGGGGACGCACTCAAGCGTCGCCCGTCAAGAGAAAGAGGTGTTTTTTATGAGTGATTGTGTATTTTGTAAAATTGTTTCCGGTGAGATTCCAAGCCCCCGCGTCTATGAAGATGATGAAGTCATTGCCATCAATGACCTTAGTCCCATAGCACCAATCCATGTCCTCATCATTCCCAAGAAACACACGGAAAATATCGTTACGGCGCCGGTGGAACTGGTGGCTCATGTAAAGAAAATCCTGCCGGAAGTAACAAAAAAACTTGGAATTGCTGAAAAAGGCTTCCGTCTCATTGTCAATACAGGCGCCGAAGGCGGCCAAACAGTTCCTCATTTGCACTTCCATATCCTGGGCGGTAAAGAACTAGGTTGGCCGAAGCTCTAAAATCGTTGACAGGTACCCCTCTTTTACGGTATAATAACCGAGTGTTAATGTTAAATTACACTTCCCGAAAGAGATCGTGGAGGGAGGGATATAGATGACTGAGATCAGAGTTGGCAAAACTGAATCCATTGACAGTGCGCTTCGTCGTTTTAAGCGTGCGACTCAGAAGGCCGGCGTCCTCTCCGAAGTGAGAAAACGCGAACACTATGAGAAGCCCAGCGTAAAACGCAAAAAGAAGTCTGAAGCTGCCAGAAAACGCAAATCCAGATAATTCGTTTGGGGGCTTTAGTGATGTCTTTACGAGAACTCTTGCAGACGGATATGAAGACCGCCATGAAAGAACGGGAAAGCGGTAAGGAACGCCTTTCCGTCCTGCGTATGGTCTGGGCTGCTGTCCGGAACAAAGAGATTGATGAAAAGACCGAACTTACGGATGATGCCGTCATGGCCGTCTTGATGAAAGAAGTCAAGCAGCGCGAAGACACCATCAAGGAAATCAAGGATGCCAATCGTCCTGACCTTGTCGCTAAGAACGAAGAGGAAATCGAGATTCTTAAGAAGTATCTCCCCGAACCGCTCAGTGATGAGGAACTGAAAAAAGTGATTCAAGATGTCATTGCCACAACCGGCGCCAAGTCCATGAAGGACATGGGAAAGGTCATGGGCCGGGTACTTGCCCAGACCCAAGGCCGCGCAGCTGGTTCGCGCGTCAGTGCCCTCGTCAAGGAATTGCTCAAATAGTAAAAAACTCCGAATAGGTGAGCCTATTCGGAGTTTTTTGTTTTTCACCAGCCATTGGGAAAGTCCTCAAAATCATCGTAAGATTAGACAGGGAGAGCTTTTGTTTGTTCCCCATCTTCTTTTTTATTCTTTTTAACTTCCTAAGGGGATGTAGTGATGGTCATTCCGGCAGAAAATAAAAATCTTCCAACCAATGACCAGAGAGGAGAAAAATTCATAAAATTATGCTATAACTTGGTTCCTCACGCATTTTTGGGGGATGCCAAATCATACGTAGGTAAAGACAGGTACCGAATCAAGGTAAAAAAGTATCTGTCGTTCTTGTACCCATACGCATTTCGTTTGGCAACCGTGATTTTGTTGTTGCATCCTTCCAATCGGCCTGTGTTAATAGGGCATTTGGCGGGGGTTGCCAGACCGTCGATTCGCTTTTCCTTCAGCTTGGCGAATGGTGTCCCAATGGATGCCCGCTATCTTCTGCACGCCGGCAATCGTAAGGCCCTGGGAAAGCAGTGATTTAATCTACACAGCGGCCCGTTTGGTGATTCTCGTTCCAGGACATCTGTACGGATTGAGTTCCGTAATCGTTTCCTGACAGCAAGGGCACAGGAAGCGGTACCCCTCGAAAAGGACAGTGCGCCTGGCATTTGGCTGCATAGGCACCGTCCTTAGGCGGGTTCGGTACGTGCCATAGACATGCATCGGCTCTCCGCAGCAAGGGCAGAGGAAATCGGTATGATGTTTCTGGCCGGTGACCACCCATGCCGTGGAATCATCCAAAGGATCTTCAGGGAAGAAAACAAGGTAATTGGGGTCTTGACAAAAAAGGTCTGCTTGAATAATGTACTAAATAGAGGATATCTCAATTCTCCTTTATTTTGGTTTGGTCACCTTATATTTTGGAGAATTTGATGTCCTTTTTCAATATCCATCTGTCTATGACTCCACAAATTTCCGTGAAGAACCTTGATAATATATGGTTATTTATGTATAATACAAATAAAGTGAAAATTATTTCTATTTAAAAGGAGTAAAAAATGAGATTGACAAAAATATTACTGCCTCTTTTTGTCGGATTTATCATTACAGCCCAAGGCTTTGCAGCTGAGCTCACTTCCATGCATAAAATTTTACCTGAATATCGTGAAAAAGCTGCAACCTTCCTCTTTCATATGGAAAATGAAGCAGATGTAGAAGCTTTTATGAAAGCTCCTGTTCAGTCCTTCCCCAATATAACTCCTGAAGTAATACATGCGGACAATGTTGAATTACGTATTTATCGTCCTAAAAATACAGAAAGCGGTACCGCCCTGCCTGTTATTTACTATTCTCACGGTGGTGGATATTTGCTGCGTGGCGCTTATAACAATATGCCTAAATACCAAATGATGGCTGACCGAATGAATGTTGCAGTAGTAACACCAAAATACAGAACTTCAATGGAAGCTTCGTTCCCTGCAGCACTTGAGGATGCGTACAAAGGCTTAAAATTTGTTAAGACTAGCGGTGCTAACTACGGCTTGAACACTGATAAAATTATAATCATGGGCGATAGTGCCGGTGGTGGATTAACGGCTGCTTTAGCTCTCTACAACCGCGATCACGATAATCTAAAGCTCAACGGACAAATTTTGATTTATCCTATGTTGGATAGCCGTACTGGCAGTAAGGATGACATTTATAATGCTCCGTACACAGGCCAAGTTTGCTGGGATCGCGAAACTAACGCGTTTGCATGGAAAAAGTTGGCCGGTTACAAAAAGATTCCTAAAAAAATGCGTCAATATTATTCTCCTGCCTTTGCTAAAAACTTAAAAGACTTACCGCCAGCCATGATTTATGTTGGCGATTTAGATCTTTTTGTAAATGAAGACATCAGCTATGGCAATAAATTAATTTCTCAGGGGATTGATACGGAAATGCACGTAATCCCGGGCGTTTACCATGGTTTCGATGCAGCGGTTCCAAATGCTAAAGCAACTATTGATTTCTGGAATACTGTTGCTTACAAAGTTGATTGTTTTATGAACAGATAAATATAAATTAATGGAATTTTGGTTGGTATCTGCATGGGTGTTAAGGCATGCGTCAAAAATTATGGTCATTTTATTGGAGGGTATGAAGAAAAGTCTGTAAATAAGGTCTTCTATGATATATAGTAGCGTATGCTAATTGTATACGCTAATCTTACGGAATTAATCGATTTGGATACATAATAGACAGCTCGCCTCTGACCTTGCCCCAGTTTCTAATAGCCATAGTCCATTTCTTAGTGGCTTCAAACGTTGCAAGATATAACGTTTTTAGCAATGCCTGCGCACTCGGGAAAACGTTTCTCTGGCAATTCAAGCGGCGGTAGGATGAATTCAAACTCTCTATCGCATTCGTGGTATAAAAGACCGTACGAACCTCTGTTGAAAATTTAAAAATTGGTGAGATGACATCCCAATTGTCAAACCATCGCTTCATGGACGCCGGATAATAGGGCGTCCATTTTTTCGGTTCTTTGTCAAATTTTGGGGTGCTAAAGTGTCTATGCTCTCCTGAAGAGGACATGCACGAAAGATAGTGCGTGTCCTTTTTCGTTGCGTGTGTTAATGTACAAGATCCTATGACGAAAGCGCTCAAAATTGCGCAGACCAAATGAGATCCGTTTTACCACCTTGATTTTATTGTTGCAGCCTTCAGTAAAGCCGTTGGTGGTTCGTGCCGGAAGAATGACCATTATCCGCTTGGCTTCAGAGTCAGTGATGATGACTTGGTACTTCTGACCGGCAGCATTTCCTTTAAATTCATCGATGGAAAGCACGCGGGGAAGGTGACTGGGACGAGGAATATGGACTTCATTAAAGACGCGAATGACCTGGCTGGTGCTGACATGGCATCGTCTGGCCGCTTCTTGGAAAGAAAGGTGTTGACGCAGCTCCTGGAGCATGACTTGTTGAAGCGAGGAAGAGGTTTGGAAATACGGAGAGGCAAAGGGGCTCTTCTCGTTAACTGTGTGACCACAGCTGCATCTATAGCGTCTCTGGCGATACAGGAGATGCAACTTTTTATGGAGAAGTGGGGAATGTTTGATGAGGCGCGTATAGTAGCCCTTTATGCGTCTTGTAGTGGCCTTGCAATGAGGGCGGATGTGTTCTTGAGGCGGCAGCTGAACCGCTAAAACCAAGGCTGATTCCGTTTCCTTTAAATTTTGAATCCATTCCTCTTTAATTCCTGTTAATTTTTCGATATAATCTAGGGAAGGCATATGTATTCAACTCACTTTCTTTATTGTTTGATCACTTTAATTGTAAGGGATTTGAGTGCATATGACTTTTTTTTATTGAAAAAAAGTAGGCGCTGAAAGGACACGCACCCAGACGGTCACGTTAGCGCCCCAAATTAAATTATAGAACCAAGAAAAGGCTTCCATCAATATCTATTATTGACAGAGAAAAAGTATCCTGTTATACTGTACGTAGTTAGTCAAAACTAACTTTCGCTTCCATCCATCTTTCCCAGCAAATGAAGCGGGAAATCAAGTACCAAAGGAGGATTCTACATTATGAGTCTCATCAACAAAGAAATCAGTGATTTTTCCGTCAAGGCCTTTCACCATAATGAACTCACAGACGTGAGCAAGAAAGACGTTCTTGGTAAATGGTCCCTCTTTTTCTTCTACCCGGCAGACTTTACCTTTGTTTGCCCTACGGAACTGGAAGATCTTGCTTCCAAATATGAAGCCTTTCAAAAGGCGGAATGCGAAATCTATTCCGTTTCCTGCGATACCGCGTTTGTCCATAAAGCCTGGCATGACGCATCGGAAAAGATTGCCAAGATCAAGTATCCTATGCTTGCTGACCCGACCCATGTTCTCGCCAAGGATTTTGATGTCCTTATTGAGGAAGCCGGTGTTGCTGAACGCGGTGCTTTCATCGTCAATCCTGAAGGACGCATTGTCTCTTATGAAGTGACAGCAGGTAATGTCGGGCGCAATGCCGATGAACTTTTCCGTAAGCTTCAAGCCTGCCAGTTTGTCTATGAACACGGTGATGAAGTTTGCCCGGCTAAATGGCAGCCTGGCGAAAAAACGCTGAAGCCGAGTCTTGACCTTGTGGGTCAGCTCTGATTCCTTTGTGTCCCTTTTTATAGGCCTTTGCCTTCTGTGAGCAATTCTCCCCTTTGCTGATGGATGGCGAAGGCCTTCTTTCCAAGTAAAAAGGAGCTTTCTATGATGCAAGTTGCCTCATTATATGATGTTCTTATTATTGGCGGCGGCCCTGCTGGTCTCACGGCAGCCCTTTATTTGGCACGGGCCCGCTATCGCGTCCTGGTCCTTGAAAAGGAAAAATTTGGCGGGCAGATTACCATTACGCAGCGGGTCGTCAATTATCCTGGCGTTCCCTCCATTTCGGGAATGGCCTTGGCAGAAACCATTCGCAGACAGGCCGAATCCTTTGGCGCGGAGGTTATCCTTGCCGAAGTGACCGGTCTTGAAGGAACCGGTGTGGTAAAGACTGTTCATACGGATAGGGGTGATTTCAAGGGTTTTGGAATTCTTCTTGCCACGGGTGCCCATCCGCGCCGTATCGGATTTGACGGCGAGGCCGCGTTTCAAGGCCGTGGTGTTGCCTATTGTGCGACATGCGATGGGGAATTTTTTACGGACCGTGATGTCTATGTTGTGGGCGGTGGTTTTGCTGCGGCTGAAGAAAGTGTGTTTCTTACGAAGTACGCCCGCCACGTGACAGTCCTCATCCGCGGTGATGGGTTCAAATGCGCCGCAAGCGTGGCCGAGCCGGCCCTTCACCACAATAAAATCACGATTCTGCCGCACCATGAAGTGGTCCGTGTCGAAGGAAACGGCATGGTGGAACAGCTTGTTGTCAAAAATAACGTGACTGGAAAAAAGAGGACCCTTTCCGCCCAAGACGGCGGTCCCCTCGGTGTTTTCGTCTTCGTCGGATATGAACCGGAAACCGCCCTTGTCAAAGGACTCGTCGACCTTGACCGGGAGGGATATATCGTAACGGACCGAGCCCAAAAAACAAGCCGGGACGGAATCTATGCGGCAGGTGACGTCTGCATCAAGCCCCTGCGTCAGGTTGTCACCGCTGTGGGGGATGGTGCCCTTGCGGCAACGGAACTGGAACGCTATGCAGCAAAGATGCAGAAAAAGACGGGTCTCCGTCCGCAATCACCTCACCCTGCCAAAAGTCCGGAAATAGCTGTACCCGCTTTGCACATAAAAGAAACAGATGCTGAGGAAAATCCTCTTTTTTCAGCAGATATGAAAAGGCAGATGAAGGGTCTTTTTGACCGCATGGCATCATCCTTGATCCTTGAAGTCCATGAAAACGAATCATCTGCTTCAAAGGAACTGGAAAGATATATCAAAAACCTCTGCAGCCTGACAGACAAGATTTCCTATCAAAAAGGGGCAAACAGTACGGAAGCGGCACCCTTTGTGGCCGTTCTTCGGGCAGAAGGGGAACCTACAGGCCTTCTTTATTACGGCGTTCCCGGCGGTCATGAATTTACTCCCTTCCTCTTGGGCCTTTATAATGCGGCAGGGCCTGGGCAGCCTTTATCAGAGCATGATAGAGCAGCTATCCTTGCCCTGCCAGCTCATGAAATTGATTTGATTGTATCCCTTACATGCAGGATCTGCCCTGATGTGGTGACGGTCGCCCAGCATATTGCAGCCCTTAATCCCAAAATTACGGTCCGTGTCCGTGATCTTGTCCATCATGGTCACTGGAAGGCGCGTTATCATATCATGGGCGTTCCCTGCCTTATCGTTGATGGGGGAAGGGATGTGCAGTTTGGAAAAAAGACCATGAAGGATCTCCTTGATCTCTTGGCATAAGAAAAGATCTGTTCCATCACGAAAAAAAGCTGAGGAAATGAATGTCATTTCCTCAGCTTTTAGGTAATAAAAAAGGAGCCTACCGCTCCTTTCGACCATCCAAATAAAAAGATGGTCGGGACGACAGGATTCGAACCTGCGGCCTCCTAGTCCCGAACCAGGCGCGCTACCAAACTGCGCTACGTCCCGAACAATCAACTTCTTGAGTATAATCGAAATTTATTCTTTTGTCAATTCTTTTTTCCCAAATTTTGGATGGACTGTCAAATCGATTTCAAAAGCCCGCTGCCAAGGAAACGCACTTTCAAAGGAAAGGTCCTGAAGGTAATAGGCGTCATGCTGATCCTGGTAAAAAGGTTCCTGACGCAGGGCCCAGACAAGGAGGGTCTTATAAAAGAAGAGTTCCCTTCCCAGATAATCTTGGGCGCCTGCGAGACTTTTCTCCGAAACAGGGACCTCGGGTGACCCATTTAGACCCGCAAGGACCGCCATGTGGGGCCGAATAACTTTTTGGTAGGCCCAGTCATCCAGGAAGCGGGCCGCATTGAAGGTGAGATTCTGGGCATAAAGACGGGGGAGCTCGTTTTGTGGCAGGTCATGGGCCCGCATGGAAACAATATTTCCCTGGGCAACGGCTGTACCAATGGCGTTTGATGCCGTATTCCATCCTGAATAGGCAAGAAGGCGGCCAATGGGGACCTCCTCCTTGACAAGGGTAGGAAGCAGGCACTCACCGCCCGCAAAATGCATGGATAGATCAACGAGGGCCAGGGGTTTTTCCTTCATGAGTGTCTTTACCCGGTGGGCCACGGGACGGTAATTTTCCGTGCGGTCCGTGCCGCAGTGAATGAAGAGATAATAGTCGGCTTCTTCGTCACTGGCTGTTTCAACGGCGCCAGAAAGGGCAATCTTTTCTTCGGCGATTTCCTGCAAGGTCAATGGAACAAAGGGCAAGGTGTAATCTTTCATGGCGTCCGATCCATAAAGGACCTTGACACGCGGCCGGTGTCCGCTTTCCTGAAGATAGATGCGGCTTGCAGCAAGGGCCCCAAGCTCATCTGCGCCCTGGCTTGTCATGATGGGCGGGTGGACATCGTAATTTTTTACATAACTTTTGACATTGAGCCGATTGTAATTGGGCAGCCCAAAGGGATGGGCATCATCCTGCCCAATCACAAGATCCGTGACAGGATGCTTGGTGGAAAAGTCGATGAGCATCTGGTTAAATGTGTCATTATCCCGATAGAGTGTCATATATTTCCATTTGAGATCCATAGGGATTTCTTTCTTGACGCTTTCATAAAGGGGTTCATCATAGGGCAGGCCGCGGATCTTTTTATCCATATTGACGGCCCAGGTCATAAGATGCCATTGGTACCATCGGTCGGGAAGGACTTGATCACTGATGAGCAGGCGGGGAATGACCGTGAAAAGGGAATATTCCTTTTGAGGATTCTTCTCCATGAGCGCTTCCAGGCGATCGAAAAATTGTGCTGTTGAAGCGGCATCGGCAGGGACAAGGCGGGAATGCAGGAGCCCGCCAAATAAAAGCAGGTCAGTAGATAGGAGGGCACCCCTGCGCCCAGGAAGATCCTTTTCAACATAGTCCCAGACCTGGGGAATATGGGCCGGCACTTCATACCAGTCCATCAGTTCATGGGGCGGTGCTGCAAAGTGGATGCCGGCAAGGGCCCCCAGTTCTTCCGTGAAGCGGCGGCACGGGGGCCGGTCATCAAGGGGAACAAAGGTCCAAGATTCAGAAATTGGCACCGGGGCCGGAGAAAAGGGCACGCCTTTTGGGGCCAAGGTGTGGTACAATACACATACTGCCGCTGCGGCGGCCCCACATAGGTAAAGGGGTCCTTTCTTCATGGCTGAGCTCCTTTCTTTTGACAATCAAATGAGTTTGCTATTTATTATATACGATGGGAGGCAATTTGTGTATGCGAATCATTACGGGACGGGCCCGAGGTATGAAACTGCTTCCACCCAAGGATTATGCCGTACGGCCCACGAGTGACCGTGTCAAGGAAGCACTCTTCAATATCATCAAGGACCGTATTGCCGGCGCTGTGGTTCTGGATGCCTTTGGCGGCACGGGAAACTTAGCTCTGGAAGCGTGGAGCAGGGGGGCAAGGAAAGTCGTCCTCTTTGATAAGAACCGCGAAAGCCTGCGGCTCATTCGTTTTAATGTAGAAAAGGCAAAGGCAGGGGCTGACGCCATTATCCGTCATACCGATGCCATCAAGGGCATTGCCGACGCCAAGGGTAATGGGGAAATCTATGATCTTGTTTTTTCCGACCCCCCTTATGATAAAGGACTCAATGAGGCCCTGTACAAGGCGCTCTGCCAACACGGCATCCTTCGCGACGGCGGTCTTTTGGTTCTTGAACATTCCCTCCTTGAAGATCCCCGGGAGTATGTGAAGGCAGGGACGGAAATCAGGATCGAAAAATATGGCGATACGAAAATCTCACTAATTGAGTGGAAATCTCTATAGGGATTTGATATAATGATGGTTAGAATTCGACTGTTATGGAGGACTTTTCATGCGCAGAGCAGTCTGTCCAGGAAGTTTTGATCCTGTGACCTTGGGACACTTGGATATTTTTGAACGAGCAAGCCATATGTTTGACGAAGTCATTATCAGTGTATTCGTCAATCCCACGAAGGACAAGGCCCTTTTTCCCATGGAGGAACGGGTTGCCCTCATTGAAAAAGCGACGGCTCACCTTCCCAATGTCAGGGTGACAAGTTTTTCGGGACTCCTCAATGAGTTCTGCAGGAAAGAAGAAGCCGCGTTCATTGTCCGGGGCCTTCGGGCGTTTTCCGATTTTGAATATGAATTCCAGCGGGCGCTTTTGATGAAGAAAATCGATCACAGTATTGAGACGGTCTTCATCATGACGGACGAAAGATATTCCTGCCTCAGTTCTTCCGGTGTCCGGGAGATGCTGTATTTCGGCGGCGATATCACGGGGTTTGTTCCCCCTTCGATCAAGGATGATATCATGAAGCGCGCACGATCGGCGCAGTGAAAAAAGAAAAGGAAGGAACGGATAACTATGGAACTGGATAATATCTTAGACGAATTGGATGATGTGCTGTCTTCTGCGGGATCGATTCCTGTTTTGAACTACAAGCTTGTCAAGGCAAGCGATGTGGATATGATCCTTGAAAAACTGCGCGGGGCTGTACCTCTTGAAATCAAACGGGCCCATGACCTGTTGGAAGAGCAAAAGGATATCAAGGAAAAGGCCCACGCGGAAGCTGACCAGATCATCGAGCAGGCCCGGGCCGAAGCCGACCGGATAGTCGACCTTGCCAAAGCCGAAGCCGACCGGCTTGTCCGTCAGGAAGAAGTTGTGAAAGCGGCGGAAGATAAGGCCAACAGCATCATTGCAACGACCCAGCAGTATGACCGCGATATGCGTGCTGCCGCAGATGCCTATGCGGATAAGCTCCACAGCGAATCCATGCAGTATGCCATGGATGTTTTCAACTATCTGGAAGAAAACCTCAACAAGACCTTGACGGCAGTCCGTGATAATGGTCAGGCCCTGCGCTCGTCCTATGAGTCAGACAACCAGATTGAATCGGGCGATCGGAAATAAACAAACAAAAAAGGAACCACTGCGTTAGCGGTGGTTCCTTTTTGTTTGTTGACGAAAAGCAGGCATCGATTATTATAAATTGCTTGAACGTGCACATTAATAAGATATGCTCGTGATGAATGAGGCTGTCCAGGCCTTATTCCGCTGGAAAGGAGCCATCAAGCACGATACAGAGCCCGTTTATCGACCATCTTATGAAGCTGGAGTGCTCCTCAATGAAGCAACGATTGGCTGCAGTCATCATGCCAATCGTTCTGCTCCACGTAGCGGGGACAGCCTTTTTCCGCCGTCTTTTTGTCCCAGATCCAGGAAGATCTCTTGGAGGTACGATCCTATTATGGGAACGGGGTCAAACAGATTATTCTTGTAACCGGAGATGCTTTTGCCTTGCCTACCAGGGACCTTAAGGGCATAGGAAAACTGATTGCTTCTATTTTCCCTCGTATCGATACCATTTCCATGTATGCTTCTATCAGGAACATCAAGGACAAGACCGATGAAGAGCTTCTGGCGCTCCGTGCCCTGAAGCTGAATGATTTCAACATTGGGGTTGACTCTGGCAGTGAGGCTGCCCTTGCTTTTTTTGATGAAGGCTTTCCCCTACATGAGGCAAAAGAGCAGCTTTTGCGCTTAAAACGTCTCGGCTGCTGCTATAGCATCAATTTGATGCTGGGGGCAGGCGACAGGGGAAAGGGACTGGAAAGTGCCAGAGCTAACGCTCTTTTAGCGAACTTGGTCCAGTCGCGGCTGATTTTTGGCTCACCCCTTCATGTTGATCGGGGCAGTGCCTTGGGGCGCCTTATCCAGGCGTGACAGTTTGCCGAAAACATCCTTGGCGAACAGATGGAAGAAAAGCTTGCCTTTTTGAAAGCACTGAATCTTCAGGATATAGAATTTTTTGGCCTCCATATGTCAAATGTCCTTCCCATAAATAGGCAGTATCCCCGCGATGAAAAGGTACTTGTAAGGGAGCTCGATGGGCATTATGCCGCTTTCCCAGAAACCCTGAAGCAGGCGCATCCTGAACGGGGACGGGAAGGCCGCGTTCTATTGTAACCCCCTTATTAGCAGGCTGCAGAAAATCACCGTGACAAAGGTTAGCCTTTATATCACGGTGATGGACTTTTAACAAGGATACGGTCAGTCCTTGATGGGAGCCTCTTTATAGTCACGGCCGGTAGCGGTCCCTGTTGCCACAAGTTCCCAGAGTGAAGTGGCCGCAAGGTCAAGCTCGAGTTTCCGCCTTGCTTCTTCGTTAAGGTGCCGGGCGGTATCTTTATTGACGAGCGAAAAAAGAGGGCGCGTTGCTGTTTCTTTCATCAGATGGAGAAGCTCTTTGCCTCGCTTTGAAAAAGCAAGGACACGCAGATAAGGGGCCTCGTCACTAAGCCCTGTGAAGGCCTTTGTTTCACCGGTACAAAGCAGCTGGAGCATGAGCCGCCGGATACGGGAACGGGAATAGCGTCTGCCGCTGCAGGCTGCCGCGATGGCGTCAAAGGAACCTTTTCGGCGGGCTTTTATAAGGGCTCTTTCAAGGCCTTCAGTGGCTTCAATATGGCGGGAAAGATGCTCGGCATCGGTGCTTTCAAGGGCGTAAGCCATCAATAGATCAAGGCGCTGCTTATGGAAAAGGGGAGAGGGGAGGGAGGCCAGATGGGCCTCTTCCTCTTTAGCCTGGATCCCCATGGCTGCAAAAACGGTAGCTGAGGGTCCTTCTTCCTCAAGAAAATGACGCAGGGCAGCCGCGCTTGCCGCTTTTTCCGTAAGACTTTCTTCATTATAGGGAGTTCCCTCTCTCAGGATGGGAAGAAGTGCGGCCGAGGGGAAGACCTGCCTTGCCATTTTTGCATAGCTAAGGGCAAGAAGGTTGTTGGAGCCCTTAAAAAAAGAGGCGTAAGCGGGGTCTTTTTTTGTGTAGGCTAGGGCCATGCTCTCAGCATAGGAAGTTCCTGCTTTCAGGACCCTTTCAAAAGCTTCGTGGTCCGGGGGTTCAGCAGCCAGCATGGTTAGTTTTGCTCGATCCGGATCTTCCATGCCAAAAGAAATATGGGTGACGAGGCCTGTGTGGCGCATGACCGAAAGGGCTCCGGCGGCAAAATGATCAGCTGAGCGCAGGACGCTTGCGGCGGGAAGTTCCAGAACGAGGTCGACCCCGCCCCGCAGGGCAAGTCGGGCCCGTTCCCATTTATCCCATAGGGCCAGTTCCCCACGCTGGGTGACGGAGCCGCTCATGACGGCAATGATGGGAACGTTACCCAAGGTCTTACGAATCACGTTGATTTGGTGGGCGTGCCCCTTGTGAAAGGGGTTGTATTCAGCCGTTATGGCGGCGACCGTTTGTAGTTCCATAAAATTCCTTCCTCAAATCGTTTTACAAGACGTCAATTCTTTGATATATTATTATAGTGCTGATTCAATCAGAAAAGAAACTGGTTTTTTGACCAGCAACAATCAGGAGGCTAGGGAATGAAGATTTTTGTTGTTAACTGTGGCAGTTCTTCCATTAAGTATCAGCTGATCAACATGGAAGATGAATCCGTCATCGCCAAAGGCCTGGTAGAACGTATCGGTATCGATGGTTCTGTCCTGACCCACACGCCGGCAGGCAAGGATAAGGTTCGCATGGAAAGCGAGATCCCCGATCATGTAGATGGGATCAAGAAAGTCCTTGCTGTCCTTGTTGACCCCAACCATGGTGTCATCAAATCCATGGATGAAATCGATGCCGTTGGTCACCGTGTTGTCCATGGCGGCGAAGTGTTCAGTGAATCCGTTCTCGTTACGGAAGAAAACCTGAAGCAGATTGAAGCCCTGAGTGATATGGCTCCGCTTCATCAGCCGCCTAATGTTGCTGGTATCCGCGCTTGCCAGAAACTGATGCCGAACACCCCGCAAGTGGCTGTCTTTGATACGGCTTTCCATCAGACCATGCCTCCTGTGGCCTTCATGTACGGCGTCAAATATGAAGAATACAAAAAGTACGGAATCCGTAAATACGGCTTCCATGGTACGAGCCATCGCTATGTAGCTGCCTGTGCCGCTGAGCTTCTCGGCAAGAAACCGGAAGATACCAAGATCATTACTTGCCATTTGGGCAATGGGTCTTCCATCACCGCTGTTGATGGCGGCAAATCCGTGGATACGTCCATGGGCTTCACGCCTCTTGATGGGGTCCTCATGGGCACCCGCTGCGGCTCCATCGATCCGGCAATCGTTCCGATCTTGATGCAGAAAAAGGGTCTGGACAATGCAGGAATGGACAAATATATGAACAAGGAATGCGGCGTTCTTGGCATCTCCGGCATTTCCAGCGACTTCCGTGACCTCGAAGATGCGGCCAATAAAGGGGACGAAAAAGCACAGCTTGCCCTTGACATGTTCTGCTATCAAGTCAAACGCTACATTGGTGCCTATGCAGCTGCCATGGGTGGCGTTGATGCCATTGTCTTCACGGCTGGCGTCGGCGAAAACGATATCGGAACCCGTGCCAAGGTCTGCAAAGGGCTTGAATTCCTCGGTGTTGAACTCGACGCTGAACGCAACAATGTTCGCGGCAAGGTTACGGAAATCAGCAAGGCTGACAGCAAAGTCAAAGTCTTCCTGATTCCGACGAACGAAGAACTCGTCATCGCCCGCGATACGAACCGCCTTTGCGGTAAATAAGGAATTCCCTCCTTTGTATTGACAAAGAAAGGGGACACCGTTATAATAAAGCGGTTGATACTATTATGATAAAGATCAATGTAGCAGAAATCAAAAAGCAGCTTATAGGTTCGGCATCCTATCATTATGAACTGGATCCGGAAGCCCTTGACCTCACGGAAGACGATGTTTCCCTTGAGGGTCAGGTGGTGGCGGACTTCACGCTCCATAATGGGGGAGAGTTGATCCTTCTTGATGGAAGCCTTCACTTTTCTGTCAAAGGAGAATGTGGACGCTGTCTCAAACCTTTGGTGCAGCCCCTGGTTTCCACTTTGGAAGAACGGTACTATCCGGAAGGAACGGAGAACCTTCCCGATGATGCTTTCACTTATAAGTTTGATGTGGTTGATGTTACGGATGCTTTGAGGGAGTCCCTTCTGCTGACTGTTCCTGCACGTATGCTGTGCAAACCGGACTGCAAGGGAATCTGTCCGGTCTGTGGAGCTGATAGGAACGTGGCACCATGCAATTGTGACACAAGAACCATCGATCCTCGATTACAGGCTCTCGAGGCATTGTTAGAGAAATAGGTTGAGTTTAGGAGGTGTTTCGTAATGGCAGTACCAAAGAGAAAAATGTCTAAAGCTCGTCGCGATTCCCGTCGCGCTAATTGGAAACTGACTGCTCCTGGCTTGGTTGAATGTCCGCAATGCCATGAGCAGATGCGTCCTCACCATGTATGCCCTGAATGCGGTTACTACGATGGTAAGGAAGTCGTCAAGACCGAAGAGGAATAAGACATCAAGAAAAAAAGGCCATCGCTTTTGGGCGGTGGCCTTTTTTCCGTTTCAGCCTGATCCTGGAGCGCAGGAAGAGTCACTGCCTATTCTTGAGTGCCTTTTGTACAGGATCTTCATAGGCTTTTTGCTCAGCGCAGGGTCGTTTGGGGTAGAGCAGTGTCTTTGATGCCAAGCGCTTTTCGGGTAGGTTTTCCTCGTTTTGACGGCAGCACTTTCCAGAGGGGAATGTCACCGTTCTTTCACCTTTTATAGGCCCTTTTTACTTGCTTTTTAGGCTCGTTATCTTTATAATGAGTGTAGCTGTTATGACTAGGTACTAAAAGTAGGTGTAAAGTAGGTGATGGAATGGGCTCAGCGCAAAGTAAAAAGGTGCGTCAGCAGCGCCTCGAAGCTGCTCTTATCAAGAATCCTTTCCTGACTGATGCCCACCTGGCAGAACAGTTTGAGGTCAGTATCCAGACCATTCGGCTCGATCGGCTGGCCCTTGGGATCCCAGAACTTCGGGAACGGACGCGCCATATGGCGGAAAATGCCCAGAAGAAGCTCCAGGCGATTACCAGTGAAGACATTGTGGGTGAACTCATTGACCTTGAAATTGGGGTGAGCGGCATTTCCATGATGACCGTCAATAAGGAAATGGTCCTGCAAAAAACCGGTGTATGCCGGGGGCAATATATGTTTGCCCAGGCCAATTCCCTGGCTTTGGCCGTTATTGACGCACCGGCAGCCCTGACGGGCGTGGCCAATGTAAAATACAAGATTCCTGTTCTCAGCGGTGCCGTCCTTGTGGCGCGGGCCGAGGTTGTGAGAAAGCAGGAAGACAAATATACCATCTGGGTCAAGATCAGAAACAATCGGAAAGAGGTCTTTCGGGCCAAATTCCTGATTGTTTCCTTACCTGAAGAGAGGAACCAAGAAAATGAAAATCGCAGTTGATGTCATGGGAACCGATTACGGTCCTGCTGAAATCATTAAAGGCGTCCTTCAGGCTGTCAAGGAATATGGCTGCGATGCCGTCCTTGTCGGTGACGAGGACGTCATTAAGGCTGAACTTCGCAGGGAACACGAGGAAAACAATCCCCATGTGACCATCCACCATGCCAGTGAGGTCATTGAAATGAAGGATCACCCTGGCATCAGCGTCAAAAAGAAGCGGGATGCTTCCATCGTTGTTGCAACCGATCTTTTGCGCCAAAAAGAATGTGATGCCCTTGTTTCTTCGGGAAGTACAGGGGCAGCTGTTGCTTCTGCCCTGTTCGGCTTGGGCCGTATCAAGGGCATTGAACGGCCGGCTATTGCAACGGTTATTCCAAGTCTCACAGGGGCAACGGTCCTGTTGGATTCTGGTGCCAAGGTGGACGCAAAACCGGAGCAGCTTGTCCAAAGTGCCATCATGGGATCGGTTTATGCTGAATCCCAGCTTGGTATCAAAAATCCCCGGGTCGGACTCCTTAATATTGGGGAGGAAGAGACCAAGGGAAATGAGCAGTGCCTTGCAACGTATCCACTTCTTAAGGCCAATCCCCATATCCATTTCATCGGGAATGTGGAAGGCCGGGACATCAATAAAGGAACCGTCGATGTTGTTGTCTGCGACGGTTTTACGGGAAACGTTGTCTTAAAGACCATGGAGGGGCTTGGATCTGCTGTCTTGGAAATCATTCGTTCCGCAGTTAAAGGCAGCGGTTTCCTTTCCAAGTTTGGGGCCCTTCTTATGAAACCTGCCCTGACGGAAGTGAAGCGGAAAATGGATGCCTCCGAATATGGCGGTGCCCTGCTTCTTGGCGTACGTGCCCCCTTCATCATCTGCCATGGCAGTTCCAAAGCAAAAGCCATCAAGAACGCCGTGAGGGTAGCCATTGAACTGACAGAAAAGGATATTGTCGGAAAAATTGGCAGGGAAATCCTCCGGGACGAAGAAAGTGGGGAATTATAACTTATGTCAGGAATCAGTGTGGGTTTTTTGGGGATGGGTTCCTATGTCCCTGAAAAAATCATGACAAACTATGACCTGGAAAAATTGGTTGATACGAGCAATGAATGGATCGTGGAACGCACGGGTATCCGGCAGCGCCATATTGCCGCTCCGGAACAGGCAACCAGTGATCTTGCCTTTATCGCTGCCCAGCGCGCGCTGGATGATGCCAACTTGAAAGCGGAAGACTTGGACCTTATTGTAGTTGCTTCCGAGTCACCGGACATGAAGTTTCCTTCTGTGGCCTGCATGCTGCAGGACCGGTTGGGAGCCAGCCATGCCGCGGCCTTTGACCTGGGCGCGGGGTGCACGGGATTTGCCTATGCCTGCGGGATTGTCAGTCAGACCATTGCCTCCGGCCTTTATAAGCATGTGCTTGTTGTAGGGGCAGAAACCCTTTCCCGGATCCTTGACTTTACGGACCGCAATACGTGCATCCTCTTTGGTGATGGCGCCGGTGCGGCTATTCTGGGACCGGTAGAAGACGGTTACGGCATCCTTTCCGTAGATCTTGGAGCCGACGGCTCCGGTGGAAAATACCTGAATATGCCCGGCGGGGGATCGCGTCATCCAGCAAGCCACGAAACGGTGGATCACCATGAACACTTCATCCACATGAATGGAAAAGAAGTCTTTAAATTCGCTGTTCGCGTCCTCGGCCGCAGTGTCATGAAAGCCTTGGACAAAATTGGCATGACGAAAAATGATATCGACCTTCTGGTGCCGCACCAGGCCAACGTACGGATCATTGATTCTGCGGCCAAACGGCTTGACCTTCCGCTTAATAAAGTCATGGTCAACGTCGATCAGTATGCCAATACATCCGCCGCGTCCATTCCAATTGCCCTGTGTGACGCCCGTGACCAAGGCCGCTTGAAACGGGATGAAATTGTTGTCCTTGTCGGCTTTGGGGCTGGGCTCACGTATGGATCCCTTGTCATCAAATGGCAGAAAACAGAGGAGGCCAAAAAATGAGTAAGATTGCGTTCATGTTCCCTGGTCAGGGTTCCCAGAAAGTAGGGATGATGAAAGACCTTTATGATAATTACAGTGTCGTAAAGGACGTTTTCAAGGAAGCTGACGAAGCCCTTGGCTTTTCCATGACGGACCTTTGCTTCAAAGGCCCGGAAGAACAGCTGCGCCTGACCTATAATACACAGCCTGCAATTTTGACGTGCAGTGTCGCTGCGATGAAAGTCCTGGAAGAAAATGAAATTATTCCCTCCGTTGTAGCCGGTCATTCCTTGGGTGAATATTCTGCCCTTGTCTGTGCCGGTGCCATGAGCTTTGCCGATGCGGTCCGCACGGTCCGCAAGAGAGGCCAGTTCATGCAGGAAGCCGTCCCCGTTGGGGAAGGTGCCATGGCTGCCATCATTGGCCTTGATACAGATAAAATCAAGGAAATCTGTGCAGAAACGGCAAACATGACGAATCAGTGTGTCCAGGCAGTCAACTTCAACTGCCCTGGCCAGATTGTCATCGCTGGTGCGACGGAAGCTGTCCATAAAGCCTGTGACAGGCTGAAGGAAGCCGGTGCCAAACGCGCCATCCTCCTTCCTGTCAGTGCTCCCTTCCACAGCACGCTCATGCAGCCTGCTGCAGATCGTCTGAAGGAAGTCCTTGACAGCGTTGAGATCGTGGATGCCAAGATTCCCGTGGTGGCAAACGTCAATGCCAAGCCGGAAACAAAGGCGGATGAAATCCGCTCCCAGCTCGTCCTGCAGGCCGCAAGCCCTGTATTATGGGAAGATTCGGTCCGCCGTATGATGAATGACGGCGTCGATACCTTTGTGGAAGTTGGCCCTGGCAAAGTTCTCTGCGGCTTCATCAAGAAAGTGGACCGTTCCTATGCACCGCTCAATGTGGAAGACATGGAATCTTTGGAAAAATCGCTTGCTTATTTAAAGGAGGTTCGATAAAATGACGTTATTCGGCAAGGTAGCGCTTGTAACCGGCGGTTCTCGCGGCATTGGCCGTGCCATTGTCCTGACGCTGGCAAAAGCAGGGGCTGACGTGGCCATCAATTATGCCGGCAATACAGCCGCCGCTGAAGAAACCGCAGAAGCTGTCAAGGCAATGGGCCGCAAGGCCATTGTCCTTAAAGGGGATGTTGCCGATACAGCTGTCTGCGAAGACATGATCAAGCAGGCAGTCGCTGAATTGGGACGCCTCGATATCCTTGTCAACAACGCCGGAATCACCCGTGATGGGCTTCTGATGCGTATGAAGGAAGAAGATTGGGATGCCGTTATTGCAACGAATCTCAAGAGCATGTATAACTGTTCCAAAGCCGTTATGCGCACCATGATGAAGCAAAAGGCAGGCCGAATCATCAATATGGCCTCCGTGGTGGGCGAGACGGGCAATGCCGGTCAGGCCAACTATGCCGCTGCCAAAGCGGGCGTCATTGGCTTTACCAAGGCTCTTGCCAAGGAAGTGAGTTCTCGCGGCATTACAGCAAACGTCATTGCACCGGGCTTTATTGCTACGGACATGACGAAAGTCCTCGGAGAGTCCGTTCAGGAGGAAATGCTCAAGACCATTCCTCTGGGACGCCCTGGGGATCCGCAAGATGTTGCCAATGCAGTCTTATTCTTCGCCAGCGAAGAAGCTGCTTATATAACCGGCCAAGTTTTAAATGTGGACGGTGGCATGGTAATGTAGTATGATTGTATGAAGAAGGGGAAGGAGGTGAAAGGTATGAGCGAACAGAGCACTTTCGAAAAAGTAAAGGCAATCACCGTTGACCAGCTGAGCGTTGCTCCGGAAGACGTAAAGATGGACTCTACTTTCATCGATGACTTGGGAGCTGACTCTCTCGACATTGTTGAGCTGATCATGGCATTTGAAGAGGAATTCAACACGGAAATCCCCGATGATGTTGCTGAAAAGATCCGCACCGTAAGAGATGCAGTAGAACTCCTGGATAAAGCTGACAAATAATCGGATATCCATCCAGTCGGAAGGTCCCTTTTCGGGACTTTCCGAGCTTTATCCTATTTTTTATTGATTTGATTTCCATGATCCTGAAATGGGGGATTTTAGTTGAAATTGCCAGAACTGAAGATTGGTGAAAAAGTTGCCACTGTGCCGATTGTGCAGGGTGGTATGGCGATCCGTCTTTCAACGGCCCGCCTGGCAGCTTCAGTAGCCAATGAAGGCGGTGTAGGCCTCATTGCTGCTTCCGGCCTGCCGTTTGATGAACTGCGCAAAGAAATCCGCCTTGCCCGGAAACTTTCCAATGGCAAGGGTATGATTGGCATCAATGCTATGGTAGCCGCTCGTGAATTCAAGGGGCTCATTACTACGGCAGCACAGGAAAAAGTCGATTTGATAGTGGCCGGCGCCGGCTTTTCCCGAGATATGTTTTCCGTCGGCAAGGAATATGGGGTTCCCATTGTTCCAATTGTTTCCTATGCCAAACTTGCGAAAATTGCTGAACGCTTGGGCGCTTCCGCTATTGTTGTGGAAGGAACAGAGGCCGGTGGCCATCTGGGGACCCAACGTTCGATTAAAGATATTCTGCCGGAAATCCTTTCGGTTGTTAAGATCCCGGTCATTGCGGCCGGCGGCGCCATCACGGGCAGTGATGTAGCCGATCTCCTTCATATGGGTGCCAGCGGCGTCCAGATGGGGAGCCGTTTTGCTGCGAGCGAGGAATCCAATGGAGCACCTCAGCTTAAGGAATTTTACTTGAAGATGACGAAAGATGATGTGATCCAGATTGATAGTCCCGTGGGATTCAAGGGTCGCGCCGTCCTCAGTCCGTTTTCCAAGGCTGCCTTGGAAGGGCATCCGCCAAAGCCGCTTACTTGTGACAGCTGCCTCAAGCACTGTTCTCGAAGCTTCTGCATCATCAAGGCCCTGACACGGGCCCAGCAGGGAGATCTTGAAACAGGTCTCGTCTTTACGGGCGCCAATATGTGGAAAATCAAGGAAATATTACCTGTTCATGAAATTTTCAGGAGACTGAAAGAAGAATTAAGCAAATCTTACTAAGAGGTGATCCCTTTGAAACGAAGAGTCGTCGTAACAGGCGTCAGTGCCATTACCCCGATTGGTATCGGTAAAGACGAATTTTGGAAGAACCTGACGGCAGGTAAAAGCGGTATTGGCCGCATTACCCTGTTTGATCCGTCCCGTCTGAACTGTCAGATTGCTGGGGAAGTCAAGGACTTTGATTTCGGTCAGTATGGGGATAAGAAAGAAGCCAAGCGGATGGACCGCGTGACCCAGTTTGCCGTAGCCTGCGGCAACATGGCATTTGCTGATTCAGGGCTCAAGCTCGAGGACGAAAATCCCAAGCGCATCGGTGTCTGCGTTGGCTCCGGTATCGGCGGTATGCAGACTTTTGTTGATGTGGCCATGAAGTACGCTGAAAAGGGTCCAAGCCGCATCAGTCCTTTCTTCATCCCGATGGAAATTCCCAATATGCCGGCCGCCCAGATTGCCATTGCCCTTGGCCTTAAAGGACCGAATACGGCCATCGTTACGGCTTGCGCAACAGGGACCAACTGCATTGGTGATGCCCTGCGCACCATTCAATACGGTGATGCCGATGTCATGCTTGCCGGGGGCAGTGAGGCTGCCATTACTGAAATGGCCATCGCTGGCTTTGATAACATGAAGGCATTGTCCCGCAATAATGAGGAACCGGAAAAGGCATCTTGCCCCTTTGATAAAAAAAGAAGCGGTTTTGTTATGGGCGAAGGCGCGGGTGTCATTGTCCTTGAAGAATTGGAACACGCCAAAAAACGCGGTGCCCATATCTATGCCGAAGTCATCGGCTACGGCTATAACAGTGATGCCTATCACATCACGGCTCCGGATCCGAGCGGGGAGATGCCGGCAGAATGCATGCTTGCTGCCATTTCTGACGGCGGAATCACGCCGGACGATGTCAGCTATGTCAATGCCCATGGGACATCGACCCATCGCAATGACCTTAATGAAACGCTGGCCTGCAAAAAGATTTTTGGGGATCGTGCCAAACAGGTGCCCATCAGCTCCAATAAATCCATGACGGGTCATCTGCTTGGGGCTGCCGGCGGCATGGAAGCCGTTGCTTCCGTCCTCACTATTGAAACCGGCATCATTCCTCCGACCATCAATTACGAAGATCCGGATACAGAAGATGAAATGGATCTTGACTACGTCCCCAATGTTGCCCGCAAGGCAGATGTGGACGTTGTCCTTTCCAATAATTTCGGCTTTGGCGGCCATAATGCCTGTGTCGCCTTCCGGAAATACAAGGACTGACCTTACATGCGCAAGGAACGTAAAGAGGCCCTGGAAAGCTTCCTTGTCCGTCTGGGTGTCACGATGCAGGATCTGTCCCTCATGGATACGGCCCTGACCCATTCTTCCTATGCCTATGAGTGCAAGGAAAAAGTGGTTCCGGAGTTCAACCAGCGCCTTGAGTTTTTGGGTGATTCCGTTCTCAGCCTTGTTGTCAGTACCCATCTGTACCTTGCCTACCCGGAGATGGATGAAGGAGCGCTTTCCAAGTTTAGGGCATTCCTTGTTTGCGAAGAGACCTTGGCGGAACTGGCTCAAGACCTTGCCATTGGAGACTATCTCCTCCTTGGCCGAGGGGAATGTCACATGGGTGGCCGTTACAATCCTTCCATCCTGGCAGATGCCTTTGAATCCGTTATGGGAGCGTACTACCTTGATGCAGGATATGAAAAGGTGAGGGATCTCCTTACAAGGGTCCTCATCGACAAGATCCCGGAACTGACCGCGGATGGGATCGATCGGGACTATAAGACCCGCTTCCAGGAACTCATCCAGGCACAAGGACAGACGGATATCCATTATGAAGAAGCGGGCTTTGACGGACCGCCCCATAACCGGACCTTTTTTATGAAGGTCATTGTAGGGGAAAAAACCTACGGAACCGGTTCGGGAAGGACGAAGAAGCTTGCTGAGCAGCGCGCTGCCCGTGAGGCACTGCGCCTAGTAAAGAAAAAGCAGGGGTGACCCTGTAAGAAACCTGTCACAAGGAGATTCTCCTTATGGCGGGTTTTTCTTGTACGAGGAGAGGCTATGATCATTCCCCTTTTTGTTTCCTTTAAAGGCTGTCCCCATCGCTGCCTTTTCTGCAATCAGCCCATCATCAACGGTACTGCCTATCATGGCGTGGAAGATGTCAAGAGTCAGCTCAGGACCCTTGCCGGCTGGGTCAGAAAGGACCATCGCAATGAGCTTGCTTTTTATGGCGGTTCCTTCACAGCCCTTCCGTTGGCGGAACAGGAAGCCCTGCTGGAACTTGTCATGCCTTATCGTAAGGCTGGCTATTTTACGGACCTACGCCTTTCCACCCGGCCTGATGCCATAAGTCCAGCCAGCTTAAGTCTGCTTAGAGACTACGGCGTTCGCACAGTTGAACTGGGCGTCCAGTCTCTTGACGATGTAACGTTGACGCTTCTTGACAGGGGACATGACGCGCACTGCGTCTATGAGGCCACGGCACAGCTTCAAGCAGCAGGCTTTGCTGTCATCCATCAGCTTATGGTCAATTTGCCTGGGGAAACGGAAGAAACCCTGAAAAAGACCCTTCGCGGTGTTACGGCCATGCATCCAGAGGGATGCCGTATCTATCCGCTCCTTGTGATTGAGGGAACCAAACTTGCCGATTGGTACCGTAAGGGGTGTTATACGCCCCTTGACCTTGCTGAAACGGTTCGCCGCTGCGCCTATCTTTACGAAGGGCTCACAGCAGCTGGCATCCCCGTCATCCGGATGGGGCTTCAGCCCGATGAGGATCTTAGGGCGCCGGGCAGGATTCTCGCCGGTCCCTTCCACCCCTCTTTTGGGGAACTCGTCCATTCCTATGTCTGGCAAAAAAAGATTGACGCCCTTATTGCAGAGCAGAAAAGCGGGAATTATAATATGGTTATTACGGTGCCAGACCGCCTTTCTTCTATTGTACGGGGTCAGCATCGTTCCAATATTCGGCACTGGGAAGCTTCCGGAAGGATCAAGGTCCAAGTGGAAGCTGGGTGCCAATTCGAGGTGACCTTCCATGACCAAAAAATGGTATGAAAATGATTCACTCCGCAAGGAGTGCAGCGCGACGGTTCTGTCGACAAAGGAAGTGGGGGACCATTTTGAAATCGTCCTCGATGGAACCGTGATCTTCCCCGAAGGGGGCGGGCAGCTTTCCGACCAGGGCTGGATTGATGATATTCCCGTCTATTACGCGGCTGAATCAGGAGATGACGTGCGCCATTTTACCCACAAGGCCCTGCCGGTGGGGGAAAAAGTGACCGTTCGCCTCGATTGGGATGTCAGGCTTGACCGCATGCAGCAGCACTGCGGAGAGCATATGTTGAGTTATGCTTTTTGGAAGACCTGCGGCGCCAATAATGTAGGGTTTCATATGAATGAAGAGAGCGTGTTCATTGACCTTGATAAGGAAGTAGACGAAAAAACCGTCAAAGAAGCGGAACTTTCAGCCAATGCCGCGGTTTGGGAAAATCATCCCATTACCCTTCATTATGTTCCTTACACGGAACTCGGAAAGTATGGCCTTCGTAAGAAAAACGATAAGCTGCGGGGCATCGTCCGCCTCGTCGATATCAAAGAGGGCGATACCTGTACCTGCTGCGGGACCCATCCGCCCTTTACGGGCATGGTGGGGCTCATCAAGGTCATCCGCTTCAACCGCTATAAAGGCGGCAGCCGCATAGAGTTCCTCTGCGGCAAACGAGCCGTGGAAGCCATCCATGAACGCAGTCGCATCCTGGAAGAAACGAGCAATCTCCTTTCTGTCAAAAGTGAAGAAGTCCTGCCAGCTGTGGAAAAACTCCATCAGGAAGTCCTAGACCTCAAGGCTAGCCTGCGGGAAAGGACCCAGGACCTTTTCCAGGCTGAGCTGCCTGCCCTTTTGGAAAAGGCACCTCTTCTTGCGTCAGGTACACGTTTTGTCTTCGTCCTGACCGAAGGAACCCCAAGGGACGGGAAGAGCCTCATGAAACTATTGACAGGAAAGGAAAAGATCTTGGCGGCCCTTATCCTTAAAAATGGCGATAAGGTCATGTACCAATTTGCCGCGACAAAAGGGGCAGAAGAGCGCTGCCGTGACTTGTGTACCATGGCAGGAAACGTCTTTCATGGCCGCGGTGGGGGCAGCCCGACATCGAGCCAAGGCGGGGGTATAGCCGGGTCTGATTGGAAGGCACAGGCAAAGGCTCTTGAAAAGGCCATGCTGGAAGCGCTTAACAGCAAATAACAAAAAGCTTGCTTAATCAGACCTTGGTATGCTATAATGCTATCCGGTGCGCACAGCACCCCTAACAACACACGCAGCGTTTGACGTACCTGTCCTTTTTAGGAGATTCGGAAAATAGCTGCGGAGGAAAAAACAGGAGGAAATAAAAATGGCTATTGTATCGATGAAACAACTTCTTGAAGCAGGCGTACACTTCGGTCATCAGACTCGCCGCTGGAACCCTAAGATGGCTCCTTACATCTTCACGGAACGCAACGGAATCTATATCATTGACCTGCAGAAGACCGTCAAGAAAGTAGAAGAATGCTACAACTTCCTGCGTGAACTGGCGGCCCAGGGCGGTAAGGTTCTCTTCGTTGGAACGAAGAAACAGGCCCAGAGCGCAATCAAGGAAGAATCCACCCGTGCTGGCATGTTCTATGTCAACGAAAGATGGCTCGGCGGTATGCTGACCAACTTCAAGACCATCCAGACCCGTATCAAACGGCTCCATGAACTCGAAAAAATGGAAGAAGACGGCACCTTTGCCCTGCTTCCTAAGAAAGAAGTCATTGTGCTTCGTCATGAAATGGCGAAACTTGAAAAATACCTCGGCGGTATCAAGGAAATGAAGAAACTTCCGGATGCCATCTTTGTTATCGATCCCCGCAAGGAACACAACACGATCCTGGAAGCCCGCAAGCTCCATATCCCTGTTGTTGCCACGGTTGACACCAACTGCGATCCGGATGAAGTGGATTACCTGATGCCGGCTAACGACGACGCTATCCGTGCCGTCAGACTGCTCACCAGCAAAATGGCTGATGCAATCCTCGAAGGCAAGGCCAGTGCTGTCGACGAAGAAGCTGCTGAAGCAAAAGCAGAAGACGCTGCTGAATAATCATCAGCATTAGCAACATCACTTGAGGAGGAAAAACACATGGCAATTACTGCAAGTCAAGTCAAGGAACTGCGTGAACGCACCGGCGCTGGCATGATGGACTGCAAAAAAGCCCTGACCGCTACCGACGGCGATATGGATAAAGCCATCGACTACCTGAGAGAAAAAGGCCTGTCCAAGGCGGCTAAGAAAGCCAGCCGCGTTGCTGCTGAAGGTCTTGTTGATATCTATCTGGACGAAGCAAACAAAGTGGCTGCTCTCGTAGAAGTCAACTGCGAAACTGACTTTGTCGCCAACACCGATGATTACAAGAACCTTGTTCATTCCATTACCAAACATGTTGCCCTGACGAAACCGGCTGATATGCAGGCCCTGCTCGATTCCACTTTCACTGGTTCTGATAAGAAGGTCAGTGAAATCGTGACGGAAGCCATCGCTAAGATTGGTGAAAAAGTTGATATCCGCCGTTTCTCTGTCTATGAATATGGCAGCCATACCCTGGGTCACTATATCCATGGCGCAGGCAAGATTGGCGTCCTCGTTGAACTCGAAGGCGGCGATGAAGAACTGGCCAAACATGTTGCCATGCACATTGCAGCTGCTAACCCTGGCTACATGGATCGCACTGTTGTGCCGGCTGATGTTCTGGACCATGAAAAGGAAGTTCTTGCTGAACAGGCTCGCAACGAAGGCAAACCGGAAAAGATCATCGAAAAGATGGTCATGGGCCGCATCCAAAAATTCTATAAGGAAAACTGCTTGGTTGATCAGGAATTCGTCATGGATCCTGATAAGACCATCAGCGGTCTCCTGAAAGAAAAGAATGCCAAAGCCATTCGCTTTGTCCGCTATCAGCTTGGCGAAGGCATTGAAAAGAAGCAGGAAGATTTTGCTTCTGAAGTCCAGAGCTTCATTAAATAAGAAATAAAGTATGGAAAAGGAGGAGGCTGTACCGAAAATTGCGCCATGCGTTTTTTGGGCAGCTTCCTTTTTTGCGGCCTGAAATGGTGTAGGAGGCAGAATCCGTGACAAATTTGGATTCTGTCTTGCATGTACCCTTTTTTTTTCATATAATGAATGAAAGTGGATAAAGGGGGAAGTGCCCCCCTTTTGCTGAGAAGGAGCCCGCATCCATCCTTTGGGTTGGGATGCCTTCTTGCTTCTTCCAAATGATAGATGACTCATGGGAGGAATGTAAGCAGATGTCAGCAAAACGAAAATTCAAACGCGTCATTCTTAAACTCAGTGGAGAAGCCTTAGCAGGAGAAAAAGGTTATGGTATCGATCCTGTAACGGTAGACAGCATTGCCGGTCAGATCCAAGCCGTCCGTGAAAGCGGATTGGATGTCGCCATCGTCAACGGCGGCGGCAACATCTGGAGAGGTCTTTCAGGCAGCTCCAAGGGTATGGACCGCGCGACTGCTGACTATATGGGAATGCTCGCAACGGTCATCAACTCCTTGGCTCTCCAGGACGCCTTGGAAAACCGCGGCGTGCCGACTCGGGTACAAACGGCCATTGAAATGCGTCAAATTGCTGAACCCTACATTCGCCGCCGTGCTGTACGGCACCTTGAAAAGGGCCGTGTCGTGATCTTTGCGGCTGGAACGGGGAATCCTTATTTTTCAACGGATACGACGGCTGCCCTGCGCGCCGCTGAAATCGAAGCCGACGCTATCCTGATGGCTAAAAAAGGCGTCGATGGGGTTTATGACAGTGATCCGAAGAAGAACCCTGAGGCCAAGAAGTTCGATCATCTTGAATACCTTGAAGTCATCCAAAAGAATCTGGGTGTCATGGATTCCACGGCAATCAGTCTCTGCATGGATAATGATATTCCTATTGTTGTATTTAATATTGACCGCCCGGGCAACATTGCAAAGGTGGCCGCGGGAGAAGAAATTGGAACCGTAGTAGGAGGACTCTGATGGCTACGATTGAAGAACTGAAAGCGGACAGCGAAAGAAAGATGACAAGTGCCCTTAAGGCCCTGCATACGGAACTTGCTGCCATCCGCACGGGAAGAGCAACACCGTCCCTGCTAGATCAAGTCAAAGTAGATTATTACGGAACGGCGACCCCTGTCAACCAGCTTGCCAATGTTTCCGTTCCGGAACCCCGCATGATTGTGATCCAGCCTTGGGACAAGAGCCTGATGAAAGAAATTGAAAAGGCAATCATGACGAGCGACCTTGGTCTGAATCCCAATAATGATGGGACTGTCATTCGTCTGAGCCTGCCTATTTTAACCGAAGAAAGACGTAAGGAACTCGTCAAGGTTGTTCATAAAAAGGGTGAAAGTGCCCGTGTTGCCGTCCGCAACATCCGTCGTGAATACAATGATGCCGTGAAGAAACTGCTGAAAGGCAAGGAAATCACGGAAGATGATTCCAAGGATGCTATGGATGCTTCCCAAAAACTGACTGACCAGTATATGAAGCAAATCGATGACATCCTTGCGAAAAAGGAAAAGGAAGTCATGTCCATCTAATGGAATGTGAGATGATTGTTCCCGACCTGGTCGCCCGTCCCCTTGCAGAAGCCGTCTTGATGGCCAAAGAGGCGGGACTTTCGGTGACGCTTGTGAAGGCTGAACCGGCCTTCCATCGTGATACGCTAGTCTGGCGCGATGATTTTGCTTACGTGTTGAAGCAAATCAATGCGCTTGACCATAAAGTAACATTGATTATTGGTTGTCAATTTGAAGGGAGGTGTACACATAATGGCACACAAGATTGATCAAGATGCATGCATCGGTTGTGGTTCCTGCGCTGGTACCTGCCCGGTTGGTGCTATCTCTGAAGACAATGGCAAGTACAAGGTTGATGAAGCTAGCTGCATCGACTGCGACGCTTGCACCGGCGCTTGCCCGGTTGGCGCTATCGCTGCTGAATAAGCAGGAGGCGCGTTGCGCAGCTTGCAATGATGCAGGCTGCGCTAATTTTTTTATAGGGGAACGCTTATGTTAACTCATCTTTTTCGCTCCGAACCGTCCACTCCTTCGGCACAAACCCATCCTGCCAGTGAGGAACTGGACCTTAAAAAGATTCCCCGCCATGTTGCCATGATCATGGACGGTAATGGCCGCTGGGCCAAACGGCAGGGAAAACCGAGAACCTTTGGTCATACCTATGGGGCCAAAGCGCTGCGCGAAATTGTGCGCTATGCTGATTCCATCGGGATAGAGGCCCTCACAGCCTACGCGTTTTCCACGGAAAATTGGAAGCGCCCCGTGACGGAAGTCAGTTTCATCATGAAGCTCCTTGTTGAATATCTCACCAATGAGCTTGAAGAATTCAAGAAATACCAGGTCCGTATGCGTTTCATTGGCTCCCGCAAGGAGCTGCCCGACCTTGTCCTCAAGAAGATGGAAGAAGCCGAGCAGGAAACAAAGGACAATCAAGGAATTCTCTTAACCATCGCAATCAATTACGGCGGACAGGCGGAAATCCTTCACGCGGCAACGGAGATTGCCCGGCAGGTGAAGGCTGGTACGCTGCAGCCGGATGACATAACAAAGGCTCTATTTGAGGACCATCTCTATACACGGGGCATCCCTGCTCCGGATCTTTTGATCCGCACGGGCGGTGACCTCAGGGTGAGCAATTTCCTGCTCTGGCAGATTGCTTATTCGGAACTGTGGACGACAGACGTCTGCTGGCCCGATTTTACGCCGGAACGATTCAAGGAAGCGCTCCTCAGCTATCAAAAACGGGACCGCCGCTTCGGCGGCCTGACAAAGAAGGCGTAACTCATGGGACAACGAATCCGTACGGCACTCATTGCCATTCCAATTGCTCTCCTTTTGATCAAACTGGGAGGTCTGTTTTTTTCACTGGGGACTTTGTTGCTTGCTGCCGTAGCATATAAGGAATATCGGGATATGATTCACGCGGCAGGTTATGACCTTTATGGAAAGGCCGCCTTTTTAGGCATTGTGCTCCTTGTAGCAGCAGCTTCCCTTGTTTTTTTGGATAGCTCCTTATCCCATGCACTCCTTGTGCCTGTGACCATCCTTTTTTCCCTTCTGATCATGCTGGATGGTCTGTTTCATCATGGGGAGGGCCAGTTTCTTGAAAAAACTGCTTTGAGCACGCTTTCCCTGCTTTATATTGGGCTTCCTTTTGCCCATTTCATCTTTCTTCGCTCTCTGGGGGAAGGTCTCCTCTGGACAGTCATGGTAGGAACCTGGGCCAGTGATACGTTTGCCTATTTTGGTGGCAGGATGTGGGGAAAGACGCCGCTGGCACCGACGGTCAGCCCCAAAAAGACTCGGGAAGGCGCTCTTTGCGGTTTTTTGGGAACCCTTGCCGTTATCTATCTCATTGGGCATACCTATCTTGGCTATCAAAGCGTTCGTGTCCTCATCCTTGCGCTCTTGGTCGGTTTCTTTGCCCCTTTGGGCGATCTTGTGGAATCCATTATGAAGCGTTGCTGTAAGATCAAGGATTCAGGCACCTTCTTTCCCGGTCATGGCGGTGTTCTTGACCGCTGTGACAGCTTGATTTTTTCCATTCCAATTGCTTATTACTTCGTGGAGTTCTTCCTTTTTTGACGGAAGGATCCCCATCTATCGATAAGGAGACGCTATGAAAGGTCTATCCATCTTAGGGTCGACCGGGTCCATTGGAACCCAGACCCTTGAGGTTGTGGCGGCAAGCCCTGAAAGGCTCAGTGTTGCAGCCCTTGCTGCCCATACCAACGATGCGCTTTTGGAAGCGCAGATCCGGAAATTTCGGCCGCACGTGGCCGCCCTCAGCGATGAAAAGGCTGCCGCAAGGCTGCGGGCCCGCTATGACGGACCTACGGAAATCCTTTCCGGTGAAGAAGGCATCCTTGCCTGTGCGACGGTTGGAGAGGCGGACACAGTTCTTGGAGCCATGGTCGGTTATGCAGGCTTGAAGCCAATCCTTGCCGCCATTGCAGCCCATAAGAACATCGCCCTTGCCAATAAAGAAACCCTTGTTGCAGCCGGAAGCCTTGTCATGGACGCGGTTAAAAAAAATGGCGTGCGCCTGACCCCTGTCGACAGTGAGCACAGTGCCATCTTCCAATCCTTGGAAGGCAATGACCACAAGGCCTTGAAACGCATCCTGCTTACGGCTTCGGGAGGTCCTTTCCGTGGCAAGAAACGGGAAGAACTAAGGCACGTAACCGTCAAGGAATGTATGAACCATCCCACTTGGAGCATGGGAACGAAGGTTACGCTTGATTCATCGACCCTTGCCAATAAGGGGCTTGAGGTCATCGAAGCCCATTGGCTCTTTGAGGCTTCCTATGATCAAATTGTGCCCATCATCCATCCCCAAAGCATTGTTCATTCCCTCGTGGAATATCAAGACGGGGCTGTCATTGCCCAGCTTGGCGCGCCCGATATGCGGCTGCCCATCCAGTATGCGCTCAGCTATCCAGAGCGCTGGCCCGTTCACTTTGAAACCTTGGACCTTCTTTCCTGTGGGCCCCTGACGTTCTTTGAACCGGACCGGGAGGTCTTCCGCGCCCTGCCCCTTGCCATTGAAGCCGGTAGGGCAGGCGGCATCATGCCGACAGTTTTCAATGCGGCAAACGAAGTGGCAGACGATGCCTTTATCAAAGGACAGATTCCTTTTCTTGCCATGGCCGACCTCATTGAGGCCGTCCTCAGCAAAGTGGAACCTGTTTCCCCATTATCCTATGAAACAATCGTGGAAGCAGATCGTAAAGCGCGGGAAGTGGCCCGCACCCTTCTGTCCTCCATGGGGGAGGTCTAAATGACGACCCTTCTTGCCGCGCTTATTGTCTTTGGCGTGCTCATCACAGTGCATGAACTGGGCCATTTTGCGGCGGCTAAACTTGTCGGGATGCAGGTCGATGAATTTGCCATTGGCTTTGGTCCCAAACTTTATCAAACCGAGGAAAAGGGCACGGTCTATACGCTGCGGGCCCTGCCGCTTGGGGGATTTAACCGTATTGCCGGCATGGAGCCTGGCGAGGAAAACGTGGAAAATGGCTTTCATACAAAACCCCTGTGGGCCCGAATGGTAGTCATCCTTGCCGGTGTCACCATGAACTTTCTCCTGCCGCTTTTGCTTTTCTTCGGAATCTTCTTTTTCCATGGGACAGAGACCCCGGTCAATGAACCCGTCTTGGGCCGCGTTATGGATCATCAGCCTGCCAGCGATGCCGGACTGATGAAGGGGGACCGGATCATTTCCATCAACGGAACGAAACTATCGGCCTGGACGGATGTGTCTACCCTGATCCAAGAAGCAGGCAGCAAGAAAAGCACGCTTGTTATCCAACGAGGAGGGAAGACCCTCGAAAAGACCTTGATTCCTCAATTTGATCAGGAAGCGGGACGCTATCTGATCGGGGTCATGCCTACTTTGGAAAAACGGCCTCTAGGTCTTTCGGAAAGTGTCCGTTACGCCGTATTAACGGAAGGCCGTATCATGAAGGGAATGGTGGATGGCCTGCGTCAGATCCTTACCGGCAAAGCGGGAGTCAATGTGGCAGGCCCGATTGGTGTGGCGCAAATGGCGGGCAGTGTGGCCCAGGAAGGCATGATTCCCTTTTTGACCTTTATCGCCTTTTTGAGTCTGAACCTTGGTATTTTGAACCTCATTCCTATACCGGCCCTTGATGGGGGTCAGTTCCTCATCCTCGCTGTTGAGGGTATCCTTCGGCATCCCCTTCCTCCTAAGGCCAAGGAACGGGTTCAGCTCGTCGGTGTCGCTCTCATCCTGGGGCTCACGATTTATGCAACAATCAGTGATATCCTGCGCTAAGGAGATGTAATATGGAAAGAAGAAAAACGAGGGAAGTACAGGTCGGTTCTGTCACCATTGGCGGCGGCCATCCCGTCGTAGTCCAATCCATGACCAATACAAAGACGGAAGACGCGGCAGCCACCCTTGCCCAGATCCGTGACCTGCAAGAACTGGGCTGTGAAGTGATCCGCTGTGCGGTTCCTACCATGGAGGCTGCAGAGGCCCTTTCCGTCATTACCAAGGAAAGCCCCATTCCCGTCATTGCCGATATCCATTTTGATTATCGCTTGGCCCTTGCCGCTATTGATGCCGGAGTTTCGGCCTTGCGTCTCAATCCGGGCAATATTGGGGGACGGGACCGGGTAGAGGCCGTTGTCAAAAAGGCCAAGGAACGTCGTATTCCTATCCGAATTGGTGTCAATGCGGGCTCGCTTCCCAAGGACCTTTTGGAGGCCTACGGTCATCCTACGGCCCATGCTATGGCAGAAGCGGCTTGGCGGCACATCCGCATCCTTGAGGAGATGGATTTTCATGATATCGTCATTTCCTTGAAGGCCCATGATGTACCCCTTACGGTAGAGGCCTATCGAAAGATGGCGGCGGCCTGCGATTACCCCCTTCATGTAGGCATTACGGAAGCGGGAACCTATCATATGGGCATCGTCAAATCTGCCGTTGGCATTGGTACCCTCCTTGCTGAGGGTATTGGGGATACGGTCCGTGTATCCCTTACGGGGGATCCTCGCCCAGAAGTCGTAACTGCCTATGAAATTCTCAAGTCCTTGGGCCTCCGTACCTATGGGCCGACCCTTGTTTCCTGTCCAACTTGCGGCAGAACCTGTGTTCCCTTGGAAAAGCTTGCCTTGGAAGTGGAAAAACGACTCTCCGGTCTCCGCGATCCTTTGACCATTGCTGTCATGGGATGCGCTGTCAATGGTCCTGGTGAAGCCAGGGAAGCCGATGTGGGGATTGCCGGCGGAAAAGGGGAGGGTCTTTTATTCCGCAAAGGGGAGATCCTTCGCCGTGTCCCAGAAGATGAACTTGTCGATCAGCTGTTTGTTGAAATCCATAAAATCATTGAGGAAAGGAAGAACTCATAATGCTCGTTTCAAAACTCTATGCGCCGACCCTTCGTGAAGTGCCGGCAGAAGCTGTCCTTGAAAGCCACAAATTGATGCTGCGTGCTGGCTATATCCGTAAGATTGCTGGCGGGCTTTATACCTACCTTCCACTGGCGTGGAAAAGCATCAAGAAGATTGAACGCATCATCCGGGAGGAAATGGACGCCATCGATTCGCAGGAAATCATGATGCCGATTGTACAGCCTTCCGAAATCTGGAAGGAAAGCGGCCGTTGGGATGTCTATGGGGCGGAAATGTTCCGTGTGCGGGATCGCCACGGCCGAGAATTCTGCCTGGGCCCAACGCATGAAGAAATGATTACCACCCTCGTTAAGAATGAGCTCCATTCCTACCGTCAGCTGCCGACGAGCCTTTATCAGATCCAGAGCAAGTTCCGTGATGAAAAGCGGCCCCGCTTCGGCCTCATGAGAAGCCGCGAATTCATCATGAAGGATGCCTATACCTTCGATGCGGATGAAGCGGGCCTTGATGAGTCCTATCAGAAGATGTATGATGCCTACGCCCGCATCTTTGACCGCTGCGGGCTCAACTACCGACCGGTTGAAGCAGACCCCGGCGCCATTGGCGGCAATGGATCCCATGAATTCATGGGAATCGCGGCAAGCGGCGAAGCTGGCATTGTGTACTGTGATACGTGTGATTATGCAGCCGATGTGGAAAAGGCTGAATGTGAAGCCCTGCCCAGCCAAGAGGAAGCTCCGCGCGAGCTTCATACCATAGGTACCCCGGGCTGCAACACCATTGAAGCGGTCTGTGAGTATCTCCATGCACCGATTGAAAAGAGCGTCAAGGCCGTTGCTCTGACAAGCGATAAGGGCGGTCTGATCCTTTGTTTTGTCCGCGGCGACCATGAAGTGAACGAAATCAAGGTCACCAATGCGGTTGGGGCCAATGAAGTCATGATGGCTTCCGACGAGCAGATCCGGGCGGCAGGAACCGTTCCGGGCTTTATGGGCCCTATTGGACTCGACCTTAATAAGTGCACCATCCTCATTGACGCCACGGTCATGAATATGCACAATGTCTGCTGTGGTGCCAATGAAGTGGATACCCATTATGTTGACGCCGAACCTTGTCGTGACTTTGTCTATACCAAGGTCCTTGACATCCGCACGGCCCATGAAGGGGACCAGTGCCCTCACTGCAAAGGGCATTTGAAAGAAGCCCGAGGCATTGAAGTGGGGCAGGTCTTCAAACTCTATACCAAATACTCCGAAGCCCTCCATGCCACGTTCCTTGACCCGGAAGGGAAGGAAAAGCCGTTTTACATGGGCTCCTATGGCATCGGTGTCGGCCGGACCCTGGCAGCTGTTATAGAACAGTACCATGATGCAAACGGAGCCATCATGCCCAAAAACATCGCCCCTTATGAAGTAATCGTTTTGCCTGTCAATGTAAAGGATGAAGAAAGCTTTGCCAAGGCAGGGGAAATCTATCAGGCCCTCAATGCCCAGGGAATCGATGCCATCCTTGATGACCGTGATGAACGGGCTGGTGTCAAATTCAAGGATGCCGACCTCATCGGTTATCCCGTCCGCGTCGTGGTTGGCCCCAAGACTTTGCAGCGGGGCGCCATGGAAGTCAAGGTTCGCTATACCGGTGAAATGTGCGATTTGCCCTTGGACGGGGATTACGTGTCCGCTTTGAAGGATATCCTTTCCAAGACGTTGTAAGCTGATCGTGAAGGAGGTTTGACCCATGTTTGACACTCAGTTCATGCATCTTGTGCTCCGGCTTCTCCTAACCGCTTTTCTCGGCGGGATCATTGGTCTGGAGCGCAGCGCCGGAGACCGTCCGGCAGGCCTTAGGACCCATGTGCTGGTGGCAACGGGGTCAGCCCTTTTGATGATTGTTTCCATTTATGGCATTGACGGTCATCCTCTGAACCGCGACCCGTCCCGGATTGCTTCCCAGGTTGTGACCGGTGTCGGCTTCTTAGGCGCCGGTACCATCCTGCATGAGGGACTTACGGTCAAGGGGCTTACAACCGCGGCCAGCGTCTGGATGGTTTCTGCCATTGGGCTTACCGTTGGCTGCGGTATGCTTGGTCTGGGGGTCGTGGCTACCATCGTGTCCCTCATTACCTTGATGGCCATTCGGGGAATCGAAAAAAAAGTCCTTCCTTCGGGACGCAATGTGAAAGTAAAGCTCGCCATCGTCTGTGAGAGCAATCCGGACAGTATGATGGATGTCATGGACTACTTTTCCCGTCATAACGTGAAGACCCGCGTCCTTGATATGGCAAGCCGGCCGGAAGAACAAACCTTACGGATCGTTGTCAATGCCAAGATCAGCAAATATGAAAATGCCAATGAAATCCTTGATGGACTCCTCCAACTGAGAGCCGTCAAAAAAATAAAGAATCTGTCGAATATGGAAGAATAGGAGGCATCATGCATTCTGAGAGTTATCGGATCATTCCGGACAGACATAACTTCCTTTCCTTCCTGCAAACGTTGGAACTGTCTCCGGAACAGAATGCCTGTATCAGGAAAATCCCGCTTGACTATGTTGAAATCAATGAGCGGACCAATACGTGGAAGATCTCCTATGGCGTAGAAACCAATCCTCTGGAAGAACAGAACCTCATGGCAGTGGCAAAGAAAATTGCCGCTGCCTGCTGCGTTGAGGAGGTCTCCTTCATCAATGAAAAGGCGAGGGATGTCTATCCTCCCTGTGAGGAAGATAAACCGAGGGATTCCGTGGACGTTGCTTTTTCTTTGCCCGAAATGCCGGAAATGGAAATCATTCCTCTTCCGGAAGAACCGCCGGAACTGCTGGACGAGAATGAAGAACCCATGGATGCGGCCGCGGAAATGACCTTTCAAAGCAAGGCCTATCAAAATGCCCTGCGCGCCCTGCAGCAGCAGGGCAATCAAAAAAGCGGCGGCAAGGATGTCGTCTATGGCCGTAAGATAACGAAAAAACCGCGGACCATGGATGAAATTGTCGAAGAGGAAAACGGCGTTGTCGTTGAAGGTGACGTTGTTGGCTTTGAAGAACGGGAACTGCGGACCAATGCTGTTATCCTTTCTATTTTGCTGCGCGATGAGACGAATGGACTCTTGGCCAAGATCCGTTTTGGGTCCTTTAAGGAAGAAAATGATTTGGTCAAGAACAAGAAGGAGGCAGAAGCTCTCCAGAAAAAGATTCCCAAGGGATCCCATGTCCTTATCCAGGGCAATGTGGAAGTGGACCGCTATGAAAACAGCGAACTGGTCATGACCATCGTCAAGGGCATCATGCTCCTGCCCAAAAAAGCACGGGAAGACAAGTCGGAAGTCAAGCGGATTGAGCTTCACTGCCATACCAAAATGAGCAAGATGGATGGCCTGACGCCTATTGAAGAACTTGTCGATACGGCGGCAAAATGGGGTCACAAGGCCCTTGCCATTACGGACCATGGTGTGGTCCAGGCTTATCCTTTTGCCTATGATGAGGCAGTGAAGTTCAAGGACTTCAAGCTGATTTTTGGGGTAGAAGGATACCTTTGCCACAGTAAGGAAGATAAGAAAAATTACCACATCATCCTGCTGGCAAAAAGCTTTGCTGGCCTGCGGAACCTATACCGCCTTGTGTCCCTTTCCCACTTGCAGTATTTTGGGGGAAAGCCAAAGCGGCCCCGTATGACCAAGGGACTCATTGAGCAGTACCGCGACGACATCATCATTGGTTCAGCCTGTGCAGCCGGTGAAGTTTACCGCGCAATCCTTTCGGGAGCAAGCCACGAAGAGCTCCTTCAAATTGCCGATTTTTATGATTACCTTGAAATCCAGCCCTGCGGGAATAACCAGTACCTGCTCCGCGATGACCGTTATCCGGAAATCAATACTTGGGAAGACCTGCAGACCATCAATAAAAAGATTCTCGCCTTGGGGGATGAATTGGGAAAACTCGTCGTAGCCACTTGCGACGTCCACTTCCTCAATCCTGAGGATGCCATTGCCCGCCGCATCCTGCAGGCCGGTATGGGCTATCCTGATGAGGAGCAGCCGCCCTTGTACCTGCGGACAACGGAAGAGATGCTTGAAGAATTTTCCTATTTGGGGAAGGAACGGGCCTATGAGGTCGTTGTCGAAAATACCAATAAGATCAACGACATGATTGAAAAGTTCAAACCTGTCCCAGACCGAGATCAGCTCTATTCCCCGATGATTCCCGGGGCGAAGGAAAAAGTGGAATCCATGAGTTATGGCAGGGCCCATGAATGGTATGGACCAAAACTGCCTAAAATCGTGGAGGACCGCCTTAAACTCGAACTGTCATCCATTATTGGCAATGGCTTTTCCGTCTTGTATTACATTGCCCACCTGCTCGTCAAAAAATCCAATGACGACGGGTACATGGTAGGGTCCAGAGGCAGTGTAGGTTCTTCTTTTGTTGCAACCATGCTGAACATTACGGAAGTGAATCCCCTTCCGCCGCATTATCGCTGTCCTCATTGCTACCATACGGAGTGGTTTACCGATGGCAGTGTCGGCTCCGGTTTTGACCTTGCTGACAAGGCTTGCCCGGAATGCGGGACCATGATGGTCAAGGATGGCCACAATATCCCGTTTGCCGTCTTTCTGGGATTCCACGGGGATAAAGTTCCTGATATCGATCTGAACTTCTCCGGTGAATACCAGCCGCGGGCCCATAAATACACAGAAGACCTCTTTGGTCGGGATAATGTCTTCCGCGCCGGCACGCTGGGAACCATTGCCGATAAGACGGCTTATGGCTACATTAAGAAGTACTATGAAAACCGCAACGAACCCAAACGGACGGCTTTTATCGAAGGCCTCATCCCAAAGCTTGTCGGTGTCAAAAGGACCACCGGTCAGCATCCGGCCGGGATCATGGTTGTGCCGCGCGATCTTGACGTCCATTATCTGACGCCTGTTTCCTACCCAGCTGACGATCCGACCTGCGGCACCATCACGACCCATTATGATTATTATTCCATCAATGACCGTATCGTTAAGCTTGATATCCTCGGCCACGATGATCCGACCATGATCCGTATGCTTGATAACATGCTGGGGGAGGGCTACTGCAAGAATATTCCTGTAGGCGACCCTGATACGATGGAGCTTTTCCTTAGTACCAAATCCATTGGTGTGTCCCCTGAAGACATCATGACCGACGTTGCGACCTACGGTGTCCCGGAATGTGGGACCCGCTTTGTACGGCAGATGATTTCTGACGTTAAGCCAAAGAATTTTTCCGACCTCCTGCGTATTTCCGGGTACTCCCACGGAACCGACGTATGGCTCAACAATGCTCAGGACCTGATCAAGAACGGGACGCCAACAGAAGATACCATCTCAACTCGTGACGATATCATGAACTGGCTCATCAATAAAGGCATGGAGCCCAGCATGGCTTTTGGCATCATGGAATGGGCCCGTAAAGGAAAAGCCCATAAACAGGGCTTCAAGGCCGAGCAGGAAGAAGCTTTCAAGAAAGCCAATATTCCTGAATTCTATATCAAGAGCTGCAAAACGCTGCAGTATCTTTTCCCTAAAGCCCATGCCGTAGCGTATGTCCTGTCGGCTTACCGCATTGCCTACTGTAAGGTCCATCATCCAAAGGAATTTTATTCGGCCTATTTTACGATCCGGGCCCCGAAGTTTGACTTTGTGGAAGTCCATAAAGGCATCAATTTCATGCGTTCCTTCATCAAGAATGTAGGACAGCAGGGAACAAAGGCTTCTGTCAACGACAAGGAAACGGCCACCTATATGGAACTGGCCGTGGAAATGCTCGCCCGGGGATTTGAATTTGAAGACGTGGACCTGTACCGTTCTGATGCTCATCAATTCATTGTAACCGATAAAGGTCTTTTGCCGCCCTTGGGTGCCATTGGCGGAATTGGCGGTGTCGCCGCTGAAAATATTGTAAAAGCCCGCAGCAAAGGCCCCTTCATTTCAAGGGAAGACTTGCGGAACCGGGCCAAGATCAGCAATACCGCTGTAGAAGTCCTGGCCGACCTGGGAGTCCTTGAAGGCCTGCCTGAGACGGATCAGATTGAACTTTTTTGAGGGATTTCCCCTGCAAGGAGCCGCTACGGCTTGCTGCAGGGGTTTTTCTTTTTGGGTAAAAAAGGGGGAAATTTTTTCCTCTTTTTGTCACATATACATGGTATAATATAGGCAATAATCAGAAAATATTTCCGCTAAGGAAGGTGACTATCATGAAGATCCGGTTCCTCGGTGCCGATAAGGTCGTAACAGGTTCCTGCCACATGCTTGAAGTGGGCAGCAAGAAAATCCTGCTTGACTGTGGCATGTTCCAAGGGCCCAAACTGATCCGCAGCCTCAATCGCAAACCATTTGCCTTTCACCCTGGTGAAATCGACGCGGTTGTACTCAGCCATGCCCATGTCGACCACAGCGGGCTTTTGCCCCGTCTCGTCAAGGAAGGCTTTAAAGGCCCCATTTACTGTACCCATGTAACAAAGGAGCTGTGCGAGATCCTCTTGCCGGACTGCGGCCATATCCAGGAACAGGATGCGGAGATCGAGACCCGTAAAGGACTGCGTAAAGGCAAAGAAGCCGTGACGCCCCTTTATACCGTGGACGACGCGTATCTGGCATTAAAACAGTTTGTCTGCCACGATTATGATGAAAATTTTGAAATTTGTGACGGGGTGACCATTCGCTTCCGTGTTGCCGGTCATATCCTAGGAAGTGCCCTCGTAAATGTCATTGTACGCGAAAACGGCAAGGAAACAAAGCTCATCTATACGGGCGATATTGGCCAGCCAAACGTGCCTATCCTTGATGATCCCCATCAGCTTTCCGGAGCGGATTTCATCATCACGGAATCCACTTATGGCAACCGGGTCCATGAAACGGCAGACCGCGAGGCAGAACTTCTCGAAATCATCAAGGATGCCCTTTCCCGCGGCGGCAACATCATCATTCCGGCCTTTGCCGTTGGCCGTACACAGGTCATGCTCTACTATTTCCAGAAACTCATGTCAAGCGGTAAGCTTCCAACTGTTCCCATTATGGTTGATAGCCCTATGGCCATTAAAGCAACCAAGGTCATGCTCTTCAATCCGGATGAGTATGATGAAGAGGCACGGTCCATCTATCAAAAACAGGGGGGACGCCTCATCGACATGCCCAACGTCCATTATACTGAAACACCGGAAGAATCGCGGGCCATCAATGACATGCCAAGCCCAATGATCATCATTTCTGCCAGCGGCATGGCTGACGCGGGCCGTGTGCTCCATCATTTGAAACACAACCTGTGGCGTAAGGATAGTTCCGTCATATTTGCCGGCTATCAGGCAGAAGGCAGTTTGGGACGGCAGCTCGTGGATGGTGCCAAGAAAGTCAAGATTATGGGCGAAGAAATCGTCGTCGGAGCCAAAATCTATAATATGACCGGCTTTTCGGCCCATGCGGATAAACATCAGATGATGGACCTTTATAAGGGCATGATCCGGCGCCCCAACGCATTCTTTGTGGTCCATGGTGAATACGATTCTGCAGCCACCTTTGCTGAATTGCTTCGGACGGAATTGGGAACAGCTGCCTATATCCCCAATTATGGCGATACGGCTGTCATCGATGGGACGCAGTGGCATATCATCCCGACGGAGGTTGTCCAGATGGAACCGGCTGTCCAGGAATTGAGCGACCTGATGCACAGCCTCGAAAAGACCTACTTGGTCTACAAGGGGCGGATCATGCAGAAAGTGGTCCACAATGTGGCTCTTGTCCCGGATATCAAGGGACGCCTCATGAAGATCAAGAAATACGTCGACGACATCATGAAAAATGTGTAAGCCGTCTTTTCGCCTAAAAAGCGCTTCCTTTACCTCTTTCCGTTGCCCGTGACTCTTTCTGAACGGCGGGAAATCAGGGAATAAGGATTTTCTGTTGACAGTATTCCTTTAAAAGAATATAATTGTTAAGTCGAATTTTGTAGTCTAAGGAGGATGCTTTCTATAAGCATCCTCTTGATTTATCTATCTGAATCAAGTGTAGAGGGGATAAGGCTTTTATGATTAGAAATGATTTGCGTAACATTGCCATCATCGCTCACGTTGACCATGGTAAGACGACTTTGGTCGATGCCATGCTGAAACAGAGCCATGTCTTCCGTGCCAATGAAAAGGTGCAGGAACGTGTCATGGACTCCAATGATCAGGAACGTGAACGCGGCATTACGATCCTTGCCAAGAACACGTCCGTCATGCATGAAGGCACCAAGATCAATATCTTGGATACGCCGGGCCACGCTGACTTCGGCGGCGAAGTGGAACGTGTGCTCAACATGGTAGACGGTGTATTACTGCTCGTAGATGCATATGAAGGCCCGATGCCCCAGACCAAATACGTGCTCCGTAAGGCTTTGGAACATCATCTGAAACCAGTTGTCGTCATCAACAAGATCGACCGTCCGGATCAGCGCGTGGATGAAGTTGTTGATGAGGTCCTTGACCTTTTCATTGAACTGAATGCCTCCGATGATCAGCTTGATTTCCCTGTTGTCTATTGCTCTGCCAAGAAGGGCATTGCGAAACTTTCCATGGATGATGACAGTGATAACCTCGATCCGCTCTTTAAGGTCATCATGGACACCATCCCGGCTCCTGATGTTGATGTGGACGGCCCGCTCCAGATGCTTGCCAATACCCTCGACTATGATGACTATGTCGGCCGCATCGTTGTCGGCCGTATTGTCCGCGGGACCATCAAGAATGGCCAGATGATCTGTCTTATGCACGACGATCAGCGGACCAATGAAAAAATTGGCCGTCTGTATACCTATGAAGGCCTGAAACGGGTCGAGACCCAGGAAGCCAAAGCCGGGGAAATCATTGCTCTCATAGGGCTGCAGGATGTTGAAATCGGCGATACCATTGCTGATTCGGAAAATCCGGAACAGCTCGCTGGCATCAAAGTTGACGAACCGACCCTGTCCATGACCTTTTCGGTCAACGACAGTCCTTTTGCCGGTCAGGAAGGGGATTTCATCACAAGCCGCCATATTCGTGAACGCCTGTATAAAGAAGTGGAAACAAACGTGTCCATGCGTGTTGAGGATACGGATTCCCCAGATACCTTCAAGGTTTCCGGCCGTGGTGAACTCCATCTGTCCGTCCTGATCGAAGCCATGCGCCGTGAAGGGTTTGAACTGCAGGTTGGTAAACCGAGTGTTATCATGCGCCGCGACGAAAACGGCAAGCTCCTGGAACCAATGGAAGCTCTGACCATTGACGTCCCGCAGGACTTCATGGGTCCTGTCATGGAAGGTCTGGGCATTCGTAAGGCCGAACTCCAGAACATGACGGAAATGTCCGGGTATCTGCGCATGGAATTCATCATTCCGGCCCGCGGCCTCATTGGCTTCCGCAGCCAGTTCCTCACCGATACCAAAGGCAACGGCATCATGAATCACGTCTTTGCCGGTTGGGGTGCCTATAAGGGGGATATCCCCGGCCGTACGCGCGGCAGCCTTGTTGCTTTTGAAGCTGGTGAAACGACCGCTTATGGCATTGATAAGTGCCAGGCTCGCGGCACTATGTATATCAATCCGGGTGAACAGGTCTATGAAGGCCAGATTGTTGGGGAAAACAGCCGTGAGGATGATATGGATGTCAATCCCTGCAAGAAGAAGCATGTTTCCAACATGCGTGCCGCTGGCAGTGATGATGCCGTCCGGCTCATTCCGCCGCAAACCTTCTCTTTGGAAGGCGCTTTGGAACATATCAACGAAGATGAAACGGTGGAAGTGACGCCTAAGAGCATTAGGATGAGAAAGAAGATCCTTTCCCGTTTGGAACGCGCCCGTCAAAGAGCCCGCAACGCAAAAGCTTAATCCATATATCCATATATCGAAAGGGTACCGCTTCGGTGGGCCCTTTCTTTTTTATGCTTATGAGGTATGGACCGTCATGCATAAGAAATAGTTTTCTTCCGCCTGATTTTACAGTATGATAGGAGCCAGTAAAACGAAAGGACAAGGTTTTTCCCCATGAAAAGAAGAAAATACGTACTGACGGCCGTCATGTTTCTCATAGCTGCCTTGGTGATATGCTTCACATTGCCTCAGCTGGCAGAACCTCGCTTCCAAGTCGAAAATAAGATTCGTTCCCTTCTCCATCGCTATGATCTGACAAGCCGTGCTGATGCTTATGAAATCCGGCAGATCATGACCCAAGATCCTTCCACGAGTCGGACCTTGATGTGGCAGTCCCAGGATGAAGACAATAGAGCGCTTGCCGAAATCCGGAAAAAAGGGGAGAAGGCAAGCCAAGTTGTCCCGGCCACGTCTTCCGTCTTTACTGATAACGGAGTCACGCGTCATCTCCATACGGCCATGGTGACTGGCCTTACGCCCGGTACAAGCTATGAATACCGCGTTGGCAACGACCGGAAACGCAGCCCCTGGATGCCCCTTGAAACGCCGGCACAGGGCTCTTTTTCGGCGCTTATCTTTCCCGATTCCCAGTCCGCTGATTACAGCGGCTGGAAGGCCCTTGCTCAAAAGGCCTTTAAAGACCATCCTGACGTGTCCTTTTTTGTGAATATGGGGGACCTTGTGGATAACGGGGAGCATGCCTACCAGTGGGATGCCTGGTTTGATGCCCTTCAAGGCGTGATTGAACGGATCCCCGTGGCTCCCCTCCTCGGCAATCATGAGACCTATACCCTTGATTGGAAAGTGCGCCGACCTCTGGCTTATCTCCAGCTTTTTCAGCTGCCTGCAGGCGATGCCCGCTATGCCGGGGAATTTTATTCCTTTGATGTCGGGGAGGTCCATTTCACGGTCCTCAATACCCAGGACAGTGAACTCAAGGCGTGGGAACCGAATCTTCTTAAGGATGAGGCGGAATGGCTGCGGCGTGATCTGGCAGGAACAAAAAAGAAATGGAAAGTCGTTCTTATGCACCGTGATGTGCTGCAGTATGGATTTGCCTCAAGACCGACCCCGCGGGAGGAAGGTTTTTCTGATACAGGACGCTTTTTTATGCCCATTTTTGACGAGGCTCAAGTGGATGCCGTGCTTACGGCCCATCTCCATACCTTCCGGGACCGCGGGCATATCAAGGGGTTCCGCCGTGATGAAACAGGGCCCCTTTACCTTTTGACCGGGGTTGCCGGTGATGTGCAGTACCCGGGGCTATGGAAGCAGCATGCCCTTGACAAGATGGTGGCACCCCAACCGGAGGATAGGAATTATCTGCTTCTTCGGGCTTCAAATGAGGCCTTGGAGTTTATCTGTTATGACAAAAATGGACGAAAGATGCACGCCGTAACCGTTACAAAATAGCTGGAGGAAAGGAAAGCGCCGCGCTTTTCCTTATGCTGCCTTGAGGATAAATTGGCCTGACGGAGCGCTTAAAATATGGTAAAATAAAAAGGTTAAAATAAGTTTTTGGGGGAAAGGAAATTTAGCCATGAAAAAGCAAATCATCACCGTCCTGGTCCTCGGCGCGATTGCAGCCATGCCCTTTTCGGCAGCGGTAAGCGCCGCGGAAAGTGCCCAGTGGCGGAAATATACAACCAGGGCCAAACAAAGAGCTGCCGAGGAAGCGGCTGCTAAGGAAGAAAAAGATAAAGAAGCGGCTCTTGCCCGTCAAAAAGCAGAAGAAGTCCTTTCCAACGAGCCTCTGTGGAAACGCTATACGAGCCGCGGCAAAGCGGCACGAGAAGCGCTTGCGGGAAAAGGCCTGACTGGAGAAGCCCTTGGAACTTCAACCGGAGAAGAGGCTGCACCTAAAAAGACCGTGCAGCCTGAAACATCGGCCCAATCCGTGGCGGGGAGAAAAGAAATGGCAGCCGTCCCAGCAAAGAAAATGGATGTGCCCCAAAAAATGGCGGATCCTATCGCGGAAAAGGCCAAAGCAAAATCTGTGGCGGAACAGGAAGAGCCTTCCTGGAAAAAGTATTTGAGACGGGCGGAAGAAAAAAATAAAATGAGGCAGGAATCTACGGAAGAAGCGGCAACATCCTCCCAAAAAGGAAACAAGCTTTCAACCCTTGAGGAAGAATCTCTTCCCACCGTGCCGAGTGACAAGGAGGCTGCCTGGGAACTGGCTGCCATGAACTCCCACTATGAAGTCTATTTTGATTCCCGTTCCCTAAGCTATGATAAAGAGACGGGCATACTGACGGTCTGGAACAAATGGGTCCGCCGGGGAGGTAACACGACCTTTCTTTATTCCCGTTACGATGTGAGACTCAAGACCTATATGGACCTGTACCGCGCGGATTACAGCCGCCGGCAGGGCACCATGATCAGCGAGTCCACCGTCCGTGACAGCGCTTGGACGCCCTTATCTCCTCATACGCTGGGGATGGAGTTATCCCAGGCCTTAAACGCGTATCTGCTCAACCAATAAGGCGGGAAGCCGAAGAGAGCGCACAGTTCCTTGCCTTTCCTTGGCGTACGTGTTATAATGAACGATAGAAAACTGAGGCAAACCTTGGAGAGTGGGTATTTATACCCGCTCTTTCGTTTACAAGGAGCAAAAGGAGCATGCTCCCAGTCGATTTTCCTTCTCCCTGGAAGTGGGGAGGGGGCAGCAAGGTGCGGACCGATGTTTTGCTCCAATATCCGGTGCTCTCCGGAATCATGAATGAAAAAGAAGCAGGTGCCAAATGGACAAAAAGAAAATCGTGGAACAGGTCAGCGAGCTCGCCCTTCCCATTTGTGAAGCGTGCGGCGTAGAACTTGTCGATGTGGAATATGTCCGGGAACGGGACTGGTATCTCCGGGTCTACATCGATAAAGAAGGGGGTATCGATATCGATGACTGCACGGCTGTAAGCGGTGACCTTGAAAAAGTATTGGATGAAAAAGACGTCATCAAGGAACAGTACTATCTGGAAGTCTCTTCCCCCGGGATTGACAGACCGCTTAAAAAGGACAGTGATTACGTCGATCACTATGGAAAAAAGATTGATGTATCCTTTTATGCCCCGTTTGAAGGCAAGAAGGTGCAGACCTATGAACTCGTCAGCCACGATGAAGCCCATTTGGTCGTGAAAAACTTCAAGAAACAGAAAGTGACCCTGGAGCGGTCGCTTATTTCATCTGTCAGACCACATTTGGATTTTTAAGGGAGGATTTTACAAGTGAATGCGGATTTTGTAAGAGCCATTGCGCAGCTGGCCAAGGAGAAGCATATTTCTCCGGACGTACTGTACAGTGCGGTGGAAGAGGCGCTCATCACAGCCTATAAGAAGAATTTCGGCTCCACTCAGAATGTCAGGGTTTCCATGAACAAGGAAAATGGGGAAATCCACGTCTATGCGCAGAAAAATATCGTAACGGAAGTGGAAAATCCCCTGACCGAAATCAGCCTTGACGAAGCGTTCAAGCTGAACCCGCGCTATCAGGCGGGGGACGTTGTGGAAGAAGAAGTGACGCCCAAGAACTTTGGCCGCATTGCTGCCCAAAATGCCAAACAAGTCATTGTCCAACGCATCCGCGAAGCAGAGCGAGGGATGGTCTACGAAAAGTATTCCGATCGGGAAAACGATATTGTTACCGGAACTATCCAGCGCATCGAGGGCCGCAACATCTTTGTCGATCTGGGCACGGCCGAGGGAACGCTCCTTCCCAACGAACAGATTCCGGGGGAAACCTATGAATACCATCAGCGGATCAAATGTTATGTGGTCGAAGTCAAAAAGACGACCAAGGGGCCGCAAATTATCCTGTCACGGACCCATCCTGGTCTTTTGAAACGTCTTTTTGAATTGGAAGTGGCGGAAATCCAGGATGGAACTGTCATCATTGACAGCGTTGCCCGTGAACCGGGGATGCGCAGCAAAATTGCGGTCCACAGCACCAATCCCAGTGTTGACCCTGTTGGTGCCTGCGTCGGTCCTAAGGGAATGCGTGTCCAGACCGTTGTTGATGAATTGGGCGGCGAAAAGATTGACATTGTCAAATACAGTGACAATCCGGAAGAATATGTCGCCAGCGCCCTTTCCCCATCGAAGGTCGTATCGGCAGCAGCCGATGCCGAACACAAGATTTGCCGTGTCGTCGTACCTGACTTCCAGCTTTCCCTTGCTATTGGCAAGGAAGGCCAGAATGCTCGGCTTGCAGCTAAACTCACTGGCTGGAAAATCGACATCAAGAGTGAGACCCAGGCTCGTGAAAGTGCGGAAGCCGCAGCTGGTGAAGAAAACGGGGATGAAGCATGAAGGTCAAGAAGATCCCGCAGCGGAGCTGTATTGGCTGCGGCACCAAAAAGGACAAGAAGGATCTGATTCGCATCGTTCGGACACCGGATGGGGACATTGTCCTTGACCGGACCGGAAAAAAGGCGGGCCGCGGTGCCTATGTCTGTGATGATCCCAGCTGCATCCAAAAAGCCTTTGCTTCAAAGAGCTTGGAACGGGCTTTTGACATACCTGTATCCAAGGAATGCAAGGATGCCTTGTTAGAGGAACTGAAAAAATCATGAAGACCGATGAACAGCTCTATTTTGCTTTGGGCCTTGCCCAAAAGGCAGGAAAGACCGCATCTGGCGATATGGCCGTCAGCGAAGCCCTGAAAAAGGGAATGGGTTGCTATGCTGTCCTTGCCGAGGACGCAGCACCCCGGACGGTCGAAAAAGTGGTGGCTCTCTGCAAAGAGACCCATGTTCCTTTTACCAAACGTCTTACAGCCGCAAGGCTTGGCCAAGCCCTTGGGAAGGCCCCTCGCGCTGCTGTCGTGTTATTAGATAAGAACTTTATGAAAATGATGATATAGTCGTTTTACTGGAGGTGTGCGGATGACAAAATTTAGAATATATGAGATCGCCAAAGAAATCAATGTGGACAGCAAGGAAATCGTGTCCTTCCTGAAGGGCCGCAACATTGCTGTCAAGAGTAACCTGAGCTCCGTCGATGAAGGGGTCCGGCAAACGGTCCTCAAGGAAATGGGCCGCAAGGGAAATGGACCCAAAGCCCCGCAAAAGGTTCAGGCGCCTCAGCAATCTTCTGGCCAGCCGAAGGAACGAGTTGCTCCCAAGGCTGCTCCTGTTCATCCAGCGCAGCCTGCTCAGAAAGACCAGCAGCGGGAAGACCGCCGCAAGGAAGGCCACAATCAGCAGGGAAGCCAACATGGCGACCATAACGGTCATGGCGGGGAGAGCCGTCGCCCTGACAATCGGGACCGTCAAAACAGCGGCCGCATGAATCAGCAAAATGGTCAGCGCACTCAGCATAATGGAGCAAGCACTGCCCATAATGACCATAATGATCGCAGCCGCGGCAGCCAGCAGAACCATGGCAGAGCAAATGGGAATGGCCCCCGTCATAATGACAATCGGGATAACCGCGGCGGTACCAGCAATAACCGCCGCAGCCAGAACAATCCCCGCAATAACGGCGGCCGTCCGCAAAACAGCGGATTCAATATGAACAGCCCCCATGCCGGAAAGGATATGGGAAAAAGAAACCAGAACTTCGGACATAAGGAGAAAAAGGAAAAAATCAAGGGATCGTACGCAAGCCGCGATACACGCCCCTTACGCAGTGCAGATCATATGATGAAAAACCATAAACACAAAAACAACAACCAGGCCGCACCGAAAAAGCAGGCTGAAGTCGTTCGTCCGACGAGCATTGAAGTAGGCGAGAGCATCAGTGTCAAGGACTTTGCCAAACTTTTGTGCCGCGATGTCAATGAAGTCATCAAGAAGCTCTTCCTCTTAGGGAAGATGGTGACCATCAATCAGGAAATTGACCATGAAACGGCCGAGCTCGTAGGTATGGACTTCAACTGTGAAATCAAGGAACCGCCTCCTGAACAGGATCCGACGGAACTTCCGGAAGTCGAAGATGATCCGGCCAAACGCAAGCCCCGTCCCCCTGTTGTTACCGTCATGGGTCACGTTGACCATGGGAAGACGTCCCTTCTTGACGCTATCCGTAAGACCAATGTGACGGCCCGTGAAGCTGGCGGGATTACGCAGCACATCGGTGCCTACCGTGTTATTTGCCAAGGCAGGCCCATTGTCTTTTTGGATACGCCGGGCCATGAAGCCTTTACGGCCATGCGTGCCAGAGGGGCTCAGGTCACGGATATTGCTGTCCTTGTTGTTGCCGCGGACGACGGCGTCATGCCCCAGACACTGGAAGCCATCAACCATGCCAAGGCCGCCAATGTGCCTGTTATCGTTGCCATCAACAAAATCGATAAAGAAGGGGCCAACCCTGACTTTGTCATGCAGCAGCTGTCCGAACACGGTCTCATTCCGGAAGCTTGGGGCGGCGATACCATCATGGTTCCTGTTTCGGCCCGCCAGAAGACGGGGATTTCCGATATCCTTGAAATGATTCTCTTGGAAGCCGATATGCTCGAATTGAAAGCAAACCCCGACCTGCCCGCCCATGGTACCATCATTGAAGCTAAACTGGATAAGGGCCGTGGACCGGTGGCAACGGTCCTTGTTGACCGCGGGACGCTCCATATCGGTGATTCCATCCTTGCTGGAACAACTTATGGCAAAGTCCGTGCCATGGTCAACGACCGGGGTGAAAAAGTAAAGAAGGCCGGCCCTTCTACGCCGGTTGAGGTCCTGGGCCTCAACGATGTGCCAGAAGCCGGTGACTTCCTTGATGCAACGGATGAACATACGGCGCGCGTTGTTGCTGAAAAACGGCTGGATAAGCAAAAGATGGACGAGCAGAAGAAAGCCAAGGTTTCCCTTGATGATATCTTTAGCCGTATCCAGGAAGGGGAAATGAAGGACCTGAACATCGTTGTCAAAGCCGATGTCCAAGGAACCATCCAGGCCCTTGAACAGGCCCTTACGAATATCAAGAACACGGAAGTCAAGGTTGTGATTGTGCACTCCGGTGTCGGTACGATCAACGAATCGGACGTCATGCTCGCCAGTGCTTCCAATGCCCTCATCATTGGCTTCAACGTTCGTCCTGATGCCAATGCGCGCAAAGCTGCCGAGACCGAACAGGTCGATATCCGGACCTACCGCGTCATCTATGATGCCCTCAATGATGTTGAAGCGGCTATCAAGGGGATGCTGGCACCGAAGTTCCGGGAAAAGATCATTGGCCATGTTGAAATCCGTAAGGTTATTCCCATCAACAAGAACCTTATTGCCGGTGCTTATGTCAAGGACGGGAAGATTACGAGAAACGCCAAGATTCGCCTTGTCCGCGACGGAATCATTGTCCATGAAGGTGAACTTGATTCCCTGCGCCGCTTCAAAGATGATGTCAAGGAAGTTGCGGCCAGCTATGAATGCGGTCTCACCCTTGCCGACTATCGCGATATCAAGGAAGGCGACCAGCTCGAAGTCTACATCATGGAAGAAGTCGCAGCTGACTAAGGAGAAGTACTATGTCAAAATTACGGGCTGAAAAACTTCAGGCCCTGATCAAACAGGAATTGAGCAATATGCTGCTGCGTGAAGTCAAGGACCCGCGTGTAAAATTTGTTACCATTACGGGCGTTGAAGTCACAAATGAACTCAGCTATGCCAAGATCTATGTGAGCCTTTATGGCTCTGAAAAACAGCAGGAGGAGGCCTGGAAAGGCCTTCAGAGCTGCCTGGGATATTTCCGGACGGAAATTGCCAAACGCATCAAACTTCGGATGGCGCCCCATTTAAGCTTCCATAAAGATACGTCCATGGAATACTCGGCTCATATTGAGTCTATCCTGAAGGAAATCAAAGAGAAAGAAGACCATCATGAGTAAAAACGTGGGCTATCAGGAAACGTGGAATCTCATTATGACGGCTTCCCGCATTGCCATCGTCAGCCATATCGGCCCTGATGGGGATACGACGGGATCCGGGCTTGCCCTTGCTGAAGCACTCCGTCAAAAGGGAAAGACGGTGCACCTTCTTGTGGATGATGTCATTCCCCCGACCTATCGATTCATGCCCGGTGCGGATGGGTACCATCAGGTGGCGGAAGGGGAGACCATTCCCACGGATCTTACTGTTGTGGTTGATGCTAGCTCCAAGGACCGGATGGGGGCCAATGAAGCGGCCTTGTCATCTCCCATCCTCAACATCGATCACCATATTTCTAATACGCATTACGCCGACTACCTGCTCCTTGACCCAAAGGCAGCGGCAACCGGTGAGATCATTTATCGGCTCTTTAAGGAAAATCACGTTCCCATCAATAAAAACATGGCCATCTGCCTTTATACGGCAATTGTCACGGACTGCGGCTTCTTTAAGTATGGAAATACGACGCCGGCGTGCATGATGGCTGCCGCAGAGCTTCTGCCTTATGGCGTCCATCCCGACGAGATTTCCGATATCCTGGAGATGAAATCAAGGGAGACCATCGAACTGCTGGCCAAGGTCCTGCCGACGCTGACCTTCTATGAAGGTGGAAAGATCAGCACCTTGGAAATCCATCATGGCCTTTATCGAAAGGAGATTTCCACGGACAGCTTCATCTACTATCCACGCTATATTGAAGGCGTGGAAGTGGCCGTGGTCTTCAAGGCTGTGGAAGAAGATGAGACGCGGGTCAGCATGCGTTCTCGTTCGGTCGATGTCAGTCAGATTGCCCTTTCCTTTGGCGGCGGTGGGCACGTGAAAGCTGCGGGATGTACCATCAAAGCGCCTCTTCCCGAAGCCAAAGAATCATTGATCAAGGCCCTTTCGAAGGCCCTGCAAGGAGCCTAACATGGACGGCATCTTCAATGTGCTGAAACCACCGGGGATGACCAGTCACGATGTTGTTGGCGCCATGCGGAAGATCCTCCAAATGAAAAAAATCGGTCATGCAGGAACCCTTGATCCCATGGCTGCCGGTGTCTTACCTGTCTTTACTGGGCAGGCAACGCGCTTTTTGGAATATGCGGCCCATGACCGCAAGACCTACCGGGCGGAGCTGACCTTTGGCTTTCGTACCGATACGGGAGATTTGGAGGGAAAAGTCCTTGCGGAAAGTCCTGTTCGGGACCTTGATCTTGCTGAACTCAAGGAAACCCTCCAATCCTTTGTTGGGGAGGGCATGCAGGTTCCCCCCATGTATTCGGCAATCAGTGTGGGCGGCAAAAAACTCTATAAACTAGCCAGACAGGGGATTGTAGTGGAACGGGAGCCTCGACCCATTACCATCCATGATCTATCCCTTTTGACTTATCGGAAAAAGACCCTGCTCTTTGAAGTCACTTGTTCCAAGGGAACCTTTATCCGGACCCTGTGTGAGGATATTGCTAAAAAGCTTGCCATGGAAGGAACCATGAGTTTTCTTTTACGCACAAAAGTGGGGGACTTCACCTTGGAAAACGCTCATACCTTGGAGGAAATCCAGCAGGACCCCTATGGGACCGCTCTTTCATTGGATGTGGTGCTGCGTCATTTTCCGCATCGTGAGGTCAATGACATCCAAGCCCGCCGCATTGCCCAAGGGGTCGCCACGACGGTTCGCGGCATTGAAGAAGGACAACTTTATGTCATCGAGCGCAACGGTCATGAGGTCATTGGCCTTGCCCGTGCTAAACAAGGACGGCTGTGTCCCCATAAAATCATCTACATTCCGGAGTGATGGCGTACCATGCAAATCATAACAACATTGGATGAACTGAATCAGGCGGTGCTGCCGCCCTCGGCAGCGGCACTGGGAACCTTTGACGGACTCCATAGAGGGCATCAGAAGGTCATCCATACGACCAGGGCCTATGCGAAGGAGCATGGACTTTCTTCCTTGGTCTTTACCTTCAGCAATCATCCCTTGGCTTTTTTGAAGCCGGAAAAGGAACCGCCCCGGCTTCTTTCCAATCCCGATAAGATCGCTCTTCTTGAGGAAATGGGAATTGATATTCTCTGTAACATTCCCTTCACCCGGGAATTGGCAGATCTTTCCGCAGACGGATTTCTCACGCTCCTTGAAGACAAGGGCGTACGGGCCGTTGGGATTGGGACCAATTTCAGCTTTGGCGCCGGCGGTACCGGGAATGTGGACTTTTTGAACAAAGTCCATGAAAAGTATGAGCTCACCATCTTGACCAGTCCTCTTTTGACCTTGGATGGCTGCGTGATTTCCAGTACGCAGATCAGACGGGCCATTGGGGAGGGACAGATCCATAAAGCCAATTTCATGTTGGGACGGCCCTACGTAATCCATGGAACCGTCGTCCATGGGGATAAACGGGGCCGTACCCTGGGGTTCCCCACGGCTAATATCAGCCTTATGAATGCAAAGATTGCCATTCCCCAATATGGTGTCTATGCTGGTCTTGTCAAGGCCAAAGGCGCATGGTACAAAGCCATGCTCAATGTGGGCAACAATCCCACCTTTGATACGGAGGACATCCGGTTGGAAGCCCATCTGTTCGGCTTTGATCGCAATCTTTATGGTGAGACCATCACCGTGAAGCTGATGGAAAAAATTCGTGATGAAATCCGTTTTTCCTCGGCAGAACAGTTGATCCGGCAAATGGAAAAGGATAAAAAAGCGACGCTGCTCATGGATTTTAGTTGCGGCGGCTTCTAAACTATGATATACTACCAACGTGCCCACAAGGGCGAGCCATGACGCTGCCATGCGATCTCCGACGCTGGCTGCAGTTATCGGCATGATCTGTATTGAGGAGGAATTTATTATGTTGACACCTGCAAGAAAAAAAGAACTGATCGAAACCTACCGCATCAACGAAGCTGACACGGGATCCCCGGAAGTCCAGATTGCCATTCTTTCTGAACGCATCAGCTATCTGACAGAACACCTGAAGAACAACAAGAAAGACCATCATTCCCGTCGCGGTCTTCTGAAAATGGTTGGTCAGCGCCGCGGCCTTCTGAATTACCTCATGAAGAAGGATATCGAAAGATACCGCTCCATCGTTGAAAGACTGGGTCTTCGCAAATAATTTTGTACCTGAACCTGAAGCGTCACTGCAAACATCCGTTTGTGGTGACGTTTTTTTTGAGGGTTTGACAAGCGGAAGCAGCCTTTCTATACTTAGGAAAGAAGCAACAAGGAAAAGAGGGGGATTTTCCATTGGATACACAAAAAGAAGCCCTTTGGCACCTCATTGATGAACAAAAGGGGGTACTCATTTCGACGGCTGACGACATTTATGACCACCCTGAATGGGAAGGAAAGGAGGTCCATGCAGCTTCGCTGCTGACGGGCCTTTTGAAGGAAATGGGGTTTGCAGTGGAACTTGGCGTGGGCGGACTTCCAACCGCCTTTCGTGCACGGTACCAACATGAGGAGGGCGGGCCATCTATCGGCCTATTATGCGAATATGACGCACTTAAGGATTTTGGTCACGGCTGCGGCCATCATCTCCAAGGACCGGCCGTGATTGGAGCGGCCCATGCCTTGAAAGAAATCCTCACTGACCGTCCCTACCAGCTTGTCATTTACGGAACGCCAGCTGAAGAAAGCTTTGGCGGCAAGATCAATATGCTTGAAGCCGGTCTTTTCCAGGATATTGATGTCGCACTCATGATGCATGGCGGTCCTTACACCCAAACCGATGTCAAGAGCCTTGCCCTCAGTGAGATCCTTGCCACCTTCCATGGCAAATCCTCCCATGCGGCCATTGCACCCCACAAAGGGCGGTCGGCACTGGACGCCCTGCTTCTTGCCTTTAACGGAATCGAATATCTGCGCGAACATGTGCCTGACGATGTACGCATGCACTATACCATTGAAACCTTGCCCGGTCCCAATAATATCGTTCCCGATACAGCAGTCGGATCCTTCTGCCTTCGCTCTTATTCCCGGGAAGCCCTTGATGAAGTTGTAAGCCGCGTTCGCGATATCCTAAAGGGCGCGGCCCTTATGGCTGGTGTAACGGTTACTATGGTTGACCGTCCTTCTTTTGACGATAAACTGCCTGCACCAACCCTCAATGCCGTCATCATGGAAAATGCCAAGGCCTGCGGCGCTCCAGGGATTGCACCGCCTCGCGAAAAGACAGGTTCCACGGATTTTGGCAATGTCCTTCACCGCATGCCCGGCGCCTGCGCCCGCATCAAGTTCGTTCCGGAAGGCGCGGCAGCCCATTCCCAGGAATATTTGGATCATGGCAAGGATGACATGGGCCATGCCGCCATCCTATATGGTGCCAAGATTCTTGCAGGAACGGCTTATGACCTCATTTGCGGCAAGGATCTCATGGACCGGATCAAAGAAGATTTTCAAAAGGAGCTTACGAAACGCCAATGATACCCAATAAGAACACAGGCGGCTATTTTGCCACCCATTATGATGAAATCATCCACTGGCTCATGGCCTGCTATGCTGGCTTTGGCGGGATGTATTCCGTAGTGCTCCATGCCCGGAATTTTGTCAATGCCCAGACGGGAAACCTCATGAGCATTACGGAAGATTTTTTGGGCGGTGATTTTTTCTCCGTCATGACGAGGGTAGGGGCCCTCATCATGTTTGCCGCTGGGGTTGTGGTTTCTTTCCTGCTTTCCCAGAAAATCCAAAAAGATATGCGCAAAATCGTCATCTGCGTCAATGCCGTTGCCATAACCCTCGTAGCGCTCATGCCTCTTACTTGGGACCCCATTATGACCATCTATCCCATGATTTTTGCGGCTAGTTTTCAATGGGGAACTTTTTCCGAAGCCCAGGGCTATGCCAGTGCGACCATCTTTCTTTCAAATAACACGAAGCAGTCCGTACTTGCTTGGACCCAGTTTTTCATGACGAAGGACTGGAAATATTTCCACAAGGCCATTCTCTATACAGGAACCATCCTTTCCTTTATGGCTGGCTGCCTGGCAGCCGGATTTGCTGTCCTGCGGGAAGGCGTCTATGGAGCCTTTTATGGGTATGCCCTTCTTGTCATTGCCATGATCCTTGTCCATCTTTCCGACCGGTATGGCGGAACAGAAGAGGAAGAGGCCATGGATCGGATCAAAGAAGTGGAAGAAGAAGAAAAGATGCCCGTATGATGGTTCCTCCTATTTTCGTGCTCACTTGCAGAAAAAAGGATCTATTAAAAGGGAATAAAAGGGGATGACAGCAATGAACAATCCGATTTTATATTCTGATGATCAAATGACAGCTTTGGGAAGGATCGTGTACCCGGAAATCAAGATTGAACGAGGGACCATGACCTTCCTCATCGGACCCAGCGGCTGCGGCAAAAGTACCTATCTGCGTCTCCTTAACGGCACACTCCTGCCAGATAAAGGAACCGTCCGTTATGAGGGAAGGCCGCTTGCCAGCTATGACATCCTCAGCTATCGGAAAAAAGTACTTCGTGTACCTCAGGAACCTTTTTTATTTGAAGGTACCATCAAGGAAAACTTTGAAGCGTATTATGGGGTCCTGCGTGAAAAGCCGCCTTATCTGGATCAGATGCGGGAAGCTCTTCGGCGGGCCGCCCTCCCTATTTCCATCGAAACTGACTGCCGCAGTCTTTCTGGCGGGGAACGGCAGCGCGCTTATCTTGCCCTTTTTCTTTCTTTTTCCCCTGATGTTCTGCTGCTGGATGAACCCACTGCGTCCCTTGATGAAGATACAGCACGAACCCTGTTTCATTCTTTAAAGGAAGAAAGCCATCAGACGGGAAGGACCCTCTTATGTGTGTGCCATGATACCCACCTCACGCATGAATTTGCTGATGCCACGATTTTTCTAGCAGGAGGCCATGAAAAATGAACCTGTTCCTGATGCAGTTTCTGCAATTTTCGACGGTTTATCTCTTGCTCCTTTTGATCCTTTTTATTATGAAGCGGTGCCGCATTGAAAAGACAGGCCTGCTTCTTATGGCAAGCGCGAAGATGACCATCCAGCTCATCCTTTCAGGATGGGTCCTGACCTATCTTTTTGATAGACCCAACTCGTTATGGACCGGTCTTTATTTATTTGTCATGATGGCTTTTTCCATCCACCGCGTCCTATCCAAAAATCCGGGCCTTTCTCCTTCTTTCCGTTTTGTGATTGGGCTATCCATGACTCTAGGCGGGTTTTCCATTTTAGCCTTCTTTGTCATGGCTGTCGCAAGAAGATCTTTTTTTGACCCCCAGTATGTCATCCCTTTGGGCGGCATGCTCCTCGGTAATGCCATGAACAGCGTTTCCCTAGGCATCAAGACCTTTCGGGAGACCCTGGTGGGGCAGCAGGCCCGTATGGAAGCCTTGGCCTGCCTAGGCGCGGATAGTGGAGACATTCTCCAGCCATTTGTCATCAGAGCCCTTGAAACGGCCATGGTGCCGACGCTGAACTCCATGGTGGGCATGGGAATCGTATCCCTGCCGGGCATGATGACCGGGCAGATCCTTGCTGGGGCGCCTCCGCTTTTGGCCATTCTCTACCAGATCTCCATCATGATTGCCATTGCTTCCGTCGTTACCTTGACAAGTTTTGCCTCCCTTTATGCAGGAGCACGGACCCTTTACGATAAAAAGACACAGATGATTCGGCTCCCTGAAACAAAAGGGCACTGACTTGTCAGACGTGCAGTTTTTCAGATAATTGCCATGACTTTTTCTATGCAACATGATAAAATGAAACATATTGACGCTTGTCATGAGAACGGAATGGCCAACAGGCTGAGAGGGGACGCTTCTTCCCGCCCCCAAGACAAGCGGCTCATTATCAGAGGCCCACAAGGAATTCCCCTTCGTGGGCCAAAACCTTGGGAGGGTATGCACCAATGCAATCAGATGAACGAAATTTGTCCCTTGTTATGGATCTTTATGAAATGACCATGGCAAATGGCTATTTTAGTGATGGTCTGGACAAGATAAAGAAAGTCACTTTCGATGTCTTTTATCGAAACAATCCTGATAATGGCGGCTATGCCATCTTTGCTGGCCTGGAACAAGTGCTCGAACTGGTGAAGAATTTCCATTTCTCAAAGAGTGACGTAGCTTATTTCCGCAGCCTCCATCTGTTTAGCGAAGAATTCTTGACCTATCTTGAAAGCTATCATTTCCATGGCGATATCGATGCCCTGCCCGAAGGAACCGTCATGTATCCCCATGAACCCATCCTAACGGTTACCGCGCCCATGCTCGATGCCCAGTTGCTTGAAACCGCTATCCTTGCGGAAATCAATCATCAGTCCCTCATTGCGACAAAGACGAACCGGATTGTCCGTGCGGCCCAGGGCCGCGTTGTATCTGACTTTGGTGCACGCCGGGCCCACAACATGGATGCAGCTGTCTACGGAGCCCGTGCCGCTTATATTGGCGGGGCCAATGGGACCGCAACCGTCTTTGCAGGCAAGGAATTTGGCATTCCCGTAGGCGGTACCATGGCCCACAGCTGGGTGATGTACTTTGATGACGAATTTGAAGCCTTCAAAAAATATGCGGAGATCTACCCGGATAATGTGGTCCTTCTCATTGATACGTATGACGTCATCCATTCCGGTCTGCCCAATGCTATCCGGACGGCAAAGGAAATCCTTCATCCCATGGGCAAACGGCTCAAAGGCGTGCGCATTGATTCTGGGGACCTGGCTTACCTTTCCAAACGGGTCCGCAAGATCCTTGATGATGAAGGGCTCCATGACTGTCAAATTGTGGCTTCAAACAGCCTTGATGAATATACCATTCGGTCCATCCTTGATCAGGGCGGACGCATCGATTCCTTTGGCGTTGGTGAACGCCTCATTACCGCTAAAAGCGATCCGGTCTTCGGTGCGGTTTATAAGCTGGTTGCTGTCGAAAACCAAGACAAGACCTGGACGCCGCGCATCAAGGTTTCTGAATCCATTGAAAAGATTACGAATCCTGGCCGGAAGGACCTGTACCGTATCTATAACAGCAATGGCAAGGCCCTTTGTGATCTCATTGCCTGCGAGGGTGAAACGGTTGACCTTTCGGCGCCCTTCCGCTATGTCGATCCCAAGGAACCTTGGCGTCTCCGTCACTATACAAACTGCACGGCCAAAGCCCTCAAGGTTCCCGTTGTCCGTGACGGCAAGGTAATCTATCAAACACCAAGCCTTGACGCAATCCGTGAGTTTGTGCGGCATCAGCTGACCGAAGAAATCTGGGAGGAAGAACAACGCTTTGAAAATCCGCATCCTCACTTCATGGATATGACGCCAGCCTACTACGAAGAAAAAATGCAGGTCTTGGCTCAATCGAGAAAAGGCCGCTAAAAACGTTGCCCTGTCCTTATGAGGACAGGGTTTTCTTTTTTCTTTATCAAGCGACTTGAGGATAAAGAGGGGACTTCCCGAATTGCTTCTAAGACGGAGTCGGGGATAGGCCGATTGCAGTTCTTTCATTATAATGGCGATATCGCACCGGCCGCAAGATAAATGTCCCCGCTGATTACCATTCCCTTTATCATTTCTTCTTCCGTTCGGCCCACGAGGGAAAGGATTTCTTCGCGCGGGGCTGTAGGAGCCGGCGTGCTTCGGTGAGAATCAGGCCTTTTTTTGCCGCGCGGAAAAAGCGCTTCCCCAGTTCGTGTTCCAGTTCCAGAAGGGGCCTTGATAAGGTAAGCTCGTCAAATGATGGAATGATGCTGCTTTGGTTATGTTTTCTTCTCGGGCAGCCGCCAAGAAGCAGCGTAGGGATTGCGGCTTCATATACTTCATATAACTTTCTTAAGGATCGAAAAACGTATGATAAAGGACGTAACCATCATTTCGTCGATTATATTCTTTTCTTTTACTGAAACAAAGAGACGATGAGTGGGGGGGGAAGAGGAACCTTCAGCCGTGGGTATCAACGTTAGAAGCCAGTGAATCGATGAAATGATTTCAAGAATCGATGCAGATTGATTCAAAGCTGTCTTTTTTTTGACTTCTTTTCAGCGTCTTGATACACTGGAATCAGTTACTTAAACGGAATACAGAAAGGAGTAGGAAAAGATGAAAAAATGGAGTCATGTTTTATCTGCGGCGATTCTTACGGTAGGAATTTGCCTAGGCTATGGGCAGGAAGCCCAGGCCATGGTGGGCGGAAAACCGGTCATTGGAATTTCCTGGAAAAGTCCTAAACAGGCAAAATCGTATGAGGCTTTCAAAAAGATCATTACAATGGCCGGTGGAATTCCTGTCGAACTGGATCAGATCAAAAGCACGGACGTTACCTACGCCGCCGATGGAACGGTGGACAAGGCCTATGTGGAACCTTCTGGGATGCTGAAACAGGCGTATGCTGATAAAATTCGCCATGATGGATTCGAACGGACCAATATCCAGACTGTGATGCAGGGAATCGACGGTGTGTTTGGAACGGGTGGGGAAGACATCAGTCCCTCCCTGTATAAAGTACCGGAGACAGAAAAAAATCACGGTGAAACAATCAATGCGGCCCGGGATATTTCTGACTATGCATTGCAGGACTACTGCCGCCGTCATGACATTCCCGTTCTTAACGTATGCCGCAGCGAACAGATGATGGGCATTGTGTACGGCGTCACCTTCATTCAAGATATTCCTGATTATTACAAGACACAGGGCGTCAAGGCCTATAAGGAAATCCATCGCATGGCGCCGGGAACGCCCAATCGCGATTACACCCATCATGCAATCCGTATCCTGCCCGTGAACAGCAAGTTACGCAGCATTGTAGGGGACGATACGTTTGACAAGGTTTCTTCTTGGCATCATCAGAATATCCTTTCCGTTGCAGGAACGGGTCTCATCCAGACGGCAGAATATACCGATCAGGGACTGAGCCTTGTCGAGGGCGTTGAAGATCCTCATCGCAAATTTGCAGTTGGGCTTCAATTCCATCCGGAAAATGATATCAAGCAAGTTGTCCTGAACCATAAGGACCCAAAAGGCTATGCTGATGTTGACATCTGTCTTGCTTTCTTTAAGGCGTTGATCGCTGCTTCCCAAAAATAAGGACAACATAAAATGCCCGCTCCACTGAAATGTACCCTCTTTACTGGACACCCAGTAAGGAGGGTACATTTCACAAGGAGCGTTTTTTTTTACTTTTGATTTGTCAGGAGCGGGTCTTTTTCAGTGAAATACCTAACAATCAGCTCTTTATAGCAGGCCATGGCCTTGCTGACGTAGGTATCTTTTTTGTGGACCGTACACATTTCCCACAAGGGATCGCCGGGAATTCGGTAAAACGCCACATCGTCCTTGCCGCGGATATAGCCCGCCGAGGTGATGGTACAGGCAAGACCGCTTGCCACGATCTTTAACAGGGCGCGGATGCTGCCTGATTCAAAAAGGACATAGGGACAGATCTTAGCTGCCCCGAGGATCCGGTTGATGAGGCTTCGCATGGTCGATTCCTTGTAGATGAGCACAAAGGGCAGCTCCTTGATTGCTGATAGGTCCATATAGGGAAGGTCTTCCAAATAGGTCCCTACAGGCGCCGCGTCCTTGGCCAGGGGATGCTTCCGCGGCAGGCACAGGAGCAGGGGCTCATAGCGGATGTGGTCATACTGCAGATCGGCCAGTTTCTGCTGCTCCGAAAGCGTGACAAGTCCCAGGTCAACATAGCCTTGGGCAATCTGGAGCTGCTGGTTATGGACGCGCATTTCGTGAGGCTCCACGATGATGCCGGGAAACTGACGGTGGAAGGCAGGGTATGTGGCAACAAACATATCAAGGCCGCGCTCCCGAGAAAAGGTAAAGGAAAGATGGCCTAAGTTGTCTTGAGCAAGGTCGTTGATGATGTTGTAGGCTTCCCTTTTTTCAATGAGCATCTGCCGGCCATATTTTAGATAGACCTTTCCTGCATCCGTTGGCGTAAGGTCGTGCTTTCTGCGGTAAAACAGCTTGATGCCCAAGGCATTTTCCAGTTTGAGAAGCTGCTGGTTGAGGGCGGACTGGGTCACAAAAAGTTGCTCGGCTGCCCGTGTGATATTCCCCGTTTCTGCAATCTTGACAATGTATTCAATCTGTTTTAGGTCCATGGATGCCTCCTTGGGCACGTATGCCCGCCTTTAAAAAGGGGAGAGCTGCCGACATGTATCGTTTCATGCAGGGTAGGCTCTTTTTTAGAAATTAGGTTAACTTTTAATTAGAATTTCTTAGAATAATTCTAAAAACAAACAATTTGAATTATAGTACCATGGACCGTACAATAAAGTCAACGAGAGAATCTTAAAAAGATTCTAAAATAACTGAAAACACTTATTTCAGGATGGGCATCTGTAACAAGGTGCATAACACGAAGGAGGAAAAAGCGTAATGGTTCCTGTGATTACCAAAATGGAAGTATATCCTGTTGCCGGTCACGACAGCATGCTGCTCAATCTCAGCGGAGGTCATGCCCCATACTTTACCCGCAACATCGTAATTCTGACGGACAGCGAAGGCAATACAGGGGTAGGGGAAGTTCCGGGAGGGCCCAAGATCACGACAGCCCTTGAAAATGTGAGCGATATTGTTGTAGGGACGAAAGTCTCGGATTACCGCAATACGCTTCTTAAGGTCCAGGCTGAACTTGATAAGAGCGGTGAAAAGGATGAACGCGGCGCCCAGACCTTCGACCTTCGTACAGGTGTCCACGTCCTGACGGCCATTGAGGCTCCTTGCCTTGACCTTTTGGGCAAAGCACTCGATATGCCGGTCTGCCGTCTTCTTGGCGCCGGTCAGCAACGTGATTTTGTCCGCTTCCTGGGTTACCTGTTCTTTGTTGGCGACCGTAAGAAAACTGATCTGCCTTATCAGTCCGAAGAAGATTCCGACTGCGAATGGTATCGTCTCCGCAATGAAGAAGCCATCGATGCCGAACATGTTGTGGCCTTGTGCAAAGCCGCCAAGAATAAATATGGTTTCAAGGATTTCAAACTAAAAGGCGGAGTCCTGCGCGGTGACGAAGAGATGAAAGTCATCAAAGCCATGAAGAAGGCTTTCCCTGATGCCCGTATGGACCTTGATCCCAACGGCGCTTGGCATCTTGATGATGCCGTCCGCTATGTAGCGGATATGCACGGCATATTGACCTACTGTGAAGATCCCTGCGGAGCCGAAGACGGTTATTCCGGCCGCGAAATCATGAGCGAATTCCGCCGCCGCACTGGTTTTCCGACGGCAACGAACATGATTGCTACGGATTGGCGTCAAGTCGGTCACTCCCTGGAAAGCCAAGCGGTCGACATTATCCTTGCTGATCCCCATTTCTGGACCATGAATGGTTCCGTCCGTGTGGCCCAAATGTGCCACGAATTCGGCTATACCTGGGGCAGCCACTCCAACAACCACTTCGATATTTCCCTTGCCATGTGCGTCCATGTCGGTGCTGCCGTACCGGGTGAATACAATGCCCTGGATACGCACTGGATCTGGCAGGAAGGTCGTGAACGCTTGACCAAGGAGCCGCTCAAGATTGCGAACGGCGGGATCAAGGTCCCGGATAAACCGGGCCTGGGCGTTGAAATCGACCGTGACCAGGTGATGAAAGCCCATGAACTTTACAAGAAACATTGCTTGGGCGCTCGCAATGACGCCATCACCATGCAGTACCTGATTCCGGGCTGGAAATTTGATGCCAAGTCTCCGTGCCTTGTTCGCTGATTAAAAAAGACCTGCCGAGGTGAGGCGGCAAGTCGAACGGGAAAGGAGTGAGGCCTTTCCCGTTTCATCCAAGTAAAAAAGAAAATATGTGAGGGAGTTTCAAAAAATGGCAGAATCTACACGGATGCTCCTGGGCTTAAGCCTTGGCATCATAACCATGATCATCTTGGTTGCCAAAACCAAGGTCCATAGTTTCATTGCAATGCTCTTAGCTGCCCTGATTACAGGCATTATCGGCGGCATGCCGATCGTGACCGTCAAAGCAGCTGATGGAAAGACCATCGTTGGTGTCATCAATGCCATTACCACGGGCTTTGGCAACACCCTGTCAAGCACGGGCATCATCATTGGCCTTGGCGTCATGATGGGCGCCATTCTGGAAAAATCCGGCGCAGCCGAACGTCTTGCTGTAAGCTTCATCAAGGCCGTAGGCAAGGGCAATGAAGAATGGGCCCTAGGCGTAACGGGCTGGGTGGTTTCCATTCCAGTTTTTGCTGACTCGGCTGTCGTTATGCTCTGCCCGCTCTGCAAGGCCATTTCCAAGGTGACGGGCAAATCCGTCATCGGCTTGGGACTAGCCCTTGCCTGCGGGCTCCAGCTGACCCACGTCCTTGTACCGCCCACCCCAGGACCTTTGACGGCGGCGGGCATGCTTGGCGTTGACGTTGGTCAGATGATTGCCGGCGGTGCGCTCTTGACGATTCCCATGCTGATTGTGGTCGTACCGTATTGCATGTGGATTGGAAAGAAAATCTATCAAGTCGTCAATGAGGACGATGAATATGTTCGCCCCAGTAAAGATGGCGACGTGAAACGGGCATCAACGGATCTTTTGGACCAGTTCCTGAATCGGGACGACCTGCCCGGTTTCTGGATTTCCGCAGCGCCGATTGTGGTTCCACTCTTCCTGATCCTCTTAAAGACCGTTCTTGACCTTGCTGGCGTCGATAAGGCAGCTGCTTATTATCCGGCCCTGGCTCTATTTGGGAGTCCTATCGTGGCGCTGATGATTGGCTGCCTGATCGCCATCTATGGATTGATGCCGGAGCGAAAGACCAAGGAAGTCCTTGATATCATGAATGAAGGCATCAAGGATACAGGGCTCATCATGCTCATTACGGGTGTGGGCGGCTCCCTGGGCTATGTTGTCCGTGCTTCTGGTATTGGCAGTGTCCTCGGTAAGATGGTTGTGGGACTTCCCATTCCGGCTGTCCTCATTCCCTTTTGCATTGCAGCCCTGATGCGAATTGTCCTGGGCTCTGCCACGGTTGCCATCGTCACGGCGGCTTCGCTGACCATGCCGCTTATGGGCCAGCTGACCATCAGCCCGCTGCTTATGGCCATGAGCTGCTGCGTCGGTGCCATTTCCTTCGGCTATTTTACGGATTCCGGATTCTGGGTATGGAACGGGATGTTTGGTGTTTCTGACCTTAAGGAACAGCTTGCCTGCAAAACGGCTGTTTCCATGATCATGGCGGGTGTGGGGCTTGTAGAGCTGCTCGTCATCCAGTTCTTTCTGTAAGTCAAATCAAGGGAAAAGCATTTGCTTTTCCCTTTCCTGTAAGACAGGGGAGGCGATTTATCCATGTATAAGATCTTGATTCCAAAAGCCCTGAAAGAGTCGGCGCGTACGTTCCTTACGGATAAAGGCTATGAACTCGTCGAACTTCAAGGCACGGATGAAGAAACCATGAAAAAGGCAATCAGCGACGTTGATGCCGTCATTGCCCGTACGGAAAAATATACACCTGCTGTCATTAAAGCCGCTAGGAACCTCAAGATCATTGCCCGTTACGGCATTGGCTACGAAAACATCAATCTTGAGGCCTGCGACAAAAAAGGCGTTACCGTGACGCTCGCCCGTGGGTGCAACACCTATTCCGTGGCTGAGCATGCCATTACGCTCATGCTCGCCGCCCTGCGCCAGATTTCACAGCTTGACCGGGAAGTCCGCAAAGGGGATTGGAAGAGCCGTGACCGTGTAGAAACTCACGAAGCCCGCGGCAAGGTCTTTGGTTCTATTGGCATTGGGCCCATTGGTATGGAGGCCGTCAAGATTGCTCATTTTGGGTTTCAGATGAAGATCCTTGTCTATGATAAATTTGTGGACCAGTCGAAGTTCCCGGATTGGATCGAATTTACGAACACCTTGGACGACCTGATGGAGCGCAGCGATGTGGTATCGCCCCATCTGCCCCTTAACAAGGGAACGTTCCATATCCTAAATGAAGAGAGTATTTCCCATATGAAACGCGGCGGTATACTCCTGAATGTTTCCCGCGGTGCCATCTGGGATGAAAAAGCTGTCTATCAGGCTTTGCAGGAGGGACGGATCGGAGCCGCGGCCGGAGACGTTTTTGAAACGGAACCGCCGACGCCGGACAATCCACTTTTTGCACTGCCAAACTTCATCGGGACGCCGCATACAGCGGCCCTTAGTGAAGAAGCTGTTACTGCGGTTGCCATGAATTGTGCTCATGCCATTGATGATCTCTTTTCTGGTAAAGAGCCGCTTTATATCATCAATCATCCGACCCGCTGAGGGCTGGGGTGCTGTTAACTGTCCTCTAGGGGGACAATCTGTATGGAGGGATGACCATGGAAGGAAAGTTTCTCATCAAGATCAACACAAAGTTCTGCAAGCAATGCGGAATCTGCTCTGCCCTGTGTCCGAAACAGGTCTTTGATCAGGAAGTAGGCAAACCGCCTGTTGCCGCGCGTGCTGACGTATGCATTGGCTGCAAGATGTGCGCCATGCGTTGCCCGGACTTTGCTATTGATGTGGAGGGAAAGTAAATGGGAAAAACTGTCAAGAAATTTATGGAAGGCAATGATGCCATGGTGGCCGGCGCCATCGCTGCCGGTGCTCGTTTCTATGCGGGCTATCCGATTTCCCCGAGTTCGGAAGTCGCTAAGGGAGCTGCCAAGGAACTGCCCCGTCACGGCGGTGTCTATATCCAAATGGAAGATGAAATCAGCTCCATGGCTGCCCTGTGCGGGGCTTCCCTTGCTGGGAAGAAAGCCTTTACGGCAACCAGCGGTCCTGGCTTCTCCCTGATGCAGGAAAACCTCGGCCTTGCTGTCATGAGTGAACTGCCCTGCGTCGTTTATGATGTACAGCGCAGCGGTCCTTCGACGGGGGCTGCCACGAAACCGGCCCAAGGGGACCTCATGCAGGCCCGCTATGGGACCCATGGGGATCACAGCATCATTGCCCTGGCTCCGTCTTCCGTCCAGGATTGCTATGATCTTTCCATTACGGCGTTCAACCTTGCTGAGAAATATCGCACGCCGGTCATTTTCTTGGCTGATGAAGTCATTGGCCACCTCCGTGAAACGGTCCGCATCCGCAAACCGGAACCGGAAGAAATCATTGACCGCAAAGCGCCTGCAAAGGGAACGGCTCAAAAAGACTTCCATCCCTATGACTATTCCTCCGATGTGCCCGCTCCCATGGTTGGTGCCGGAGACCGAGACCTCCTTATGAGAACGACGGGTTCCACCCATGATGAAAAAGGTGAATTCAGACCGACGCCGGAAAATATTAACCGCGTAACCCATTATCTCATTGATAAGATTGAAAATCATACTGATGATATCACCATCACCCGTGAATATCAGATGGAAGATGCAGATACGGTCATCATCTCCTTTGGCTGCTCTGTCCGCAGCTCCCGTACAGCCGTCGATCTGCTCCGTAAGGAAGGCGTCAAAGCAGGGATGCTGCAGCTTGTAACCGTGTGGCCCATGCCGGAAAAAGCCATCCGCAAAGCCCTTCAGCAGGCAAAGACCGTTGTCGTTGCCGAACTCAACATGGGTCAGCTGGCTGGTGAAGTCCGCAAATACAATGACTATGGTGCCAGGGTTGTTCAAGCAAACCGCACCGATGGCGTCCTCATTACCCCGGAGGAAGTTGTAAGCGCTGTTAAAGGAGGTCGGGAATAATGAAGTCCTACAAGGATTATATGCTCTTTGATAAATTGCCGCAGACCTGGTGCGCCGGCTGCAGCCACGGCATTGTGCTCCAGTCCATTGCCGCTGTCATGGCTGAACTGGAAGTGGATAAGCACGACATGGCCCTTGTCAGCGGGATTGGCTGCTTTGGCCGTGTTGATGACTACCTGGACATCAACTGCATGCACGTGACGCACGGCCGTGCCCTTGCGGCCGCAACCGGGGTTGCCCTTGGCAATCCGAACCTCAATGTCCTTGTCACCATGGGTGACGGCGACGGCACGACCATCGGCGGCAACCACCTCATCCATGCGGCCCGCCGCAACATCAATGTGACGGCCATCATTTCCAATAACTATAACTATGGCCAGACCGGCGGCCAGTATTCCGCCACGACGCCGACCCACAGCATTACCCAGACCTCTCCTTATGGCCATGTTGAACAGGCTTTTGATATCTGCCAGCTTGCCATTGCCGCAGGAGCCAGCTACGTTGGCCGTGCCACGGCCTATAACCCCCTCATGATCCGCAAGCTCATCAAGGAAGGAATGCAGGTCAAAGGGTTCTCCCTCATTGAAGTCATGAGTGCCTGCCCGACCCACTATGGGAAATTCAATAAACTAGGTGAAGCTTCCCGCATGCTCAAGCTCATGAACGAGCAGAGCGTCACCGTCAGCCAGGCGGCGAAACTGTCTCCGGAAGAGCTGAAAGGGAAACTCGTTGTGGGCTGCCTGAAGAACGAACCGCGGGATGATTACTATACGGAATATGCCCGGATCATTGAAGCCCAGAAAGTTGAGGATTGAAGATGAAAAAAGAAATCGTTTTGAGTGGTGTCGGCGGACAAGGGGTTGTTTCTGTTGGCGAAGTCATGGGTCTTGCAGCTTCCCTTTATGAAGAAAACCTGAACGCAACTATGTCGGCGTCCTATGGTTCCGAAGCTCGCGGAACCTTCACGAAAACGGATGTCATCATAAGCGATGGGGAAATCGGCTATCCGAATGTTGCTTCCCCGGATATCATCCTCTGCCTGGCCCAGGTTGCCTACGACCGTTATGTTGACGCTTTCCGTGATGACACAATCGTCTTTTATGACAGCGAGGAAGTTACGCCAAAGGCGGGCGCCAAAGGTGAACATATCGGTTTTCCGTATCGCAGTGAAGCCATTGCCCTTGGCAGTATCCAAAGCGCCAATTTCGTTGCCCTGGGAACCATGAGCAAAAAGACGGGACTTTTGGGTGCTGAAGGCTGCCTTAAAGCTATCGAAGACCGTTTCGGCGGCAAGAAGAAAGTGGTAGAATCGAACCAAAAGGCCTTCAAGCGAGGCCTTGAACTGTAATCGCTGATCAAACAAGCGGCGATCGAGCAATTAGAAAAGGAAGAGGAAGGGCATGCGCCTTTCCTTAGAAAGAGGGATTCCCCATGAGTGACAAAGAAGAATTGCGTTACAAGGACGAGCGAAGCGGTATCCTTGTCAATGGAGTGGGGCGCAGCGGAAACCGGGCACTGCTTTACAGCATGGGTCTCGAGGAAGATGATTTCCGCAAACCCATGATTGGGATTGCTAACTCCTTTAGTGAACTCGTCCCTGGCCATATCCATCTCCGTGAACTGGCCCGGGATGTAAGCGATGGTATCCTTGAAGGCGGCGGGATTCCCCGCGAATTCGACACCATTGCCCTTTGCGATGGCCTCTGCCAAGGCCACTGCGGTATGCGCTACTCCCTGCCGAGCCGTGAGATCATTGCCGACTCCGTAGAAGCTGTTGTCGAAGGCAACCAGCTTGACGGTGTCGTGCTCATCGCCAGCTGCGACAAGATTGTACCGGGGATGATGATGGCGGCAGCCCGCTTGTCCATCCCGGCTATTGTCGTAACGGGCGGCCCTATGATTGCCGGTAAATGCAATGGCAGGACCAATATCTGCCTGAGCAACCTGCGCGAATTTGTCGGTGAATATCAGGTCGGCAAGATGACCTATGATGAACTTCGCAAGATGGAAATGGCATCGCTTCCGACGGTGGGTTCCTGCTCCATGTTCGGGACGGCCAATACCATGAGTGCCTTGGCCGAAGTCCTGGGCCTCACCCTGCCCTTTATGGGTACTTGCCCGGCTGTCGCGTCGGAAAAACGGCGCCTTGCCCGTGCCAGCGGCAAACGCATCGTAAAGATGGTTAAAGAAGGCCTTTCCACGGATAAGATCCTTACCAAAGAAGCTTTCCTCAATGGCATCAAGGCTGTCATGGCCCTTGGCGCTTCTACAAACTCCGTCCTGCATCTGATGGCCATTTCCCATGAAGCCCATGCGGACATCACCCTTGATGACTTTGACCGGATCAGCCGGCAGGTACCCTATCTGTGCAACCTGCGTCCGTCCGGCGCCTATGCTGTGGATGTGCTCCATGATAACGGCGGTATTCCTGCCGTCCTAAAGGCCATCCAGGATAAGATTGATGATTCCCAGATCACGGTCACGGGTCACTCCATCAAGGAAGTGCTGGAAGCCCAACCCCTTGTGGAAAATGATGTCATTTATCCTCGGTCGGCACCGAAAAACAAGCAGGGCGGCATTGCTATCCTCCATGGCAACCTGGCTCCTGATGGCGCTGTCGTCAAGGCCAGTGGTGTCAAACCGTCCATGCACCAGTTCACGGGCAAGGCCCGCGTCTTTAACAGCATGGAAGACTCCATTACGGCCATTGAAAACGGCGAAATCCATGCTGGCGAAGTCATTGTCCTGCGCTATGAAGGCCCGAAAGGCGGCCCTGGCATGCGGGAAATGTTCCTTGTCACGGCCCTTCTTGTGGGACGCGGCATGGATGAAAGCACGGCCCTTATTACAGACGGGCGTTTTTCCGGGTCGACCCGTGGGCCCTGCATTGGTCATATTTCTCCGGAAGCGGCCGCTGGCGGTCCCATTGGCCTTATTGAAGACGGCGATATCATTCACATCGATATCCCGAACCGCTCACTGACTGTGGATCTTTCTGACGAGGAACTGGCCGCGCGGCGTAAACACTTTACCCCTGTTGTGAAGGCAACGTCTCCGCTCCTTAAGAAATACTCAGCCCTTGTATCTTCTGCGGATAAAGGAGCCATCCTCCATACCCATGATTGATTTTGATCAGGGACTTTCCTTACGGCCTATGGTACAATAGGGGAGTACCTTGTCATGACAAGGCCCAATGACTATGCTCAAATGAGGAGGAATGCCCACCATGGCAGTAACCTATCGACTGAAACATGTTGGCATCAATTGTGAAAATGAGGCCGAGGCCAAAAAGCTTGTCAGTCTTTTGTGCCATCTCTTCAACATGGAAACCGGCCACGAAAACGATACCCATACCTTTGTTTCCACGGCTTTTGAAGTGATGAAGCATAACCAGATCGGAACGCACGGGCACATTGCTCTCCAGACCGATGATGTTGAGGCGGCCATGAAAGACCTCGCCTCTAAAGGCATCACCTTCAAAGAAAATACCATTCGAAGAAATGAAGAAGGAAAGATTACCTTTATCTACCTTGATGGTGATATTGCAGGTTTTTCCTTCCATCTGACGGTCTAAGCCATCCCCCTCTTATCCTTGGACCGTCTGAAACCCTTCTTTACACGCAACTCTAGGCAGCATGCTGTCTAGAGTTGCGGCGTATCTGGGAAAAGCAAAAAGGAGACCTTGATGGACATTTTTGAGAGTCGGACCAGTGTCCGGGCATTTACGGACGAACCTGTGGCCAAAAGTCAGGTGATGGCACTTCTTCGCGCCGCCATGCTGGCGCCTTCGGCGTGCAACCAGCAGCCTTGGCGGTTTTACGTCATTTATGACAAAAGCTTCAACAGGCGCTTTGTGATACCAGCCCCTACGCGGCATTTGGCGCAAAGGCCCCGGTCCTTATTGTCATCACCTATGTGACTGACTGCATCGTTTCTGAATTTGCTCCCATCGATGCCTCCTGTGCCGCGGAAAACCTCTGGCTCAAGACCGCAGAACTGGGGCTTGGCGGAACATTGATGGGCGTTTATCCAAGACGCGAGCGAGCCCTTGCCGTAAAAAAACTCCTTGGCCTTCCTGTTAAGGAAGAGGCCTTTGCCCTTTTTGCTTTGGGGCACCCTCAAAAGACGCGGAGCGCCGAAGACCGTTGGCATCCTGAATGGATCCATGAAAGAAGGTAAATTCAGTTCCTGAAAGGAGTATCGTTATGCTTGAAAAATATCGCAGTAAAGTTGTGACCGCTGACAAAGCGGCAGAAGCCATTAAAAGCGGCGACTGGGTTGATTTTGGTTTTGGCTCCGGCTTCCCGGAACTGATGGATGCCGCCCTTGCTAAAAGAAAGGGGGCCGTAACGGATGTCAAGATCCGCGGCGGTCTTGTCTACCGGCCATCCATTGCCGTCGTTGAATGCGACCCGGACCACGAAAGCTTTGATTACTACAGCTGGCATTTGGGAAACGCGGAACGCAAGTACTTCTCGGCTGGACAGATCCATTTTGCTCCCATGTTGCTTCGCCTTTTGCCGCAGATGTACCGTGAATACCTAACCGTTGACGTCGCCTGCATTCCGGTCTCCAAGCCTGATGAAAATGGCTGCTGCGGATTGGGTCTTGCCAGCTATGCCTGGAAGACCATCATGAAAAAAGCCCGGACCGTCATATTTGAAGTCAATGAACACATGCCGACTCTTCAGGGTGTGGATGGTTCTCACCGCGTGAGCCTTGACGACGCTGATCTCATCGTCGAAGGGGAACACGCACCGCTTGCTGCCAACAAGTACCGTACACCGTCGGAAGCGGACATCAAGATTGCTGAATATGTCGTCAATGAAATCCCAAATGGCGCCACCTTGTCCCTTGGTGTGGGAACGGTTCCCTTTACCATTGCCGAGATGCTCGCAAAATCCGATAAGGAAGATCTGGGCTGCCATACGGGAACCATCAGCGATGCCTTCCTGATGCTCTATCAAGCCGGGAAACTGACGGGTCGCAGGAAGGAAATCAATACCGGTCTTGCCGCATGGAACCTTGCAAGCGGCAGTGCGGAACTTTATCAGTGGCTGAACGATCGCCCGGATCTTTTCTATCCTGCCGATGTGGACTATATCCACAACCCGCGCAACATGGAAAAACTGTCAAACTTCATTAGTATCAATGGCGGTGTCCAGCTTGACCTCATGGGACAGGAAAATGCTGAATCTGTCGGAACCCGCCAGCTTTCCGGTACGGGCGGCCAGCTGGACTTTCTCGAAGGGGCTTTCCTTTCTCCGGGCGGGGCGGGTTATATTTGCATCAATTCGGCCCGCAAAGATAAGAAAGGGCAGCTTCATTCCAATATTCTTGCTTCCATTCCTGCCGGAAGTACCATTTCCGCACCGCGCGGCCTCATCCAAAATGTCGCTACCGAATACGGCGTGGCCCATCTCACAGGCCTTACCTTGAAAGAAAGGGCCTATGCCATGATTTCCGTCGCTCATCCAGCCTTTAGGGACGAACTGAAGGCTTATGCCGACGCAACCTTTAAATAAGAAATAGCAAAAGGCACGGGGCCGATAAGAAGTGATTCTTATCGGCTCCTTTTGGATGTCGTCTTGCAGAACATACTCCTGATAACACAGCTTTCACACTGTCGTTAGGGCCTTACGGTGTTTTCCCTTCTGGTCTTTTAGCCTCACAGCATCCCAGCTTCACGGCATCAAAGCAGTGCCTTTATGGCTTTAGCAGCATGAGCTTTTTCGTGCATTTTTCGTCGAATCGGAGCGATTTTGGTTCTGATAAAAAATATCATAGCTTTTACGCATGGAATTCCCTACATCATAAGTATTGGAAGGGATGTCCCTTTCTCGTTATACTGAAAGAAAAGAAGAAAGGAAGCATGCCCTTATGACGAAAAAAGTCCTCATCATTTCAAGTTCCCTTCGCAAAGGGGGAAATTCTGAAACGCTTTGTGATGCCTTTCAAAAAGGCGCGGAAGAAGCGGGATATCAGGTGGAAAAAGTGAGCCTTGCCGGAAAGCAACTGGCATTTTGCCAAGGCTGTCTTTCCTGTCAGGAAACGCGGCACTGCATCCTTCATGATGATGCGGAAGCCATTACGGCAGAAATGAAAGCAAGTGATGTGATTGTCTTTGCTTCTCCTGTCTACTACTATGGCCTGACAGGTCAGCTAAAGACCCTTCTTGACCGGGCCAATCCGTTATTTGCGTCAGATTACAAGTTCCGTGACATTTATTTTCTTACAAGCGCTGCGGAAGAGGGAGCAAAGACGCCGTCAAGATCCATCACAAGTCTGGAAGGCTGGATTGAATGCTTTCCCAAAGCGCACCTTACAGGCACCGTCTTTGCGGGCGGCGTAACGCGTGTCGGCGACATTAAAGGTCACCCGGCCCTAAAAAAAGCCTATGACATGGGACGTTCCCTTGGAGAATAAGGGATGGGGAGAGGCTGTGAAAAATGATTTGTTCATTTTTTCACGGCTTTTTTTTGGAAAAATGGGAAGAGGTGGCACATGGGGTTCTTAAAAAAGTACAGAAAACACGTAGGAATTGTTTCACAATCGCGGTACGATTTTCTTTTGTGCTAACAAGGGACGTGCACGATAAAAGTTATTGCGGCATTTGGTCATTTTTCCTACGTGTTTTGCCTTAGCGCTCGGTGCGCAGCATCAATCCGCCTTACCAAGGCGGGGAACCATCAAGTGGGATCATGACATGACCTCCTTTATGGTGGTGGATGATGAGACTGGTTTTTGCCCGACGTTTCCTTGCGAGCGGGAACAAGGCAGATTCGCCCGGAGTTTCGAAGGATGCTTTTGGAGCGAAGCGGAATGACGATGAACATGTTTGAGGGCGAATTAAGTTTTAGCTTGATAGCTAGAGCCGTAGGCTCGTGACAGCTGGACCGCTTGCTACCCTGTATTAACTCGGCGTGATTTATGTTACGTAGACTGCGCTTTTTTCCTCACGATTTTTTATTTCCATTTGCTTTTTTTAAATAGGGCATAGACGTGGTCAGCGGCTAAGAGCACCCGGCTTCATCGACGACGGCATACGGTTTGTGTATAGCGAGGAGATTGAGGTTGTGGGCGACAACGCTGCTGGCTGCGTATAGGTCCATAGGCTGAAAAAGCCTCTTGCCTGATAAGCTGGGCGCTGGAAGTGACGACACGTGGTTAGGAGGAAAAGCACCCAGGCACCAACTGTCCCCAAACGTGAGATGGCCCATTGTACGATAGGCCATGAGCCCCTTGCCTCAGATCAATATGTCCTATAGCAAAGGGTTCACGTATGTTCAACAAATCAGAGCGATTTTTGCTCTGACTAAAAAAGGTTCTTCATCCCGCCTTCACTTCATTCCCTTATGATAGAATCCGAGGTGATTGCCATGAAAAAAATGACAGCGGCCGTATTGGCGGCCCTTCTTATGAGTCCCCTAGGGACATCTTTTTATGCTGCGTGTGAAGCGGCAAGTACGGACCTGCGTGTTTCCAGTGCCTCTTCACAGCCACTGCCGCCTAGTCCTCCGCCGGATGGAATGCCCCCGCAAGGAATGCCGCCGCAAGGGGGAATGGGCGGCTTCAATCCACCGCAAACGGTGATGCAGGGAACTGCGAAGGTGACCGTAACTAAGGCGCAAACCCTTACGGAAAAGACCTATACCTCCACAGGGAGCAATGAAAATGCCCTGCGCGTCAAAGGTGCCACAGTCACGCTAAAAAGCAGCAAAATCGAAAAATTGGGCGGCACTTCGTCTTCTACGGAAGGCGGCGACTTCTACGGCATGAATGCAGCTGTTTTGGCAACGGATGGGGCAGCGCTTACTGTGGAAGATACAGCCATTACGTCAAACGCACCCAATGGCAACGCCCTTTTTAGCTACGGCAAAGGTACGAAAGTATCGGCACAAAATGTCACCATCCATACGACAGGACGCAATTCCGGCGGTCTTCAGACAACAGGCGGAGCCAGCATGAAGGCCGTTGACGTAAAGGTCTTGACAGAGGGAGATTCCGCTGCGGCCATTCGTTCCGACCGAGGGGGCGGAACGGTCCGCGTTACTGGCGGCACGTTTGAGACCAAGGGACATGGATCCCCGGCCATCTACTCCACAGCAGATATTGCCGTAACAGGAGCGGCTTTGCGTGCGGCCCATTCTGAAGGGGCCGTTATTGAAGGCAAAAATAGTATTTCCCTTACGGACTGCAGTTTGGAAGGCGCCATGGATGAATCGCGCCTGATGGGCCCTAAAACAATCCAAGAAGAAAATACGCAGGGAATCATGATCTATCAATCCATGAGCGGCGATGCGGAAGAAGGCAAGAGTACTTTTTCCATGGTCGGGGGATCCCTTATGGTTCATAAAGGCGATGTCATTTATGTAACCAACACGAAATGCCGTATTTTCCTGGACCATGTGGACATTAAGCAGGAGGAGGCCCAAAAAGCCCTTATCCGTGTCTCGGGTAACAGCGCCTCGAGGGGCTGGGGGAAAGCTGGTGTCAATGGAGGAGATGCTGTCATTACGACCAAGGACCAGACTCTTTCCGGCCGCATTGTGACCGATACCATTTCCAAACTGGACCTCACTTTGGGGGCGGGAAGCACTTTTACGGGTTCGACCCAAATTGAAGAAAATCGTGCGGCGTCAAAAGCGGACGGCACCCTTTCTGTGACCGTTGAAAAAGGCGCCGTGTGGGACCTGACAGAAGACTCCGTTGTGACGCAGCTTGTCAATCACGGCACCATCCATAAAAACGGCCATACCTTGACCGTTAAGAAATGAAAGTGATAGGGGATTGATGCAGACGCCTAAACCTGCAAGCAGGAAGGCTAAAGCTGCCTGTGATAACTAGCTGAAAGGCCCAACGCACGGCGCCAAACCATCCCTCTTCAAGAGAGGGCGCCGAATATATTTTTCGATAACACGGTTTTGCGGTCTGCCTGGCCAGCAGAGCTTGTGCCTACGGACAGCCTTGAATCATCGAAAAATGCCCCTTGCTCCTTCTCGTGTGTAGACGTCTTACCAAAATCGCTCCATGAAGGGGTTCAATTCATGAACCCTTTCATGGTCTCCCACCCTGGTAAGGAAGAACAGCATATGCCGTCTCTAAGGAAAAAGATAGAACCAGATAGAGCTAATAAGAAGAAATTGCTTCCTAATTTCATGCTGTAAAACATCTTTAGGTTAATTAAAAATAAAAATATTGCTGGTCCAACAAGAAGGTCTCAAACCGAATTCGTGTCTTGATTCGGTTTGAGGCTTTCTTTATATTTTTTTTCTTTAGGTTCGATGCACGTCTTACGGTCTTTTCCCCTCCGATTTTCAGCCTCCTAGCCTCCTAAGCCAGGCGAATCGTCTTAGCCAAGGGTCATCTTTCATTTCATATCGCCCGCTTTAGCCAAGCTGCCCTAGCAGCGCCTTAGTTAACCGCTTAGGCTCCATCACCCGACTTTTCGCCCAATTTACCCCATAAATTGTTTACAAATAAATCACACAATATGGTAGAATAAGGAAATCATGGAAGCTTGGAGGAACATGGCTGTGAGAAAAAGACGCAATCTTGATATGACGCACGGACCTCTGCTTGGGAAAATTCTTCTTTTCAGTGTGCCCGTCATGCTGACAAGCCTTCTGCAGGTTGCCTTTAACGCGGCCGATGTCATTGTGGTCGGTCAGTTTGCGGGCTATAGCAGCCTTGCTGCCGTTGGCAGTTCGACATCAACCATCTTTCTCTTCATCAACATGCTGGTTGGGATTTCCGTTGGCGTCAATGTCCTCATTGCCAACTATGTTGGCGCCGGAGATAAGTACCGGGAAATTTCCCATGCCCTTCATACGGCGATGACCGTTGCCCTTGTAGGCGGTCTTATCATGGGGAGCGTTGCCATCATCTTCATTCCTTACGTCTTGCACTGGATGAGTACACCGCCGGATGTCTATGATAAAGCGCTCCTTTATATGCGTATCTATTTTTCAGGAACCCTCTTTCTCATGGCCTATAACTATGGGACGGCAGCGCTGCGCGCCATTGGTGATACGGAGCGGCCGCTTTTCTTCCTCATCATTAGTGGCGTGACGAATGTGGTGCTGAACCTCATCTTTGTCATTTTCCTGAAGCTTGATGTGGCCGGTGTAGCTCTTGCGACCATCATTAGTGAGGCCCTCAGTGCCTTCTTGGTCCTTCGCTGCCTTAGCAAGGAAACAGGGCCCTGGCGTTTTGACGTTCGGCGCCTTGCCATCCATCGCAACGCCCTTTATGACCTTTGCCGTATCGGTGTTCCTGCGGGCATCCAGGCCTGTCTTTTCAGTCTTTCCAACGTCGTCATCCAAGGCGCTATCAATACTTATGGCAGTCTGGTCGTAGCAGCTTGCGGCGCCGCGGCCAACATTGAAAACGTCATGTATATCCTCATGAATGCCTTCCATCAGGCGAGCATGACCTTTGTGGGACAAAACCTGGGCGCCGGTAAATGGGAGCGCGTGAAACGGGTTGTTACAATCTGTGTCAGCCTTGTGACCTGTGTAGGCATCATGGAGGCCATTGCCGCGCGGCTCTGGGCACCGGAAATGATTGGCCTTTTTAACAGCAACCCTGATGTCATCGCTTATGGTGTAGAACGGCTTTTGTGGGTGACCGCCCCTTATTTTGTTTTTGGCATTGCAGACGTCCTCGTTGGCAGTATCCGCGGCTTCGGGATTTCCGTTGCTCCCATGGTCGTGAACCTTTTTGCGACCTGCGTCTTCCGCCTGGGCTGGATTGCCTACCTCGGCGCCCCGAACTGCCCTGTTTCCCTTGTTTATTTGTCTTGGCCCATTTCCTGGGTTATCCTTCTTACCGTCCTTTCAAGCTACTGGTTCTACCTCTATCACAAGATGGGGCGCCTTCAAAGACGCAAAGGGGATGTGACCATGACCGTTGCCTGAGGATGCTTGTTGTTCAGAAAAATACAGATCCTAAAAAATATTGCCCTCCACATGAGAAAAGGAAATCCTATCTCGTGTGGATTTTTACTGATAAAATAGAACGGTTAAATGAAAATAAACTCAAGAAATTGGTGAAATGTGATAAGTTTTTCGAGATTAAGTAAAATTAATTACAATATAAATGAACTTGCAAATTGAAATTGTGAAGGATTTGTGAAGGCCTTTACGTGAACGAAAAGGAGCGTATAATGAAAAACATTCAAGAAAGGAATAATCAAAATCCGTTTCTTGAAGGGAAACTGATCTTCCCAGCTCATTTGAACCAATCTGAAAGGGAGGGATTCTTCATGATTAAAATGGCAGAAGAAAAGATGTTTCGTACCTGGGACCTCGTTATGGTCTTTCTAGCAACAGGTTCCTTTTCCTCAAAAAAATCTGGCATGACGGGTCCTGCCCGTCAGTGGAACGCACTCATTTCCTGAAATGAAGGCCGCTGCCTACGGGCGGCGGCCTTTGCCGCTGAAAAAAGAGTTCACAAAGCCATCAAGATAGGGTATAGTGAAAGGAGCATAAGTATATTTTACAAGGATGCCGCTTAGACGGCAAAAGGAGGCATGACAATGGACTGCAGTACCATGAAACCGACCGCTTTTCGTGAGCTTGTTCGTTCCGGCCGCTTTACAGGTCAGACTTCTGGCGTTTGCAATGGCTACGCTCAAGCAAACCTCGTCATTTTGCCCAAGGACCTGGCCTTTGATTTTCTCCTTTTTGCAACACGCAATCCCAAACCTTGCCCCATCCTTGATGTAACGGAAGTGGGAAACCCCGAGCCGCGCCTTGCCGCGCCCGGTGCCGACCTGCGCTATGACATTCCCAAATACCGCATCTATCGTCACGGCGAGATGGCAGAAGAAGTGGCCACCCTTGAACAATATTGGCGTGATGACCTTGTCGCCTTTCTTCTCGGCTGCAGCTTTTCCTTTGAAGGACCGCTCCTTGACGCGGGCCTTGAAGTACGCCACATCACGGAAGGGCACAACGTTCCCATGTATATTACGAACCGCGAATGCATCCCCGCCGGCGTCTTCCATGGACCAACTGTTGTTTCTATGCGCCCTATGAAGATGAAGGACGCCATCCGTGCCGTCCAGGTCACAAGCCGTATGCCCAACGTCCATGGCGCTCCCATTCATATGGGGGACCCTGCCGCCATCGGGATCAAGGACATCAATCATCCTGATTTTGGGGAACCAAGCACCATTGGTCCTGGGGAAATTCCTGTATTCTGGGCCTGCGGCGTAACGCCTCAAGCCGTCGCCATGGCCGTAAAACCTGAGTTTATGATTACGCATGCTCCTGGTCACATGTTCGTCACCGACCTTCTTAACTCAGAACTAAGCATTCTCTGATTACTTTGGATCCACGCCCCTTGCGGAGTGGGTCCTTTTCCTCAATTATCCAAAGGAGTTTTCTATGAATATCACCGTCTACTGTGGATCCCAGTTTGGTGCGGATCCCATTTACCAAGAAAAAGCCAAAGAACTGGGACACTGGATTGGCACAAATGGCCATACCCTCATCTATGGAGGTGGCAAGATTGGCCTTATGGGTGCCGTAGCGGACGCGGTGCTTGCCGAGGGAGGTCCCGTCATTGGGGTCATCCCGGAATTTTTGAAGACCCCGGATAAGGTCCATGACCGGCTCACAAAGCTTTATACGGTGAAAACCATGGAAGATCGCAAAAGACGGATGATCGACCTGGGCGAAGCCTTCATTGCCCTTCCCGGCGGGCCAGGAACCTTGGAAGAGATCTCTGAAATCATGAGCCTAAGACGCCTCAAAAAGTGCACCGCGCCCTGCCTCATCTACAATGTAAGCGGCTATTATGATCCTTTGGAATCCATGTGTCAGCGCATGGGCCGGCAGGAATTCATCGTTTCTGACTATGAAGAAATTGTGCTCTTTCCTCGCTGCCTCGACGAGATCCGTTATTATCTGGAGGAGGAAGAAGGATGAAGAAGATTATCGTAGCGTCTGACCTTCATGGTTCGGGTTTTTACACGAAAAAACTCATGGCAGCAGCCGCACGGGAAAAGGCGGAACGAATGCTTCTGTTGGGGGACCTGCTATACCATGGGGCCCGCAATGATCTTCCCAAAGGCTATGCCCCTAAGGAAGTCATTGCGCTACTTACGAACGCGCCTTGCCCCATATCGGCTGTACGGGGCAATTGCGACAGTGAAGTTGATCAAATGGTCCTTGCTTTCCCTATCATGGCGGATTATGCCCTCATGATGGTAGGGGAACGGACCTATTTTGTGACCCATGGCCATCATTATAACCTGAGTGCCTTGCCGCCCTTGGGCCCAGGTGATATCCTGCTCCATGGCCATACCCATGTGCCTAATTGGACGCCCTTTGGGACAGATCACTGGGTTCTCAATCCTGGGTCCGTGACCTTACCCAAAGAGAATTCGCCCCATAGCTACCTCGTCATAAAGGGCAGCAAAGTCACGTGGAAAACCCTTGACGGGGAGATTTTTCATGAGATGGATCTTACAAATTACTAGTTTTTCAGTAGGATAAGAAATCAATGCTTTATTTGTTGGCTTTTCGCAGAGGCAGTTTGATTGGCTGATGCGAAAAGCTTTTTTTGTGCGATAAAGCGCATAGAAACACGGTTTATCTCAAGCCATCCCAATAAACGGCTTTATAATCATATCATTAAGATTATTAATAATAAGAATATAGTTTATGAAAAAAATTGATTGACAAATTAGACTAAAGTGCTATGATATAGGGCATAACCAAAAACATAGAAAATATATAGGAATTAAAGGAGCGGATAAGATGAGTTTTGCAAAAGATCCTGAAATCGCAGCAGAATGGAAAAAGGTTACGGTAAAAAAAGCCATGAACCCATGCCCCATTGATTTTTCCGAGTTTCATTCCAGTAATCCCCGGGCCCATACGGTTCAAAAGGAATATGATGGACAGGACCATTCCAACTTCAATCGTCGCCAAAAATATGCTGACGACGAGGAACCGCAGTTTACGACGCCCTTTGGTGAAGGACCGGGTTTCCTTCCTGTGGAAGCGGGACGGTATCGTCTCATTTGGTCCCGCCATTGTCCGTGGGCTCATAGGATTGCCATTGCCATCGATCTGTTAGGTCTTGATCAAGTGATTTCCAAGGGGGTTGTCGATCCCCTGCGTCCTGCCGGTGTTGTTGGTGATTGGTTCTTCACCCTTGATCCCGACGGCGTTGACCCTGTTTTGAAGGTTCATTCCCTGGGGGAATGCTATCGAAAAGGCAATCCTCATTATGATCAGCGCAGCACCGTTCCTGCCATTGTTGATGTCACAACGGGCGCTGTTGTCAATAATGACTACCACGACCTTACGACGGAGCTGGAAACGGCCTGGAAAAAATACTTCCGTCCTGACGCACCGGATCTTTATCCAGAAGCCCTGCATGATGATATTGATGCCCTCAATGACATCATCTATGCTGACGTCAATCTTGCAGTCAACCTGGCAGCCCTTGTTACCAGCCAGAAGGATTATGAATTCTACTACAATAAAGTCTTTGACCGTCTGGACTGGCTGGAAAAACGTCTTAGTTCACGGCGCTACCTATTTGGCGATACCATCACCGATCCGGATATTCGGCTTTATGTGACCCTTGCCCGTTTCGATCTTGTGTTCTATCAAAAATATTATGTGAACAAAAAACGGCTCGTGGATTATCCCAATCTTTGGAATTATGCAAAGGATCTTTATTCCCATCCGGCCTTTGGAAAGAATACGGATTTTGACTCCATGCGCAAGCGTTTTTATTATGTAGATCACACGCCTTTTGAAGATTTTCCGCGCATTGTGCCTAAAGGCCCGGATATGTCAATTTGGGAAGAGCCTAATGACCGGGCGGCAAAATTCGCTAAATAAAAGCGGCAGGGGTGGAAACCATGGATGACATTACGGGAACCATTGTCCGGCTCATCAAGGAAACAGATCTGACCCATCGGGACGATCTTTTGCTGGAAGCAAGAAGAGCGTTCTTGGACTACCTCGCTTCCCTTTATCGGGCGGTAGGGAGGCAGAAAGTCAAGGCGGCGGCACACTGGGCCCAGGGGTTTGCCGGTAAGGGTCTTATGGTGGGACAGAAGGGAACCAGCTACCCCATTTTTGCTGCCTTTTATAACGGGTTTGCTTCCCATTATCTTGACCTTGATGATGCCCAATCAAATATTGCCGGTCATTTCAGTACCGTTCTTTTTTCCGTCCTCCTTTCTGTTATGGCGTCGCGGCAGTCAGTCAAAGACTTCTTGACCGCCTATGTTGTGGGCGCTGAATTGGAAGGCCTATTGGGAAGTCTTGTCAATCCCGAACATAAATGGCAGGGGTGGCATTCCACAGGAACCTTGGGCCCTTTGGGCGGCGCCTGCGCCCTAGCTAAATGGGCCCAACTTGACGAGTCTAAAACGGCGCAGCTCTTATCCCTCTGCGGCAGTCAGTCCGGCGGTCTGGGGATGCAGGCCGGCAGTGATGGAAAACCCCTTCATTCAGGCTTTGCTGCAAGAAACGCGGTCTTTGCCTTTGACCTTGTAACCGCTGTCGGGCTGTCCGCTAGGGAAACACCCTTCAATTCCCAAACGGGATGGCTGAAAACCTTTTCAGCACCAACGGGTAGTGCTGAATTTTTTGAGTCTAACTGGCTCAATAAAGGGCAGATCCTCGATCCCGGGTTATGGATGAAGACCCATCCTTACTGCAGTGCCGCCATTGGTGGGGAAGCTGCTTGTAAGAAGCTATGGCAGCAGGGTATTCGGCTCGATGACCTTCAAAAAATTGTTTTTCATTTTCCGCCTGGCGCAGATAAAGCCCTTCGCTATGAGGCGCCTCTAACAGGAGTGGAAGGGAAGTTTTCCATGGAATACGTCGCTTATCAGGTTCTGACCCAAGGGTGCGTAGAAGACCGATTCTTTGATCTGGAAAAGGTCCCGGAAAGCTTTACAAAAGCCTTACCCAGAATGCAGCGGAGCCGTGATTTGCCGCGTGTCCCCAAAAGTGTGCGCAGGATTGTTGTAACAGTCCAGACAAGATCGGGAAAGGTCATCACGGCAGAGGAATCCGCACCGCCAGGGTCGCCCAATCGACCCTTTACAGAGGAAGACCTATTTGAAAAATTGGCCCTTTCGAAGGATGAAAACTGGGCCGGAAAAGTTATGGAACAAACGAGGAATTGGCCCAAGGGGACCATGGAGTCACTTTGGCCGCTCCTAAGTGTAGAATCAGGGGAGGAAGTATGATGAAGATAAACCGCGTGAAAAAATGGACGGCTGTTTTGACCGTTGTCGCTGCTGTCGTTGCCTTGGCCGGCTGCGGAAATGATAAAAAAGAAGGGAATGTCCCCCATAAAGAGGCTCAAAAGATTGTGGTGGCCACCCGTGGAACGGCGAAACCGTTCACCTATACGGACGATAAGGGAAACCTCACCGGTTATGATGTGGAAATCCTTAAGGAAGTGGAACGCCGTGATCCGAGTCTGCATTTTGAATTCAAGGCAATGGCCGTCGATGCTGCCATTGTTGCCATGAACTCCAAACAAGTTGATGCCATCGCCAACCAAATGCGGCGCAATCCGGCTCGCGAAGGAAAGTACCTTTATACGAATGTGCCCAATAACTACACGGCTCGGAAACTTGTTGTCAAAGAAGGCTGTACGGACATCAAGAGTCTCGACGACCTCAAGGGAAAGAAGGTTGCCCTTACGGCAAATTCTGAGTTCCGCGATCTCATCAACGATCTCAATAAGAAAAATGGCAATGCCATTGAGGCCATTTACAGTGATAAGGGATCTGCGGAAAACCTGAATCTTGTTGCAACAGGACGGGCAGATGCCGCAGGAGAATATGAATATGTCGTGGCTGCGGCCCGAAAGGACAAGAATCTCCCTGTTGTTTCTGTTGGCCCCGTCTTCCAGTCTGTTCCGACCTATTTCATGTTCCGTAAGGATCCTAAGTTTGAATCCGTCATCCAAAAGATTGATAAGGTGCTAAAAGAAATGCAGGCAGACGGAACCTTGAAAAAGCTCTCCGAACAGTACCTTGGCAAGGACTACACCGTCCAGCCAAAATAAAGAACCAAGGAAAGGAGTGAAACAAAAATAGGAAGTTATTTCAGTTCAGCCTATATGCTTGCCTCGCTGCCCAAACTGGCCGGCTACCTTTCCGTAACGCTCTTTGTGACGCTCCTATCCGTTGTCCCAGGACTTATTTTGGCAGCCCTTCTGGCCGTATGGAAGGATCAGGGATCGCGCATAGTAAGTGGGGGCTATCGAATCTTTATTTCCTTTATCCGCAGTACTCCCTTTATCGTCCAACTCTTTGTTGTCTATTTTGGTGTTCCCCAGCTTCTTTCAGGTGCAGGCGTGGATGTGTCGGACCTGCCGCCCTTGCTCTTTGTTTTGGTGATCTTTGCACTCCACGTTGCTGGCTATGGGGCGGAAATCCTGCGTGGGAGCTTAGCGGCCATCCAGCCGGGAGAAAAAGAGGCCGCTGCCAGTTTAGGAATGACCGATGCCCAGATTTATCGGCGCATCGTCCTTCCTCAGGCTTTTGTGCTTTCCATCCCGCCTCTTGTGAATGAGGTCATCAGCACCCTTAAAGGCACGGCCTTGATCTTTAATGTAGGCATTGTTGATGTTATGCGCCAAGCTGAACTCATGGGCGGAAATTCCCAGCGGTATCTGGAACTATACGTGGATGTCGCCATCCTTTATGGGGCGATGATCTTTGCCCTTACCTTATTGGGACGGGCCCTTGAACATCATTTTCGGATTTCAGAAGACACCTTGACCGTGATAGGAGGAGAATATGAATAGTACAGCTTTTTTTGATCCATCCTATATTGTCTCAGGCCTCGTCTACATTTTTCCCTATCTCAAGGTGACTTTGGGACTGACTGTCAGCAGTGTTTGTCTAGGCACTTTCTGGGCCCTTTTCTGCGCTTTTCTTGAAATCCGCAGAGTCCCTCTTTTTAAGGAACTGGCCGCCCTTTATGTCCTCATCTGCCGTAGCTTGCCGAATATGGTCCTGCTCTATCTTGTCTATTATGGACTGCCCATTTTTGTTATGGCCATGGACCAAGAAGGCGTATTTCATTTTCCCGTGGAAAAAGTAACAGCCCTCCAAGTAGCTGTCGTGGGGCTCACCCTCCATACCGGGGCGTATTTAACGGAGATTTTTCGAGCTGCCTATGAAGCAGTACCGGAAGGTCAGAAAGAAGCCGCCAAATCCATTGGAATGACAGGACTTCAGGCTTTTTTTCGGGTCATCTTCCCTCAAGCAGTAACGGTGGCCCTGCCCATGTTTGCCAATCAGTTTCTTTCGACTATGAAAAGTACAAGTATCGTCTTTGTCATTACCGTAGTTGAGCTTTTTGGTGCAGCCAAATTGTTCAGCGAAGACAGTATGCGCTACTTTGAAGCCTATATGGCAGTAGCAATCCTTTATTGGCTTATGGGCGTCGGATTTGAATTTATTTTTGGGAAGATGGAAGTTAGAAGCAATCGGTTTAGAAAGGGGAATCTAGCATGATCCGCATTGAGCACGTTGAAAAAAGCTATGGGAAACGCCCGGTCCTAAAAGATGTCAGCCTTGAGGTGCCAACGGGCAGTGTGACAGTCATCATAGGCCCTTCTGGGAGTGGGAAAACGACCTTTTTGAGAACCATTAATTTTTTGGGACCCGCTGATAAAGGGACGCTTCAGCTTGATGAGGAACCCATCATTGATATGAAACGCGCCAGCAAAAAGGAAATCCTTCATGTCCGCCGCAATACGGCCATGGTTTTTCAGCTTTACAATCTTTTTTCCAATATGACCGTTCTTCAAAATGTGATGGAAGGGCTTGTGACGGTCCAGAAAATGGCCAAAAAGGAAGCCCGTGAAAAAGCCATTGCCTGCCTGCAGCAGGTCGGCATGGCAGAATATCTGAATGCCTATCCCATCCAGCTTTCAGGCGGTCAGCAGCAGCGCGTTGGCATTGCCCGGGCCCTTGCCATGAATCCTAAGGTCATCTTGTTTGATGAACCAACGAGCGCCCTGGACCCTGAAATCGTGGGAGAAGTGTTGTCTGTGATCCGAGAGATTGCCTCAAAATTAAAGATTACCATGATTATTGTGACTCACGAGATTGCCTTTGCCAGGGAAGTGGCCGATCAAGTTGTCTTTATGGAAAATGGCTATATTGTGGAGCGGGGGAGTGCCCAGGAAGTCCTCGTCCATCCGAAGGAGAAAAGGACCCGTCAGTTCCTTAGCCGGTTCCTGGCTCCGCAATGCCTTTCCTGCGATGAAATGGACCCCAAAAAGGAGGCTGCCTTGTGGTTGAATACCGCCTCTTGACTAAAGACGATGGAGATGCTTATTTTGACGTCCTCCATCGAAGCTACGCAACTGACCGGCCATATCCACTTTCTTTTGACGCCATGGATGAAACGCGGGAAGAGGCCATACAATGGCTCCAGGAAGAGCCGACCTTTGGTCTTTTTGTGGACCATAAGCTCGTGAGTGCCATTTCCCTGCGGATGCCTTGGGGGCACCATCCTGGCCCCTTTGGTGTGCCCCATATTGGACACTTCATTACGGATCCCGATGAGGCGCATCAAGGAAACGCCACTAAACTCCTTCATTATGTAGAAATAGAAATCTTGACCAAGCTGCTTCATGCACCCGCCGTGACCCTTGGTACGGCCAAGAGTCATCCTTGGCTTGCGGCGATGTACCGGCACCTTGGCTTTACGGAAGTGGGAGAAAAACAGCTTGCTGGGAAAAAGCATGTGACCGTCTATTTCAAAAAAGAACTGTAAGGGATCATCCCTCCCTGCAGTTTTCTTTTTGTCACAAATTGTCCAAATCTTTTGGGTACAATAGAGAAAACATATCTGCCAGGAAGTAGGAGGACAAAAATGATCAAGAAACAATTTATTGCAGGTGTTCTTGCCGCATCCCTTTTTGGCTTTGGCGGTGGGGTGATGACGGCTCAGGCTTTTGATTTTGGATCCGTTCTGAAACTCGGCGGTATCAGCTACCTCGTCAATCAGTTTGGCGGAGAAATCAATACCTTCATCAACAAGATTTTTTCCCAAAATGAAGTCAGTACGGACTATGCAACAAAGGTCGTGCCCATCCTCAGTATGGGGACGGGCGGCTACATCGGTGCTGTCCAGGTCGTGGGGCCAAAAGCCCAAGTGGATAAGGTAAAAGCCGTGGGCCAGCTTGAATTTAAATTCAGTAAGATTGCCCGTATCAAAGGCCTCATCCCCATTGACAACATCAATATTACAAACGTGAATCGCGTCGAAGGCGTCGGCGTCTCCGCTGTTATCGATTTTAAGCTGTAAGAGAAAAAGAAAAAGGCCGCACAGAAATGATGGAATCATTTCTGTGCGGCCTTTTTCTGTGATGATGGGGGATGGGCTAACTCGTCACTGGCAGCTCTTTTTTCTGCAGGGACAAGAAACGTACCCCCGACAACGCGATGGTCGCGCAGCAGCAATCCGTCCCTTTGCCGGGGCGGGGAACCATCAAGCGGGTGGGAAGGGGGTGCCCCGACATTACAATATGAGCGGGAGCAAGGAGCATTTTTCGATGGTTCAAGGCTCTCCGTAGGCAGGGCATTTACCATATCAGGCAGACCGCAGAACCGTGTTATTGAAAAATCAATTCGGCCTCCGGTTCCGAAGGACGGTTTGGGTCCGCACCCTTAGAGATTGTCTCTTGCGGTCTTTTGGAATCATAACATCAATCGGTGTATTTGGGCCGCCCGATTAAGAGCATATTAAATAAAAGGGTAGCCCGATTTTTGGACTGACCTTTTATTTAATTTTCCAGTGCCTTCTTTAATCTCCCAAAGGCCTCCTCAATCACAGCCCTCGGTGCCGCCATATTGAAGCGCTCGAATTGGGCGGTTTCCGGCCCGAAGATCTTTCCCGAGTCAAGCCAGAGTTTGGCTTTATCCGTAACGGCTTCTTCCAAGCCTTCATCCGAAAGACCATATCCGGAAAAGTCAATCCATACAAGATAGGTGCCTTCGGGATCGGTCATGACTGCTTGAGGAAGGTTCTTCTTGACAAAGTCCCTCGTCCAGTCGATATTGCCCTTGATGTAGGCTACAAGTTCCTTTACCCAGGCGTCCCCTTTGGTGTAGCAGCTTTTTACGGCAATCTGCCCCATAATGCTGCCCTGACTGTAGCCAGACGCGGCATTGGCCCGGCGATACGCTTGGCGGAGTGTTTCATCAGGGATGATGATATTTCCCGGTTGGAAGCCTGCAACGTTGAATGTTTTGCTGGGCGATGTAAAGACGGCGAGGTTCCTGCGATATTTTTCATCAAGGGTCAGGAAACTTGTGAAGTGATGGGGCGCATAGACAAAATCGCAGTGGATCTCGTCGCAGAGGATGATGACATGGTGGGTAAGGCAAAGGTCTCCTAGGCGTTCCAGCTCTTTTCGTGACCAGACGCGTCCCACAGGATTATGGGGACTGCAAAGGAGCAGGGCTTTCACGTTGTGGGCGATCATCTTTTTTTCTACATCGTCAAAGTCAATCGTATAGCGGCCTCCTTCATTACGAAGCTGGCTATTGACAAAGACGCGGCCATTATCTTCAATGACTTCACGAAAAGGGTAGTAGACCGGCTGCTGAATCAAAATCGCGTCATTTGGGCGTGTAAAGGCCTTGATGGCTGTAGCAAGACCATAGACGACGCCGCAGCCCACTGTCACCCATTCAGGTTTGATGTGGTACCCGTGGTGGCGGGAAAACCAGCCATCCAAGGCTTCGTAGTAGTCCGCGTCAGGGTCGGTATAACCAAAGATTCCGTGATCGATACGGGCGTGAAAATCAGCGAGGATATCCTTTGGGAGAGCAAAATCCATATCAGCAACCCACATGGGAAGAAGGTCCGTACGGCCTTTTCGGGCAAGACCAAAATCATATTTGAGGCAGCTTGTTCCGTGTCGGTTCACCAATTCGTCAAAGGGGCTGTTGGGAGCCATTGTGCATCCTTCTTTCCTACTAATTATGTGTGATACATCCTATCATATCGGGGAACACTTTTTCTGTCAATGAATCGCAGGCAGCTTAACTTTTTTAGCTAAGAATAACTTTTTGCTGAAATGTGATATTAAATATCGCAAAAGATTAAATAAATAGCGATAAACAAACTAATATAATATAAAATATAAATATAATTTAAAATAAAATTTAACCGTGATTAATCTAAAATTATCCGTAATATTTACAAAATCATAAAGTTAATATATACTATCAATTAAATAAAGGCCTTTTTTGAGAAAAAGAACCGATAGCCATTTAAAATTATCAATAAAAAACAATGGCTTGTTCGTGAGAATGCCGCTTTGGAGAGCGGTATAAAAAACATACTCCGGATGGGGGAAGGGCTTTACCATGAAGCACTGGGGAAAAGGGTTACCCATACTTACCTTTTATCACCACGGCCATATGAATGGAATTTCAGGACCAAATAATCCAGGGACTATCATCCATACGGTCTTTTGTGCTGTAAATCGTGAAGCGGTTTGTATTTCTGCCGATGGGACCAACAAAAGGGCCATTTTTCAGTGAGAGGAGTCATGACAATGAAACAACACAAGAACCTTTTAACCAAGGGAACGCTCGCCGCTGCCGTGCTTGCCATGGTTTTTGCTGGTACGGCTTATGCCGCTGACACGGCGACCGGTACCGGAAATGGAGTTGCCCAAGGAACCAATTCACAAGCAACGGATGCTACGGATACAGCAGTTGGAAAAACTGCGAAAGCGACGGGAAAGGGAAGTACGGCGATTGGCAACGGTGCCGCTGCGTCCGGGGCTAATTCGGTAGCAGAAGGAAACGGTGCCACTGCATCTGGGGTTAATTCGGTAGCAGAAGGCTACCAAGCGAAAGCAAGTGCTTCAAGTGCCTTGGCTGTGGGAAATGGCGCAAATGCAACGGCAGAAAACGCTGCCGCTTTTGGTGCGTTGTCCCGAGCCATAGGAATCGGCAGTGTTTCGCTGGGTGCTAGTTCAACGGCTAATTCAGAGGGAACCGTGGCGTTGGGCAGAAGTTCGTTCGCCGATGGAAAATCCTCTATAGCGATTGGTGATTATGCCCAGGTAAAATCCAATGGATATTCCCTAACCAGTATCGCTATCGGTCGAAATGCCTACGTCCTCAACGGAACGGGACAGCAGGAATACGAATTCAGCTTTAACAAGGATTCTTGGATAAAGACGAGTAGTGGTTTTTTTAGTTACAAGTATGATCCCAAAGAGGGAACGGATGCACTAGATCGACTTCCCGGCGGCATTGCAATCGGCACCAATGCCTATGCCCGTACGGGTTCTGTGGAAATCGGCAGTCATACTATGCAGGGGATGACTATGGCTGGAACGACTGTTGATAAGACATCGGCGAATATCATTGACATGACGACCATCGGTACGAACTCATACAACAAAGGTATGATGGCGACCATCGTCGGTGCCTATTCCATCAATACCGGAGACTTTGATGGCAGCGGTGGGTTTAATAGCCTTTCTTACGGTTCGCAGAACATGGGGTCCGTCCTCATTGGGTCCTTGAACCAGAACCGTTCCAAGGGAAATGGCGGCTATAGTGGCATTGCCAATACGATGGTCGGCGTTGCCAACATTGCAGAAAACGCGAATGGGGCACTCATTTACGGGGCGGGAAACAAGATTACGAATTCCAATAGTTACATCAACTTTAGTGGAAATACTGGCGCTGATTCGGCAGACGACCTGTTGGATAAACTTGCCACTGCGGTAAAAAATAGCGATGCTGGTGGAGCGGTTCTTGCCATTGGCGGCGGCAACACGGCAGATTACGCAAAGCATTCGATGATGATTGGCGTCAATACCACGCTTACTGGTACACAGAGCGATGTAAGTGAATTCAACATGATCAATGGGTTTGATGTGACGGCAAAAAATGTTGATCATGTGACGTCCATCGGGTACAAGAATACAATCAGTGATTCGAGTACGGTCCAGCTTATAGGCGACAACCGGAAATTGACAAATGTTAAGAACTCCGTGATTCTCGGCTCTGCCGAAAGCGAAATGGAACTGACCGCTTCGAAGGCCACCATCCTTGGCTACAATGCGAACGTACAGGCTGAAGGCGGCGTGGCTCTGGGTGCCGGATCCATTTTGAATGACTCGGAATCGGGATTGGATCAGTCCGGGTATAATCCGGCGACGAAGACAAACTCCACCGACACAAGCTACATTTGGCGTCCGACCCTAGCTGCTGTGTCTGTTGGTGTCAGCGGCACGGATACGCGCCGCATTACGAATGTCGCTGCCGGCATCAATGATACGGATGCGGTCAACGTGGCCCAGCTGAAACAGGTGGCAGGCAGCGCCGGCGGTTCGGCAAACCTCATTGCCGGCGACGGCATCAAGCTCGTCAAGGGTACCGACGGCTCCTGGACAATCAGCACGAACTTCGAGAACTCTGGCTCGGATGAAGTGACGTATAAGGATGCGACGAACACGGGGGATACGACCAACACGGACAGTGGCACGACTTCGGACACAGGCAAGGCGGCTGTCATCGAAACGAAACTTACGGCCGATGACGGCAATACGACAAGCCTTGGGGACAATAATGACAATCAGCTTGGCATCAAGGGCGACGGCGAAAACATCAAGACCAGCGTCAGTGGCAGTGATGTGAAGGTTGCCCTCAGCAAGGACCTTAGCGTAAGCAGCATCACCATCAATAACGGCGGCCCGACCATCAACGAGGGCGGCATCGACATGAACAATACGAAGATCACCAATATCGCCGACGGGGATGTCTATGAAGGCTCCAAGGATGCCGTGAACGGCGGCCAGCTGTGGAGCGTCCAGCAAGGCATGAATGGACGCATCAGCCGCCTTGATACGAAAATCAATCGTGTCGGTGCCGGTGCAGCGGCCTTGGCAAACCTTCATCCCCTTGATTTTGATCCTGACGACAAGTGGAGTTTCTCCACTGGCTTTGGGAACTATCGCAATGCCAATGCCCTGGCTGTCGGTGCCTTTTATCGCCCCGATGAAAAGAGTATGGTAAACATCAGCGGTACCTTTGGCAACGGCGAAAACATGGTTGGTCTGGGTGCAAGCTTCAAGCTTGGCAAGGAATCCTCCGTGACAAAGGGAAATCTCCAAAAGACCATTACAAACCTCCAGACGCTTGTGGCAAGTCAGGATAAAGCCATGAAAGCGCAAAATGAAAAAATCGCCAAGCTGGAAGCCATAGTGGCCCAGCTCATGGCAAAATAAGCTCACCAAAAACAAAAAAACTCCGCCCTTCGGGGACGGAGTTTTTTGTTTTTGGATGATGTGATCAGTGGTTGACTAGGCCAAGGCGGGCAATCATTTCCATGTCTTCTTTGATGGTTGTACCGCTTGTGGTAAGCATATTTCCCGTAATGGAAGCAGATGCACCGTGAAGCAGGGCCGATTCCCCGTTATCAGGAAGCAGCTTCCGGCCTGCGGCAAGACGGATGTTTGCCGTCGGGTTAATGAAGCGGAAGAGGGCGATGGTCCGCAGGATGTCTTCGGCAGGAAGGGAAGGGCGGCCTTCCATCCCTGTTCCGGGAATGGCCATAAGGGCATTGATGGGGATGGACTCGATGCCGAGCTCTTGAAGGGTAAAGGCCATATCGATGCGGTCCTGCCAAGTTTCTCCCATGCCGATGATGCCGCCGGAGCAAACACAGAAACCCGCGCGCTGGGCGGCCTTGATGGTGCGGATGCGGTCATCGAAGGTATGGCTCGTGCAGATATGAGGGAAAAAGCGGCGGCTGGTTTCAATGTTATGATGGTAGCTTGTGACGCCGGACGCAAAAAGGCGGCGCAGCTGGTCTTCGCTTAAGATGCCATGGGACGCGCAGAGGTCAATCGTCAGGTCTTTTTTCATGGCCTTGTAGATGGAAAGCGCTTTATCGAAATCCTTTCCCGTGAGGGCGCGGCCGCTCGTGACCATGGCAAAGCGGTTGGCACCGGCGTCCTGGTCCATTTTGGCCGTTTCCATGATGGTCTTTTCGTCAAGAAAATCGTATTCTTCACAGCTTGTGTGATGGCAGGCAGCTTGGGCGCAGTATTTGCAGTTTTCGCCGCAGCGTCCGCTTCGAGCATTGATGATGGTGCAGAAATCAACATGGTTGCCGCAAAAATGGCGCTGTAGGGCGCCGGCACCTTCTTGAAGTGCTGCAAGCGGCATGGTCAGCATATCCTGAACAAAGGCATCGTCTTTCTTGAGGCGATAGCCATCGATGATGGATTGTGTCATGGTTTTGATCGTTTGATCTGACATGGTCTCATAACCTCCCTTAATTGTACAGGTATCAGTATAACGAAAAAGAAAAACGAGAGTCAACGGTTAAATAATTATGGTTAACATAAAATGAAAGGGAACCGTGGAAAATCAGTTCATTGATATTATCGTGATAAAATCACGAAAATATCATAAATCACTTAATTAAATTAAGTAAAGTACTAAAAAACTAGAAGATACTGGGTGATTGTAATCGTCCGACAACTTGAATTATAATGAAGTCAAGAGAGATGACGGGCTGCCGCGCAGCCTGTCCAAGGAAAAAGGGAGGTTTATTTATGACAGCTCCTCTTGTCATTCGTGTCAAGGACCGCGATAATGTTGCCATTGCCGTCCATGACCTGGAAACGGACGTTGAAGTCATGCCCGGTGTTGTTACCCGTGACCCCATTCCACAAGCCCATAAGGTGGCCCTTGTGGATATACCCAAAGGGGGTGAAATTATCCGCTACGGGGTTGTCCTCGGTTATGCCAAGGACGACATTGCCTGCGGCAGCTGGATCAATGAACATATGCTGAATCTGCCCCAAAGTCCTTCCGTAGAACATATGGAATATGGGACCCATATTGTGCCGATGGAGGAACTCCCCACGCCGCCACGCACGACATGGATGGGTTATAAAAATACCGTCGGGCCTGCCGGTACGCGCAATATCCTCGGTATTGTGACGACTGTCCAGTGCGCTGCCGGTGTGGTCAACGTAGCCGTTCAGAAGATTAAACAGGAACTTTTGCCCAAATACCCTCACGTTGACGACGTTGTTGCCGTGAACCATCCTTATGGCTGTGGGGTTGCTATCAACGCCCCCCTTGCCGTCATTCCCATTCGTGCTGTGAGGAACCTTATCCGTCACCCGAACTTTGGTGGAGAAATCATGCTGGTTGGTCTGGGCTGCGAAAAACTGACCTATGACCGGCTTCTTGAAGAGAATGAAATCAATGCTGAAAACTGTCTCACCCTGCAGGACTGCAAGGGGCATGACGCCATGATGAAAGCCTTGATGGAAATGGCGGAACGGAAACTGCAACGCCTCAATCAGCGGCACCGTGAAGTCCTGCCTTTATCGGAACTGGTTGTAGGTATGCAGTGTGGCGGCAGTGACGCCTTCTCCGGCCTTACGGCAAATCCCAGTGCCGGGTATGCTGCTGATATGCTTGTTAAGGGCGGCGCCACGGTCATGTTCAGCGAAGTTACGGAAGTGCGTGACGGTGTCCATATGCTGGCCGCCCGCTGCGTCAATAAGGAAGTGAGGGACAAACTGGCTGCCGAAATGAAATGGTATGATGATTATCTGGCTGAAGGCGGCGTTGATCGCGATGCCAACCCGACGCCAGGCAATAAAAAAGGCGGCCTTGCCAATATCGTGGAAAAAGCCATGGGTTCCATCGCCAAAAGCGGTACAAGCCCCATTGTGGAAGTCCTGTCGCCGGCTGAAAAACCGACCAAACATGGACTCATCTATGCCGCTACCCCGGCAAGTGACATTGTCTGCGGGCCGAGCCAGCTGGCAAGCGGCATTGGGCTGCAGGTCTTCATGACGGGCCGCGGCACCCCTTATGGCCTTGCCATCGCTCCTGTCATCAAAGTCTGCAGCCGCAATGAAATGAAGGACAACTGGTTTGACCTCATCGATATCTCGGCTGGCGGCGTTGCGACGGGAGAGAAGACCATTCCTGAAGTCGGAACGGAAATCTTCAATTATATCCTGGATGTAGCAAGCGGGACGAAAATCCCCTATTCCGACCAGTATGGCTTCCATAACGACCTATGTATCTTTAATCCGGCCCCGATTACCTGATAAAAAATGAAGCCCTTGCTCCATTTCATAGAGAGCAGGGGCTTTTTTTGCATCTATTTGCTGTGTTACAATGGAAAAAAGGAGGAAAGAGCCATGGAAAGAGCACTGCCTAAAGCTGGGGAAACTTGGCTTCATTTTAAAAATAAACGCTATGAAATCATTGCCTGTCCCGTCATCCATTCAGAAACACGGGAACAGTACTGCGTCTATAAAGCACTTTATGGCGATGGCGGCATCTACTGCCGCCCCCTCGACATGTTCATGAGTGAAGTGGACCATGTCAAGTATCCTGACGTAAGGCAAAAATATCGGTTTGAAAAGATTGGGAAGTAGAAGAAAATCGCTTGGCACCGGCGTAAGGCAAAAGACCCGACAGGGACGGTTCGATGCATTCTGCATCAAACCTAAAGAAGAATAAAAGAGGGAAAGCCTCAAACTGAATCAAGACATGCATTCGGTTTGAGGCTTATTCTTTGGGCTGGCAACGCAGATGGACCGATAGGGACCGTAGGCGAAAAAGGTTTCCTACATCATCCGAAAAAAATCCAAGGAGCGGCCCGCCCAAGGGCTCCATTTTTTCGGACGTCTTAGAAATGAGATTGTGGTACGTACCTTCTTGCGACGGGACATGTCATCATTGGCATCAGATATATCTTTTTAAAGCCAATGATGACACGCAACTGCATCGAATCGGAGCGATTTTTGCTCCGAGTAGATTCTACAGGCAGAAAGGGAAACTTCGTTTTCGTTTGCATGCAAAATCCTCAGCAAAGATGAAGGAGAAGGTGAGGGCCATTCTAGACAGCAACAAACCAACTTCGAATGAGGATAGGTCCATCAGGCTGAAACAGTTCATCTAAGGATGGATCAATGATTTCAAGCTGGCAGACATGAAACAGCTGCTCACGGAAGTAGACACATGGATACGGCGGAAAATCCTGGGCAATCTACTGGAAACAGTGGAAGAAGGTGCGAACAAGGTGCCGCATGATACGCCACTGCGCGATTCCAGAATGGAAAGTGCATGAACTGGTAAATTGCCGAAAAGGACCATGGAGAGCGGCGCTTATGCTGAGCTCGGTCCTTACGAACAAAAAAATAGCCCGCCCTGGTTATATATCCATGACGAGCTATTACAAATAAGTATGTGAAAATGAGGAAACCGCCGCGCTTTGAACGGTACGCACGGTGGTGTGAGAGGAGTGATTTCTATTTAGAAATCACTCCTCTCGATTTTCTTATTCCTTGTCTCCTTCAGCAGCAGCGATGCAGTCGTTGATGTCTGCAATGAGGGCATCGACGTCCAGCCCGTGGGCAGTTGCGCCCTGGCCGATGGTTTCAAAGTTGGCGGCCATGCAGCCGACACAGCCGAGGCCATATTGCATGAAGATTTCGATGATCTCCGGATGCTGCTGCACCGTGAGGATAATCGGGGAATCTGCAGTGACTTTTTCCATGGTAGGATAACCTCCTTGTTCTTTTATCCTAGTCATTATATCGGAGAGGTACAAAGAATGCAATACTTCCCAAAAAGATGGAAGGGAAAGAATACAAGTTCCATACCTAGGTAGGGTAAAAAAGAGGCTTTTTGTTAAAATTTCATATATCTAAATAAAGTGATATAAAAATTTCATAGAAACCACCAAACATACAAGGTATTGTACCTGTTTTCATACCAACCACAATACCTTGTGCTTTTGTTTCTTTGCTTCTTTGGCTGTCCAATTTGATTTCCCCCACATGGGAAAACCTTAGGTAAAATCAGGCTTTTTCGCTCCTAATTGAATTGATTTTTTGGATATTGTGCTTTATAATGGGGAAAAGTGGTGGAAAGTGGTGAATTTCGGAAAGAAAGGTGGGAATTGCAGCCATGCTCATGGGTGAATATGAACATAGTGTAGACGCCAAAGGCCGTCTTTTTGTTCCTGCCAAACTCCGGAGTGAATTGGGAAAGACGTTTGTCATCACCAAAGGAGTCGATGGCTGTATCGATGTCTATCCCATGGATGCCTGGGATCGTCTGCAGCAGAGCTTTGCTCAGCAGACGCTCCCCAAGAAAAAAGCCCGTGATGTTTCCCGCTTCCTTTTTGGCAATTCCATGGAAGTGGAACCGGATAAACAGGGCCGCATCCTTCTGCCGCAAACGCTTCGCAAATTTGCCCAGATCGAGGGCTTGGCGACCATTATCGGTACGGGGACCAAGGCGGAAATCTGGGATACCAAGCGGTATGAAGCTTATAGCAGTGAAGTGGAAAGCGATGTTGCCGCCATCGTGGAAGATCTTGAAATTTAGTGACTGAAAAGAGGGATGACGGTGAACTTTGTACACAAAAGTGTGCTCCTAAGGGAAAGCGTTGACTGGATTGTCACCGATCCCAAAGGGATTTACGTCGACTGCACGTTGGGCGGTGCTGGTCATTCCCATGCTATAGCTGAAGAATTGGACCCGGAAGGTCTCCTTATTGGCATCGATCAGGATGAAGACGCCATTATGGCTGCCTCAAAACGTCTTGAGGATGCTGCGTGCAAGGTCAAGATTGTTCATTCCAATTTCCGAAACCTGGGAACCATCCTTGAGGGACTGAATCTACAGGAAGTGGACGGCATCTTTTTTGACCTCGGCGTTTCTTCTTATCAGCTGGATACGCCGGAACGGGGGTTTTCCTATATGCATGATGGTCCTCTTGATATGAGGATGGACCAGGAGGGAAAACTGACGGCTGCTGACGTGGTGAATACATACAAGGAAGAAGACTTGGCAGACCTGATCTATAAGTATGGGGAAGAACGCTGGAGCCGTCGTATCGCCCAGTTTATTGTGGAAAAACGAAAGGAAAAGCCGCTGCGCACAACAAGCGATCTTGTTTCAGTAATCAAGGCCGCCATTCCGAAAAAGGCCCGTCAAGATGGACCTCACCCCGCCAAACGGACTTTTCAGGCGATTCGGATCGAAGTCAATGATGAACTGAAGATCCTTGATTCGACAATGGAAACGGCTGTCAAACACCTTAAAAAAGGGGGACGCATTGGCGTCATTACCTTTCATTCTTTGGAAGACCGCATCATCAAGCAAAGTTTCAAACGAATGGCCAAAGGCTGCATCTGTCCGCCGGAACTGCCCGTTTGTGTGTGCGGGCACAAACCAGAACTAAAGAAACTGAAGGAATTTATTCCGTCGGAAACGGAATTGGAGGATAATCCTCGCGCTCGGAGCGCACGGCTCCGCGGAGCCATCAAGATATAGGATCCTTACCTTATAAAGGACCATTCCTGATGCGTAAGAAAAGCGGGGAGAGAGTACTCGCTGGATGAATGAATCAGTAGTAGGGGATATTGCCATGCTTAAAAATAAACACAAGGTCTATGGGACCTTTGCCTATCATACGGCTTATAACTATGGAAATACGGCAGCACAAGAGGAACCGCTTTACGAGGTACCTTTCTACGAGCCTGCCAAAAAAAGCCGAACTCGGTCCAAGGTGGCTTCCGCTGCTAGCAAGAAATTTGTACTTTCTATCGTAATCATGTTAATATTAGTAGCTGCCAATACCTTTCTTGCAAAAGTTGTCATGGATCAATCCTATAACCTGATCCAGATGAAGAAGCAGGAAGCGGCGCTCATCGACAAGAATGTAACCCTTCGGATTGATGTGAGCCGGCTCAAGAGCCCCAACCGCATTGCTTCGATTGCCAGTAAAAAATTAGGCCTCAATACAGCGAGAGAAAATATCTACGTCAATATTAACGTGCCCCCAATAAAATAGGGTTCCTTTGGCGTGCTGTATTGGGCTTATCCTGAAAAAAGGCAGCCACCATTGGCTGCTCTTTTTACGTGGCAGCGATTTTGTAACCATTGAGGAGGAATTATTATGGAAAGAACGCTTCAAGACGTGATTTCCCATATTAAGGGATGTACCGTGACAGGCGACCCAAAAAACAAAATCATTACGGACCTTACGATTGATTCACGGACGGCAGGCAAGGGCAGTCTCTTCATTTGTCTTGTTGGCGTCCATACAGATGGTCATGCCTATATCGAAAAAGCAGCAAGCTTAGGGGCGGAGGCAGTCCTTGTGGAAAAGGACGTGCCGCCTGTACCGGGACTTGTCATGATCCGTGTGAAGAGTACACAGGAAACCATGACGGAACTTGCTCCGTGGTTTTATGATTATCCTGCTCAGAAGATGCGCATGATTGGCATTACAGGGACCAACGGCAAGACAACAACTACCAATATCCTGCGAACCTTGCTCACTAATACGGCCCATAAAGTAGGGCTCATTGGAACCATCAATATCATGATCGGCGATGAGGTGGAAGCAAGTCACAATACAACGCCCGACGTGGTGGATCTGCAGCGGACCCTTTGCCGCATGGCAGATGCAGGCTGTGATTATGTCGTAATGGAAGTGTCAAGCCACGCCTTGGCCCTGAATCGTGTCGCCGGCATCGAATATGATACGGCGGCCCTTACAAACATTACCCAGGACCATCTTGATTTCCACAAGACCATGGAAAATTACCGTGAGGCCAAGGCACTGCTCTTTACCCATCTCCATGAAGGCCGCAAAAAGGGAAAGACGGCCATCTTCAACATGGATGACGCGTCCAGCCCACTGATCATGAACCGCGTGAAGACAAAGGTCATGACCTATGGCAAAGCACGGACCAACGATGTGTATCCCATCCGCTTCCATGTCGGGGCCAAACATATGGAACTGTCCCTTCATACGCCGGAAGGGAATATGGACTTAAGGCTTCACATTACAGGGGAATTCAATGTTTATAACGTCATGACCGCGGTCTGCGCTGCGTTAGCGGAAGGCCTCAAGCATGATGATATTGTCCGCGGCCTCGACAATTTTGCCGGTGTGCCCGGTCGCTTTCAGCTCATCGATGCAGGCCAGCCCTTTACGGTTATCGTGGACTATGCCCATACGCCGGACGGTCTGGACAATGTCCTAAGGACTGCAAGACAGATCACCAAGGGCAGATTGTGGGCCGTCTTCGGCTGCGGCGGTGACCGGGATGCCAAAAAGCGTCCCATCATGGGAAAGCTGGCTCTGGAGCTTGCTGATATCCTTGTTGTTACGAGCGACAACCCGCGCAGTGAAGATCCGGACACCATCATTCGCGATATCGAGACGGGTTTTTCAGACAATCCGCAGCATAAAGAAATCTATACTATTTCCGATCGTCGGGAAGCAATTCAATTTGCTATCTCCCATGCACGCCCGGAAGATGTTATAATGATTGCCGGAAAAGGTCATGAGAACTACCAGATCCTCAAGGACCGGACCATTCATTTTGATGATGGGGAAGTTGTTCGCGACTTCTTCCGGAAGGGAAACAGAGCATGATCAAAATCGATCTCATAAAAAAAGCAACGCAGGCAAAGACGCTTCTTCCTGACAGTATAGATTTTATTGATGTTTCCACTGATTCCAGAAGCATAGGGCCGGGGACGCTCTTTGTAGCACTCCGGGGTGAAAAGTTTGATGGTCATGATTATGTGGCAGCCGCCCTTGAAAAAGGAGCTACAGCCGCTCTCGTAGATCATAATCCGGGTGTGGCGCCGCAAAAATGCATCCTCGTGCCTGACACACTTAAGGCCTATCAGGAGATTGCCTCAGCGTACCGACTTTCCAAGAAGAACCTCAAGGTCATTGCCATTACCGGGTCGAACGGAAAGACGAGTACGAAGGATATGACGGCAGCGGTTCTTGCTGCCCGTTACAACGTCGTTAAGACGCAGGCAAACTTCAATAACGAAATTGGCCTTCCTATGACGCTCCTGCGCATCAAGGACAATACGGAAGTAGCCGTTGTCGAAATGGGAATGCGCGGTCTTGGACAGATTCGTGAGATGAAGCAGATTGCCTATCCTGACGCCGCCATCATAACCAATGTGGGGGAAACCCATTTGGAACTTCTTGGCTCTTTGGAAAACATTGCAAAGGCAAAAAGTGAGATTCTGGAAGACTTTACGAAAGACAACTGGGCCGTGCTCAATGCCGATGACCCCCGCGTGTCTGTCATGAGGACCGGGGCCTCGGTGCGGACCTATGGCATCGACCATGACTGTGATGTAAGGGCACGGGATATTACGACCATTGGCCTTGTGACCTGCTTTACCTATGAAAGCAAGATCACTGGCGCTAAACAGAAGGTGGCCCTGCCCATGCTGGGACGCCACAATGTCATGAATGCTCTTGCGTCCATCACCATGGCGGAACTTTACGGTGTACCTGATACGGCCATTGCGGAATCCCTGCAAAACATCAAGATGACAGGGAAACGGCAGGAATTCCTGCGCCTTGGCGATAAGACCATCATCAATGATGCCTATAACGCCAGTCCCGCTTCCGTGGCCGTGGCTTTTGAAACGCTTCAAGAAGTGGTGAAGAACCAAGGCTATGGCAGAGAGATTGCCGTCCTTGCCGATATGCTCGAACTGGGGAGCGTCAGCGAAGAAAGCCACCGCAAAGTAGGACGCTGGACGGCAGTCTATGGAATCGAGGAAGTCATTTGCTACGGGAAAGAGGCCCGCTTTATTTATGAGGAAGCAAAAAAGGCCGGCGTTTCCGCCCATTATGCATTTGATAAAATTGAAGCTGCGTCCCTCTTGAAGGACCTTGTGAAGACTGGAGACGTGATCCTCCTTAAAGGTTCCCATTCCATGGAAGTTGACACGGTTGCGGACCTTGCTTTTGGGAAGGAAGGCCTCCAGAAATGAATATCACGTTCTTTTGGCAGTTTGCGACAGCGTTTGCATTGACCGTTTTCATTGGAAAATTCCTGATTCCGGAACTGCATAAATGGCATTTTGGACAGAGCATCAGGGAATGTGGCCCGAAGGAGCATCTCAAGAAAGGCGGTACGCCCACCATGGGTGGAATCATGATGATTCTGGCCGTCATTGCAGCAAACCTTTTATGGAACGGTCATGACCGGACCATGTACCTTGCCCTTTGGCTTTTTGTGGGGTACGGACTCATCGGATTTATTGACGATGGCCTCAAGATTTTCTTTAAACGCAATTTGGGGCTTACGTCCAAACAGAAGATGGCCCTGCAGATCCTTGTTGCTGGTATCTACCTATTTTTACCCGGTGACGTACTAAGTACCCGTCTTTGGATTCCCATCCTTAATGTGACCGTCAACCTTGGCACGGCTGGGTATGCTCTTTTTATCCTGCTGCTCCTTGTAGGAACCACCAATGCCGTAAACCTGACCGATGGCCTTGACGGCCTTGCTGCCAGCGTAACCGTCTTTGTGATGCTGGCCTATTCGGCCATTGGCTTTTTGGCCGGCGAGCGTTCCATCAGTTTGTTCAGTCTTTCCATTGTAGGCAGCTGCCTTGGCTTTTTGGTCTATAATCATCATCCGGCCAAGGTTTTCATGGGCGATACCGGTTCCCTTGCCCTTGGCGGAGCGGTTGCCGCGGCGGCCATTGGGTCCCATACGGAACTGCTGCTTGTGATCATTGGCGGCGTCTATGTCTTGGAAACCCTGTCCGTCATCATCCAGGTAACGTACTTTAAGCTGACGGGCGGTAAACGTGTCTTTCGCATGACACCGATCCATCACCATTTTGAGCTGGGCGGCTGGAAGGAAACGAAGGTCGTTGCTCGGTTCAGTATGCTGAGCTTACTTCTTTCCCTTGTGGGATTTTTTATCTATACAAACCGATTTTAACTAGGGGGCGTCTATCTTGGCACAACATGATTTCGTATTCGTTTATGGCGCTGGCATCAGCGGTCAGGGCGTGTCCCAGGTCCTACTCGACCAGGGCGAAAAAGTAATTTTATATAATGATGAACAAAAGGATTTGGAACAAACGTTTCGTGAGGATATGAAAAAACGGGGGGGAAAAATCGTCTTTTCCGAAGACCCCCGACCCTATCTGAAAAAGAGCAAGCTTTTCATCATTTCCCCAGGGATCCCCTTTACGACAGATGTCGTAAAAAAAGCCCGCGAGGAGAAACTCGAAATCATTGGTGAAGCAGAATATGCAAGCCGCCTCTATAAAGGCCACTGGGTGGGCATTACGGGAACGAACGGCAAGACGACAACAACGACCCTTGTTTCTCGGATGCTTGCAACGCTGCCGGTTCCGACGACGGTTGCCGGCAACATCGGCTATGCCCTTTCCAAGGAATTGGAACACATGGGACCGGAATCCTATGTGGCGGCTGAATTGTCAAGTTTCCAGCTCGAGGGAATGACGACCTTCCATCCGCAGATTGCCTGTATCGTCAATATCACGCCTGACCATTTTGAACGGCACGGCAACATGGAAAACTACATCAACGCCAAGGCTCAGATTTTTGCCCATCAAACGGCAGAGGATGTGCTGGTCTTGAATTATGACAATGAACCTGATCGTAAGCTTGCATCCCGCGCGGCAAGCCGTGTCTTTTTCTTCAGCACCGAAGAAAAACTTGAAAAGGGAGCCTGGATCGAAGAGGGAAACTTTGTCTTTGATGTCGATGGCTCGAAGCATGTGGTCTGCAAGGTGTCCGATCTGAAAATTTTTGGCGCCCATAATGAGCAAAACGTTCTTGCAGCCATCCTTTGCTGCCACTTTGCTGGCGTCACCGTAGAAAATATGGAAAAGGTCCTGAAAGCCTTTGAAGGGGTGGAGCACCGTCTTGAATATGTGACGACTATCAAGGGCGTGCCGTATTATAACGACTCCAAGGCAACGAATACTGATTCTGCTGTGAAGGCCCTTGAAGCCTTCAAGGAAGGGCATGTGATCCTTCTTGCCGGTGGTCATGACAAGATGACGGACCTTACGGAATTCATGCAGGTGACGGCTAGGAAAACAGATGCCTTGATCCTTTTGGGAGAGGCTCGCCAGCGTTTTTTAAAAGCGGCCCAAAAAAATGGTGTCAAGAACATCGTCATGTGTGATGGCTCCTTTGAAGACGCTGTGCGCCTAGCGTACGATATGGCCAAACCACCTCAGGTTGTGCTCCTGTCGCCGGCCTGCTCTTCCTATGATATGTTTGCAAACTTCCCGGAACGGGGACGTGTCTTTAAGTCCATTGTCCATACACTCAAAAAGGAAGCAGGGGAGGAAGCATAATGAAGGTCCTCATTGCTGGCGGTGGTACGGGCGGCCATATCTACCCGGCCCTGACCATTGCTGATGCCATTCGGCACAAGGTCCCTGATGCGGAAATCACCTTTGTCGGGACGCGTAAGGGACTCGAAAGGGATATTGTTCCCCGATATGGATATCCGTTGGAATTTATCCGCGTCGCCGGGTTTGAACGCCATCTGGGTGTGGGAACGCTCAAAAGCGCGGCGGCTCTGGTCAGCGGAATGAGCGACGCCTACAACCTGGTGAACCGAATCGAACCTGATCTTGTTATAGGCACGGGCGGCTATGTTTGCGGGCCTGTCCTTTTTTGGGGCGCCATGAAACGGGTACCTACGGCAATCCAGGAACAAAATGCCATGCCCGGCGTGACCAATAAGATCCTTTCCCATTTTGTGGATAAGGTCTTTTTGGGTTACAAGGATGCGGAAAAATATTTTTCCACTCATGCTAAGATGATTGTTACAGGCAATCCAGTTCGCCGAGATGTCACGGAAGCGGATCGGCAGGAAGGGTATAAGAAGCTCGGCCTTGATCCCATGAAAAAGACCCTCCTCGTCTTTGGCGGGTCAAGGGGAGCGCGGACCATCAATGAAAGCATGGTCTATGTGGAAAAGAAACTTGCTGGAAACCGAAGAATCCAGATTCTCCACGCGACGGGAGATTTAGGCTACAAGGCCCATTTGGAGGCTTTGGGAAGCTTTCTTGAAGGGGCTGACAATCTTCACATTGTGAATTATCTCCATGAAATGCCCCTTGCACTTTCTGTTGCCGATCTTGCGGTTTCACGGGCTGGGGCCATTGGCCTTGCGGAACTCATGGCGCGTGGCATCCCGTCCATCCTTGTTCCATATCCCTATGCAACGGCGAACCATCAGGAGTACAATGCCCGGGCCCTCAAGGCTCAGGGAGCAGCCGAAGTCATTCTCGATAGGGAGCTTACGGGAGAGACTTTGTATAACGTGATGGAACGGCTTTTGAAGGACCCCGATCTTTTGAACATGATGCATCGGGGAGCCCTGAAAGCAGGACAGAAGGATGCGGCGGACCGTATTGCCGCAGAAGCCCTTGCCATGACCGGTGAGGGTAGGGAGGGATAACAGCGTGATCGATTTGGATCAGATCAAAAACATTCATTTTATCGGCATTGGCGGCGCCGGCATGAGTGCCCTTGCCAATGTCCTCATTAAACGCGGGTTCCATGTCTCTGGGTCCGATGCAAAACCGGGAGACATGGCGACCAAGCTCGCAAAAGAAGGTGCCCTTGTCTTTATCGGCCATGCTGCCTGTCAGATTGAGCGAGCCGAGGTCATTGTCGTTTCAACGGCCATCCATCCAGACAATCCAGAGCTGGTGGAAGCTCACAAGCGCGGTGTTCCTGTCATTCATCGCAGTGACGTCCTGGCTTATCTCATGAATAAGCATAAAGGCATTGCTGTAGCCGGTGCCCATGGAAAAACAACGACAAGTTCTATGCTGAGCCTTATTACCTGTGATAACGGCATCGATCCGACTGTCGTCGTAGGTGGCGTGGTCAATAATCTAGGAACCAACTCCGTCAATGGCAAAAGCGATTATGTCGTAGCAGAAGCTGACGAAAGCGATGGGTCCTTCCTTAAGTTCCGTCCTTATTTGGCTGTCATTACAAATATTGAAAATGACCATCTGGACCATTATGGAACGGAAGAAAAGATCCAGGAAGCCTTCCAGCAGTTTGTCGATCAAGTCAAGGAACAAGGCAAGGCCATTCTTTGCTATGATAATGAAAAGGTGCGCCGCGTCGGGGAAAAGACCGCGACCGAGGTCATCAGCTATGGCATCGACGCAAAGGATGCGGACTACCGCGCCGAAAATATCGAATATGGTAAGGATGGCACCCACTATGATATCCTTTTCCGCGGTAAAAAGATCGGAAAAGGCCATCTGATCGTGCCGGGCCGGCATAATGTCCTCAATGCCTTGGGCGCTTTGGCAGCGGCTCGTGAACTGGGTCTTTCCGTGGAAGAAATTTCTAGGAGCCTCGAAAAGTTTACGGGAGCTAAACGGCGCTTTGAGACCAAGGGACGGGTACGCGGCATCTGGGTCGTCGATGATTATGCCCATCATCCTACGGAAATCAAGGTTACGCTAAAAGCTGCGCGCCAGACGCAGCCCAAACGGCTGATTGTTGTTTTCCAGCCCCACCGTTACACGCGGACACAGCTCCTGCTTGACGAATTTGCCGTTGCTTTCAAGGAGGCTGATGAACTCATTGTGACGGATATCTATGCTGCCAGTGAGGATCCCATTCCCGGCATTTCAGGCAAGATGCTGGCTGAGACCATCCAACGGACGACGGGGCAGGATGTGAGCTATATGAGCGGTTTTGAATCCATAAAAAACTACCTTGTGGATCATGCAGCCGCCGGTGACCTTGTCATGACCATCGGTGCCGGCAGTATCAATCAGCTGGGCGCAAGCCTTGTGGAAGCATTGGAAGGGAGTCATAAAGCATGATGAAGACAAAACGAATTGGCGTTGTTATGGGCGGCCCCAGCAAGGAGCGGGAAGTATCCCTGAATACAGGCTCGGCCATTGTGGAAGCGTTAAAGGAAAAAGGTTATGACGCGGTACCCATCGACCTTGATCCGTCCCTTTTCCCCTCCCAGATTGAGGATGCAGGAGTTAAAGTCGTTTTTAATGCCGTCCACGGTCTTTATGGAGAAGATGGAAGGCTGCAGGCCGTCCTTGAAATGCTTGGCGTTCCTTACACAGGGTCGGGCGTTCTTTCAAGCGCCATTGCCATGAATAAGTTCTACACCAAGCGAATGTTTGAAGCAAACGGCGTAAAGACCGCTAACTGCCTTTATCTAACCGATAAAGACAGACAAACGGCCAAACAAGATATCATCCGTAAGCTTGGAATTCCTTGCGTCGTCAAACCGGCAGAACAGGGTTCGAGCATTGGCGTGACCATCGTCAAAAAGGAAGAAGACCTGGATAAGGCCCTTGAAGAAGCGTTTTCCTATGGAAAACTGGTCCTTGCCGAAGCTTTCTTTACGGGTAAGGAAGTGGCCGCGGGCGTCATGATGGATAGCAGTGGAAACCCGATTGCGATGCCCCTTGTCCTCATTGAGCCCCATGTCGACTTTTATGACTACCACAATAAATATACTAAGGGAGCCACGACCTACACCTGCCCAGCACCTTTTGATGAATGCCTCACAAAGGCGCTCCAAGAAGAAGCCGTCAAGGCCTATAAGGCCCTTGGCTGCAGTGGGGTCGCCCGCGTTGATGAAATGGTTGACGCAGAAGGCAACTTCATCTGCCTTGAAGTAAATACCATTCCTGGCATGACGGCAACGAGCCTTGTGCCAAAAGCAGCAAAGGCCATGGGTCTGTCTTTCCCGGATCTGTGTGAAAAGATCCTTGAGACGGCTCATTTGGGCTAATTGCTATGGAACCGCCAAAGTGGAATCGGCAGCCTTTTCGCCCGCCCGTGCCGCCTGCCCCTCATGAAAAGGGGAAAGGAAAGGAGGCTGGGGAAAGACGGACCGGTAAAAAACGAAAGAAACACTGGCATTTCAGGCCGTCCCTCATGCTCCCCAGTCTTTCCCCCCGTGTGGTGAGCGCGCTCCTTGCCTTCTTGGTTGCCTTTGGACTCTTTTGGTTCCTGATCCATCGTCCGGGTCTTCATATTGGGAAAATCCGCATCATAGGGGCCACCTATGTCACGCGGGAAGAAGTCTTGGAAGAAGGCGGCCTGTGGGAACCTATCAATGTCCTTGATATTGACCGAAAGCAGCTGATCCAGAATCTTGAAAAGGATGTACGCATTGAAAAAGCGAGCATTTCCTTTGCCTTTCCTACGTATTTTGATATCCATATCACGGAACGGCTGCCCGGCCTGTACGTGGAATGTGATGGTCCGCAGTTTGCTAAGGTTTCCTATTCAGGACACGTCCTTGCCGTCCATAGCAGCATCCCTGACGCGACAGCACCGCTATTGACAGGCTATCATGGGGGTAACCTCATGGAAGGAGACGAAATCGAAGATGAGGATGTAAGGGGGCTCTTGCAGTTTTTGGGCCGCTTGGAACCTTCCATTCAGGACCAGATTACGGAAGTTTCCATGGATGGGCGGAAGCAGATCACTATCCATCTGCGCCGGAGCCTTCCCATTATCGTTGGCGATGCGGAAAATGCCAACAAAAAGATCGATACCTTTGTGATGCTCTGCCGGGAAATGGGGAACCGGAAATTCAAGGGTAAATATATCGATATTACGTATGAACAGCCTTATGTCAAGCTCGAGTAGAAGGAGAACGCTCTAATGGCTTATAAAGATAAAAAAGAGAAGTTCTTCATGTTTCTCGTTTTCCTTGTGCTCGGAATCATGGTCTCCACGCAGTTTCGCAGTGCCGAAATGCAGCGGAGCCATAATATCAACCAGCAACGGGCCGAGGATTTGGTAGAGAAACTCAAGACTTCGGAAAAGGAAAAGACGGCCCTTCAGGAACGGGTCAAGAAACTGGAAGAAACCGGTGCAGGCAACAGCGATCCCAAGGAAACCTTTGCCATGAAGATGCGGGCAGGGGAAGTGACCATGCAGGGACCCGGCGTCGAAGTGACCTTGGATGACAGCAAAGTGCCGGCCAAACAGGGGGAAGACCCAAACCTTTACATCATCCACGATGATGACCTCCTGCGTATCCTCAATGAATTGCGGGCAGCTGGCGCGGAAGCCATTTCCCTGAACGATCAGCGCATCCTCGATATTTCGGAAGTGCGCTGTGCTGGACCGACCGTTTCCGTCAACAACACACGGTTTTCACCGCCTTATGTGGTCCGTGCCATTGGCGACCCCAAACGACTTGAAAGTGCCCTGCGCCTGCGCGGCGGTGTGGTCGAGACGCTGAAGTTCTGGGGGATTACGGTCGATGTGATCAAAAAGGACCAAGTGACGGTTCCCGCCTTTGAAGGGACCCGCCATTATGAGTTTGCCAAACCAAAGGAGGAGAAGTGATATGGTCTATGCCATCTTTGGTCTAGCTCTAGGTATTGCACTGGGTGCTTACCTGCCGGTCTTTCCCCAGGTCTACAGCAAGCTTGTTGCCGTTGCCTTTATGGCGTCCCTTGACGCTGGTTTTGGCGGACTTCGTGCCGTAAAAGAAGGAACCTATGACAGCAGTGTCTTCATTAGTGGCTTTTTTGCAAACGGTCTTTTCGCTGTTTTTCTCTGCTATTTTGGCATGAGATTAGGCATTGACCTTTATTATGTAGCCGTTTTAGCCTTTGGCCTCCGGATCTTCAATAACATTGCCATTATCCGCCGGCTATTCATGAAAAAGTAGGAGTTCAGATCGGGGTTCCCAATAAAGAACTCAAAAAGCGAAAGGTTTCTTGAATTTTCTTGTAAAAGTGCGTGAAATAAAGCGCGCCAAATGGTATACTATAGTACAGGATATTTTTAAGATTACAATCTAAATCTATTCAGATAATCGATGTGAGGAGGACCATGGAGATGTTTGAAGCGGAAAAGCAACAGGCTGGGCAACAGCCGCTGGAAAAAATCAAAGTTATCGGTGTCGGTGGTGGCGGAAACAACGCCGTAAACCGCATGATCGATACGGGTCTGCAAGGTGTTGAATTCGTGGCTGTAAACTGCGATGCACAGGCACTGATGACCAGCAAGGCCCCCACCAAGATCCAGATTGGTGAAGAAGTAACGAGAGGACTCGGCGCAGGTGCCGATCCGGAAGTCGGTGAGAAAGCGGCCCAAGAAAATAAGGACCAGCTGGCAGATCTCCTCAAAGGTTCGGATATGGTCTTTGTTACGGCCGGCATGGGCGGTGGTACTGGCACGGGGGCTGCCCACATCGTGGCTGAATGCGCAAAACAGGCTGGCGCCCTGACTGTTGGTGTTGTCACCAAACCGTTCACTTTCGAAGGCCGCCGCCGCTATAATGTTGCCGAACAGGGCATTGCCAACCTCAAGAGCAAGGTTGACGCCCTCATTACCATCCCGAACGACCGTCTTCTCCAAGTTGTGGACCGCCGTACGAGCATGGTTGATGCATTCAAGATTGCCGATGACGTCCTGCGTCAGGGTGTCCAGGGCATTAGTGACCTCATCAGCGTGCCTGGTCTGATCAACGTTGACTTCAATGATGTGAAGACCATTATGTCCAATGCTGGTTCTGCTATGATGGGTATTGGCTCTTCCAATGGGGAAGAAGGCGCTGCCGCTGCTGCAGAAGCGGCCATCAAGAGCCCGCTGCTTGACAGTACCATTTCCGGTGCCAAAGGGGTGCTCCTTAACATCACGGGCGGCCCGAACCTGTCCTTGATCGATGTCAACGAAGCCAGCAAAATCATCACCGATGCCGTTGATCCGGATGCCACCATCATCTTTGGAGCTTCCATCGACGAAAACATGGGTGACACCATCCGTGTCACTGTCATCGCCACGGGGATTGATGACACCAATGGCGGTTCCATCAAGGCTCCGAAACCGGCTCCTTTCACCAAACCGGAAACCCCGCAGAGCCGTTTTACCAAGGCTGCTGAAAAAGAAGCTGCTGGCAAGGTTGGCTCCTTCGGCGCTCCGAGCTCGGAGATTCCGCCCTGGATCCGCAATAAATAAGGAATCCTTTTGAGGTAACGCTTATGAAATGTCCATTCTGTTCCTATGCTGACAGCCGTGTCATTGACTCCCGTTCCGTTGATAACGGGACTTCAATCAGACGCCGTCGGGAGTGCCCGGAATGTGGGCGCCGTTTCACGACTTACGAAAAATACGAGGAAACGCCGCTCCTGGTCATCAAAAAAGATGGCCGCCGGGAACTGTTTGACAGCCAAAAATTGACCAACGGCTTGCTGAAAGCTTTCGAAAAAAGACCTTTCTCCTATGAACAGATCCAGTCCATCGCGTCTGGTATTGAACGGGACCTGAGGGCTTTGGGCGAAAGTGAGGTCAAATCGACCCTCATTGGCGAAACCGTCATGAAGGCACTGGAAAAGATTGACCAGATTGCCTATGTCCGCTTTGCTTCTGTCTATCGTCAATTTGCTGATGTAAATAGTTTTATGCAGGAAATCCAAGGCATGCTGAGCAAGATGGACGACAAAAAATAATTACTGAAACCGAGGAAGAGCTGTGAAGCAAGATGCTTCATGGCTCTTTTCCTTTTGCCCGAACAGGTGCGCCTTTGCGGTAAAAGTTTAGGTTCTATAATAAATGTTGGGGTGAGGAAATATTCTTTCCTCACCCCATTTTTGCATAAAAAAGTGGACATAGACGGCATCCACTCTTACAATTAAATCGCCAAACCTAAATGAAAGGAAGATGGCCTATGTCCACATTTGATTATATAGCAAATTCCTTGAATGTCAAAGGTAACGTAATAAAAAAATGCATCCACAGTGAGCAACAAATTGAATTTATTATGGAACTGAATCGAGCTGTTGTCCAATGCCCTAATTGTCATGCGAAGACTGATAGAATCAAGGATTACCGTTGGCAAAGGA
>NZ_AULA01000001.1 GCF_000425045.1 Acidaminococcus intestini DSM 21505 | reverse complement strand
TGTATTTACGAACCCATTGGTACAAAAGACTATAGCTCATACCATATTGACAGGCGACAGCCATCATTGACTGTCCGGCATTTACTTGTGAAACCAATTCAAGTTTCTCCTCTGGGGACCATGCCTTGTAATGTGCTTTGTGACACAATGCTTCCGGTCCGCCAGCCTGTTCGATACGATTCCAAGTACGAATCTTGTTACGAAAATTTGCTGTTTTAATTCCTTTAGGTGTTTTTACCCACTTACCTTGACGATAAAGTTCTACACACATCAGCTTAAATTCAGTCGTATAACGCAAAATGTACCCTCCTTACTGGGTGTCCAGTAAAGAGGGTACATTTCATTCTTTAGCAAGCGCCTTTTTTCAACGGTAAAAAGTATACAAAAATAGCGTAAGAAAATAAAAAAATGATTATTCTTGTAGCGGGTGTTTGCTCGGGACTGGGAATGTTGCTTTATTGAATTGAGGGGGGAATCATGACAATTACAGAAGATTTGCACATGCTGCTTTATGTGGCGCTTGGAGGCGCCTTGGGCTCCGTGGGGCGTTATCTTGTTGCCGGAAGCCTCAAGGGTGTGGGGGGGACGGATTTTCCCTGGCACATGATTGCTGTCAATACGCTTGGCTGCATTTTGGTTGGCTTTTTTGTGGCTGTATTATACGTTAAACTGCCGCATCCTCGTTGGATCAACCTCTTTTATTGGGGATTCATTGGAGGTTTTACAGCCTTTTCTTCATTTATCAAAGAAGGAATGCATTTTTTCCTGCATGGGGAGCATATTACGGGATTCCTTTATATTTTCCTGCAGAACATGCTTGGTATGTTTGCTGCCGGTGCCGCTTTTTGGTTGGGCAAGATGCTGCTTTAAGGATGACCGCGGCTCCTTTGTAAGGGGTGATGGAAGTGAGTATCAATATGTTTTTTCTTATTGTGACGGCTTTGGGTCTTGTAGGATCGACCTTTTCCTGGGGGATGTACCGAACGGGATTTTCCCTGCTTCACTCTGCTTGGACGCTCCTGCCCTTTTTACTCATGCCCTTGATTTTTGCCATTGGTAATATTTTTACGGAATCGCTTCCTGTTACGCTGATTCGTTATTTTAGTTGGAGTGGCGGAGTGTGGATGGGTTTTATCTTTTATTCTGTGCTCTTATCTATCTTTTATGGTGTTTGTTGGCTCCTTGGCCGGTTTTCCCAGTCTCCGAACCTTGCACCCAATGCGGCCATCACAATTTTTTTCATCGCTTTTTTGGGGACCGGTCTTGGCGTTTACCAGGCCCTTCATCCCCATGTGCGGCGGATCACCCTTCGCACGTATAAACCTTTGACGCGGTCCATGCGTATCGTCTTTGCTTCGGACCTGCATTTTGGAACTCTTTGGGGCCGCCGGTATGGGCAAAAGCTCGTGAGCCGCATTAATGCGGAAGACCCCGATCTTGTGATTTTTGGCGGTGACCTTGTGGACCGCAGTCTTTCCTTTGTCATGCGCGAGGGCAGTATGGATGCCTTGCGCAGCCTCCGCGCTCCTATGGGCCTATATTCCGTCATGGGCAATCATGATCTCATGGCAGGTACGGGAGAGCAGGAACGGACTTATCTGGAACGAATGGGCATTCGGTTCATTGTGAATGAGTCCATTCCTGTGAGCAGTTCCGTTTGGATCACAGGCCTTGATGATGAGCGCTTTGGAAAAAAGGGCTATGAGGCGCCTGCAGCCCAAGGCAGTGACCTCCATATCTTTGCGGAACATGAACCATACCATGTTTTGGAAGCATCACAAAAGGAGTATGACCTTTATTTTGCCGGCCATACTCATGGAGGACAATTCATTCCTTTAAACCTCATTACACAGCGACTTTTTGCGCTGGACCATGGCACTCAGGCCTTTGGGAATATGCTGGCGACTGTATCGACAGGCCATGGCCTGTCCGTTATTCCCATGCGTCTTGGCGTACCGCCGGAAATTGTGGTTGTCAGTGTAGAACCGATTAAAAAATAAAAAAGGCCGTTACGAATCCTGTGTTCGTAACGGCTTTTTACTTCAAAGTTCATCGGTGAAAAGGGTGAAATGGTTCTTTTTGTAGGCAATAAGTCCGTCTTTTTGCATGCGGCTCAGTTCCGCTGAGAGAGCAGAACGGTCGACGCCGAGGTAATCCGCCATTTCCTGACGGTCAAAGGGGATGGAAACCTGCTTTTTTCCTTGTTTGTCAGCGAGAAAGGACAGATAGGACAGGACACGGCCGCGGATCGATTTTGATGCTGTATAGACCATACGCCGGGATAGGCCCAAGTTTTTGCGGGCCAAGATGGTCAGGAGGTTTTCTACAAGCTTATGATGATGACTGCAGTTTGAGGGACAGATGGTCAGTATCTTGTGCATATCCATCATAAGGACTTCCGTATCTTCTGCTACTTCCACGCTGATAAGGAGCGGCTCGTCATCCATGCAGGCATAGGCTTCGGCAAAGATTTCCCCGCTGTGGGCCTGTCCCAAGATGGTCCGGTTTCCCCAGATGTCATCGTAGGCGATGTTGACGCAGCCTTTGAGGATAAGACTGACTGTGTGGACCTTGTCACCGGCACGGTGAATGTAGCTGCCTTTTTCAAAATGGCGGGTCACTGCGCCCAAACAGGTGAGGGCCGACTTGATTTCCTCCGTACGTAAGGTACGGAAAAAGGGTGTTTTCGCTAAAAATGCAAAATCCATGGTTTCTCCCCTTTTGTTGTTGAAACAACGTAATTAATTGTACCCCTATCGTATAATGACACCATCGAAAAAGCAAGTGAAACCATGAATCTTTTACATACAGGGGAGGAAACACTCATGAAACGGAGAATCATCAAAATCGACGAAAATAAATGCAACGGCTGCGGCCTTTGCGCTAAAGCCTGCCACGAAGGTGCCATCGGCATGGTCAATGGCAAAGCCAAGCTCTTGCGCGATGATTATTGTGATGGCCTTGGCGACTGTCTGCCGCACTGCCCGACCGATGCCATTACTTTTGAAGAACGGGAAGCTCTGCCTTATGACCGGGAAGCTGTTGAAGCAAAGATGCGGGCTGAAGGAAAACCGGTTCCGCCCCAGGGGATCTGCCCCGGTTCTCGCGTGAAGATGATGGCGCCCAAAGGCGGCTGCCCTGGGTCCCGTATGAAGATAATGGATCAGGCGGGAAAAGCAGCTGCGCCTGCTGCACCGGCAGAAGCTCCTGTAAGCCAGCTGCGCCAGTGGCCTGTGCAGATCAAACTCGTTCCTATCCAGGCTCCGTTCTTTGACGGAGCAAAGCTCCTCATTGCGGCTGACTGTTCAGCTTATGCGTATGCAAATTTCCACGAAGAATTCATCAAAGGTCATATTACCATCGTGGGCTGCCCGAAACTTGATGCCGTCGACTATTCGGAAAAATTAGGTGCGATTTTTGCTTCAAATGATATCAAGAGCGTGACCGTGGTCCGCATGGAAGTCCCTTGCTGCGGCGGTCTGGAACATGCTGCCGTCAAAGCCCTTCAGGATAGCGGCAAGATGATTCCTTGGTCTGTCGTAACGATTTCGACCGATGGCAGGATCCTTGATCGGACGTAAGGCGGCCTTTGAAACGAGGCGCTTCTTAAAGTTCGGCATTTCCTTAAGGCGCGTCTCTAGCTGGAAGCTAGTTGCAGGGCTTTATTTAGCTCCGAACAGATGATCTTCCTAAAAGTGCAAAATGGCCTCGAATCCGCTAGGTTCGGGGCCATTTTTTAGTGTTCCAAAAGGATGCCGACGGCAGCAGAAAAGGCAATGTAGATGATGGGATGGAGCTGCCACTTGCGATAGCAAAACCAGATGAAGGCTGTCAGTATCATCATTTTAACTTTAAAGAGGTCGGCCAGGTTTCCCGTAACTTTCCAGGTATTTACCTGGAAGAGGGCAATCTGTGCGACACTCAGGCCTGCAGCCATGATGAGGGCCGCTGACGCAGGGCGGAGGCCGGAAAAGATCTGGCTGACGATGGCTGAGGATTGAAATCTACGGAGCATCCGTGCAATGATGAGGATGATGATGATGGACGGGGCAATGAGTCCTAAGGTGGCGATGGCACCGCCTGCAAATCCCGCCGTTTTGAAGCCGACATAGGTCGCCATGTTGACGCCCAGGGGCCCCGGCGTCGATTCAGAGACGGCAACCATATCGGCAATGTCGGTCGTAGTAAACCAATGGGTCAGACGGCTCATCTCCTGAAGAAAAGGCAGTGTCGCGAGCCCGCCGCCAACGGCAAATAACCCGGTTTTGAAAAATTGCCAAAATAGTTGGCCGTAAAGAATCAGTGTTTCCATGATTCGTCCTCCTTTGCGTAGTTTTCAGCGTGGTCTTGTGGATCTTCTTCCTTGCTCATTGTCTTAATAGAGGCAGACTTTGAGGAAAAGAGACAGCCTGCTATGCCGGAAAGAACAATCAGCATGACAGTTGGGATGCTTGTCAAGAGAGATAAGACAAGGACGATGAAAAATAACAGCCAGCTGGTCTTGTCAATGAGGGCTTTTTTCCCTAATTTGATGACCGCATCAAAAATCAGGACGGTGACGCAGGCGCGGATCCCGTCAAAGGCATGTTTTACAATAGCAAGGTCAGCAAAATTCAAAAGAAAGGCGGCAATGGACGTAATAATCAAAAGGGAAGGAAAGATAACTCCCAGTGTAGCAATGATGCCGCCTGTGATTCCGTACAGCTTGTAGCCAATAAAGGTAGCCGTATTGATGGCAATGACGCCGGGCGTACACTGCCCAATGGCATAGTCATCCATGAGTTCCTCTTCCGTTGCCCAGTGGCGCTTTTCCACCACTTCCCGCTGCAGAATCGACAGCATGGCATAACCGCCGCCGAATGTGGTGATCCCGATTTGAGCAAATACCCAGAAAAGCTTCCAACACTTTTTCATTCCATCCATTTTAGCTTCCTCCTTTAGGCTGCTTTCGTCCCCTTAGGCGCATCTAGGTACCGTTTACGGGATTTTGGCGGTTTTCTTTTTCTGCACCATAGCGTATCATAGAATTAACTATATGAATAATATTTGTCTTATAATGAGGTATATGATATGAATATATATCAACTGCGCTATTACATCGCTGTCGTTGAAGAAGGTACGATTTCAGCAGCAGCCAGGAAACTGAATCTTTCTCAGCCACCCCTGTCTACCCAAATCAAGCTGCTGGAAGAAGAGGTAGGAACGGAGTTGTTTATACGCGGTGCGCGCCAGATCACGCTGACACCGGCCGGACGCCGGTTCTACCAGTATGCACTGGAAATGACAGATATAGAACGGCAAGCCTTGGAAGAAATCCGCGATATGGGCCGAGGCGGAACTGGGACCGTGCATCTTGGTTGTATCTCTTCCGCCCACGTGAAGGAAGTCTATGAAGGGCTTGATGCTTTTCACAGGCAATATCCCCTTGTCCGGCTGCGAATCGTAGAAGGCAACACGCTTGAACTGGAAGAAAAACTGGCTCGAAATGAGCTGGAAGCTGCTTTTGTTCGGACTCCGGAAACTTTTAAGCATGTTGAGCGTCTTCCCCTTCGCCAGGATCCGATGATGGCTTCCGGCAAACGAGCGTTTTTCAGTGAGATTCCTTCGCATAGGAAGCTCATCATGAAAGACCTTGCAGCGTGTCCTCTGATCCTTTATAAACGCTGGGAAGCAAGGATCCGTGATCTTTTTTCTCACGCTGGAAGGCAGCCGCAAATTGTTGGTGTTGCAGACGACCTTCGTACTTGCCTTATGATGGCTGATTATGGACTGGGAATCAGCGTGACACCCTTGGAGGCCCTTCGCGGCTATCCCCATCTGACGCGTCGGGTGATTGCGGAAAAGGGCCTTGTTTCCACGCTTGAACTTGTACTTCGTAAGGATGCCTATATTTCAGCCAGTGCAAAAGCCTTATTTACTGTTTTTAAAGAGCGTGACAAAAATCAGGAGGAATAGGGACAACTGGCATGGACGGTATTTTGAATCAGCAGGAGGCAGGCTTCTGGACTTTTTTACCAAATAAGAAACCCCCACCATGGCGTGACCCATGGTGGGGGTTGATGTGACTTATAATAATGGCGGATGGGGTGGGATTCGAACCCACGATACCTTGCGGTATACTTGATTTCGAGTCAAGCACCTTCGACCACTCGGACACCCATCCGCAGACTAGGCTATTATATCATATTAACGGCGCCGTGTAAAAAATTCCTGCAAAATTTTTTTACAGCGCTCTGCTTCGATACCGGCTTTGATGATGGTATTTGCATGGAGACTGGGGTGGAGGGGAATCTGGAAGAGGCTCCCACAGGCTCCGGCTACGCTGTCGCTCGCCCCAAAGACAACGCGTCCGATCCGGGCATTATAGATGGCACCGGCGCACATGGGGCAGGGTTCCATGGTCACATAAAGGGTGGAGTCAGCTAGGCGCCAGCGCCGGAGCTTTTCACAGGCTTCCCGGATGACAAGGATTTCTGCATGGGCCGTGGCATCATGCGCTCTTTCCCGTCGGTTATGGTTCCGGGCAATGACGCGTCCATCCTGGACGAGAATGGCCCCTACGGGAATTTCCCCTTCAAGAGCGGCCAAGGCTGCTTCCTTCAGGGCTTCTTCCATATACATCTTTTCTTCGTCTGTTGCAAGCTCCATGGTAGGATTCCTATTCTTTCCGGGTCAGCTGCAGCAGGTCATAGGGCGTTTCCTGATAGACCATATTGACCCAATTGGTGTAAAACAGGTGAGCATAGCTGCACCACTTGAAGCAGGGCTGCTCACTGCTGTCATTGTCGGGATAGTAAAATTTCGGCTGCTCCGGGTCAAGGCCCTTGTTTTTGTCACGGATGAATTCATCCTGCAGGGAATTTCGGTCATATTCAAAATGGCCCATGACAAAGATATGGCGCATGTCGCTCGTACTGCAGATGTTGATGCCGTTTTCGGCGCTGCGGCTCAACACTTCAAGGCGCGGGTCAGCGTCGATCTTATTGTCATCGACACGGGTATAACGCGATTGGGGAATGAAGTAGCGGTCATCAAAGCCGCGCAGGAGCGGATGGAAGTTTGTCGTAAGTCCATAGGGATAGATGCCGTAGAGCTTTTTGGGGAGCATGATCTTTGGTATATTGTAGTAATAGTATAACCCAGCTTGGGCGCCCCAACAATAGTGGAGAACAGAAAAGACATGGCTCCGGGCCCACTCAAAGTACTGGACAAGTTCAGGCCAGTATTCAACATCTTCAAAGTCAATCTTTTCGACTGGTGCGCCGGTGATGATGAAGCCATCATAATAGCGGTCCTTGATGTCATTCCATTCAAGATAGACTCGGTCTAAATAGGAATTATCCGTGTGCGTACTGACGCGGGACACAGGGCGGCAGAAATCAATCTCGATTTGGATAGGGGAGTTGCCCAATAGGCGCAGGAGCTGCAGTTCCGTCGGCTTTTTAAGGGGCATGAGGTTAAGAATCAGGATCTTCAAGGGCCGGATATCCTGCGTCATGGCACGGTCTTTTCCAATGGTGACGATTCCTTCTTCACGGAGACGGTTTACAGCGGACAGGCCGCCGTCAATTTTAATGGGCATGACAAAAACTCCTTTCCTGCAATAAAAAAAGCCTTCCTCCCTGCAGGGACGAAAGCATCGTGGTACCACCCAGCTTTACCTTGCCCTTGGGCAAGGTCTCTTGGAAACGCGGCCAAAGCCGGATTCCCCAGTGCAATAACGGGCACACCCGTACGGCCTACTGTGATTTCAGCCAATCAGCTCCAGGACCATCTTCCTTTTCTCATCTGCACTCCCTTTCACCGGTGCGGGAGTTCTCTGGAACCAGACAATAAAAAGTACTCTTCCTTTCATCGCATTTTACTATGAAATTGAAAAAATTTTAGCATGCATGGAAAGGTCCGTCAAGGAGCAAGGGGAGAAATTCCGTAGGAAAAGGATATCTTGTACAATCTGTTACAAAGTCATCTTGAATAGACCTGAAAGAAGCAAGGCCCCCTTGGAATTTTCGTTGCCAAACAAAAAGGGAAAGAGTATGATAAAGGCGTATAGCCCTTTTCTAAAAAAGGGCCGGGGAACAATTCCCGTAAATTTTAAGGAAACGGTGGCGTTTTATGAGAGCGAGGAATGTTTGGGCCGAAGTCGATCTGTCGGCCATTGCCCATAACGTACAGGTCACGCGCAAAGTCCTCAAACCGGGGACAAAAATCTGCGCGGTTGTCAAAGCTGATGCCTATGGCCACGGAGCCGTGCCCGTTGCAACGGCAGCCCTGGCGGCAGGCGTCAATTATCTGGCGGTGTCCATGACACAGGAAGCCCTGGAGCTTCGCGAAGCTGGTATCATGGCGCCTATCCTCATTTTGGGGACCATGACGGAAGAACATGAAAAGGCCCTTGTGGACTATAACATCACCCAAACGGTCTATGATCTTGCCGTGGCCCAGGAGCTTTCGGCAGCAGCCCTGCAGGAAAACAAGGTGGCCAAGGTCCACCTGGCTGTCGATACGGGGATGAACCGGATCGGCTGCCGTCCTGAAGAAGCGGCCGATCTTGCTGAGGCCATCAGCAAGCTGCCCCATGTGGAGCTTGAAGGGATGTTTTCCCATTTTGCCAGCGCCGATGAAATGGATAAAAGTTTTGCTGAAAGCCAATATCGAAAATTCATGGAAGCTGACCGCGCTATCAAGGACCGAGGCATCCAGATTCCCTTGGTCCACATCGATAACAGCGCTGGTATCACGGAGATGAAGCATACAGAATGTGACATGGTCCGTCAGGGCATCACCCTTTATGGACTGTGGCCATCGGACGACGTAGAACGCTGTCTTGACCTAAAACCGGCCCTCAGCCTCAAGGCAGAAGTCGTCTTTGTGAAGGATGTTCCAGCCGGTGAGAAGATCGGTTATGGCTGTACCTACGAGACGAAAGCACCCATGAAGGTAGCTACGATTCCCTTGGGCTATGCTGATGGCTATTCCCGCGCCCTGTCAAACCGTGGCTATATTACGATCCGTGGTTATAAGGCTCCTGTTGTGGGTCGCATCTGTATGGACCAGTTTATGGTTGACGTGACGAATGTGCCGGGTGTCCATAAGGGGGATGAAGCGGTTATCTTTGGACCGGGCGGTGTTTCCCTTGACCAATTGGCTAAGTGGGTGGGAACCATACCCTATGAGCTCATGTGTCTTTTGTCAACGCGCGTTCCCAGAAAGTACACCTACACGTATACCATCAAGCATTACGAAAACAATCGTTTTTAGGAAAAAGGGCGTAAGCCCACTAGGTTCACACACGGGTTCCGCTTCTTTTTCTGCAGAAAGGCGGGCCCTTTTTTGCATCAGGAAGGTAGGAAAGCAGTATGGAGCACTATGAAAAATTAACAGAAAGTACAATTGAAGAACTAAAAGCCATTGTAGGCGAAAAATATGTCCTCACGACGCCGGAGACCCTCGAAACGTATCAAACGGATCAAGAGACAGATTCCCGGTTCTTCCATGTGCCGGAAGCTGTTGCAGCGCCAGGAAGTACGGAAGAAGTGGCGGCCATCATGAAACTTGCCAATAAGCGCCATTTTTCCGTAACACCCCGCTCCGGCGGGACCAGCGTCTCCGACGGAGCCATTGCTGTCTGCGGTGGCATTGTCATGCTCATGGAGCGCATGAACCGCATCTTGGAAGTAAACCCGGATGGTATGTATATGGTTGTCGAAGCTGGGGCTAGGACCCTCGATGTGCAGGAAGCGGCCAAGAAGGAAGGTCTCTTTTATGCCGGTGACCCGTGCAGCGCCGACAGCTGCCTCATTGGCGGCAACCTTGCGACAAACGCCGGTGGCGATAAGGCCGTTCGCTACGGCACGACGCGCAGTCAGGTCCATGCCATCGAAGTGGTCCTGCCCACGGGCGAGATTGCACACCTGGGGGCCCGAACGAAGAAAAATACAACTGGTTTCTGTCTTGATCAGCTCGTTCTTGGGAGCGAAGGGACCCTTGGCGTCATTACAAAAGCAACGCTGAAACTGCTGCCCATTGCCCCCTACCGGTCGGACGTCCTTCTTGTCTTCACAGATCCACGGAAGGCCACGAGCCTTGTTCCCATTCTTTTAAAAGCTGGGCTTGACCCGACGAGTGTTGAATTCATGGATCATGGTTTTGTGCAGGCTTCCAGCGACTATTCAAAGATTCGACTCAGTCATTATGACGACGGCTGCTACGTTATTTTGACCCTCGAAACCTTTGATGAAGATGAGATGGATAAAAAGCTCATAAAGGTCGATGAGCTGGCTCAGGCGCATGGTGCCGTGGAAGTGTCCCTTGCTGATGACCGGGTGTGGACAATCCGCAAAAATTGTCTTGAAGCGACGAGAATCCTAAGCCGCGTCAGTACCAGTGACGATTTTGTCTTTCCGTTGGATAAGATTTCAGATGCCATCATGGATCTGTCGGAACTTGCCGCAACCTATCCTTTCCGCGTCTTTACCTTAGCTCATGCGGGAGATGGGAACCTGCACTTTAATATCCTTAAAGGGGAGCTCAGCGATGAAGCTTGGGAGGAAACCCTTTCATCCTTCCATGAAAAGGCCTATGCCTATGTCTATGCCCATGACGGCCTTCTTTCCGGTGAACATGGAATTGGGGCAAAGAAAGTAGGACAGCTCGAGCGTTTGACGGACCCTGGGCAGATGTTCATGATGACAGCCATCAAGAAGGCCTTGGATCCTTTGGATGTACTCAATCCGGGGAAGGTCATTGCAAGATATTGAGGCCGGCTCAAAAATCGGGCTTATTTGATGCAGGACCTGAGCCACTTGCTTTAGAAAAGGTCGACCTGAGGCAAGGGGCTCACGTTGTAGCGTACGATGGACCGCCTCACGTTAGGGGACAGGATAGTTCAGTTGTGAGTTTAAAAATTGTGGGTTACAACACGAAGGCCTTAAGGTCTTTTCCCCTGCGGTCTTTTCGCACCATGGCATCACAGCATTGCAGGCACCTTTACGTCTTTTGCTTGGCAGCCAGAGCCGGCGTCTCGAGACAGCATTCTGGACTCTTCCTGAATGGATTGCCTGACCGCCATTTTCCCTCCACGGCAAAAAAGTCCCGCTGGGAGACTTTTCGTTTCCCAGCGGGACTTTCCCGTCCTTATTTTCTCGATGGGCCACAGGAACAGGCACTCCTGCGGCACACGAAGCGGTCTGCTTATTGCTGCTTCCTTCCGGACCTGACAAGGTTCACAGGACTTCATTGCGCAGGACCTATCCCTATGGTCCATCCAAAAAATAAAAGCGTACTTAAAAGAAAAGCCGCATGCTGCGGCGGATTCTTAAATGGCGGAGAGTGAGGGATTCGAACCCTCGATACGGTTATCCCGTATACACGCTTTCCAGGCGTGCTCCTTCAACCACTCGGACAACTCTCCAGGTTGAAATGCTTAGGCAAAGCTTTTCAATTGTATGCAGTCTTTAAAAATGACTGTGTGTTTTAGTATAAAGGATATTCATGCCGTTGTCAAGAAATAAGTTGAATTTTTTTGTGGAAACAAGGTATAATACCATGGTACAACAGAGAGAAAGGATGGATTCCATGTCTTACGTCGCATTATATCGTACTTGGAGACCCCAGGATTTTGATGGCCTCGTGGGGCAGGAACACATCAGGAAAGCGCTCACGAACGCACTTGAGTCGGGGCGCATTTCCCATGCTTACCTGTTTACAGGCCCTCGCGGTACGGGTAAGACGAGTACGGCGCGGATCCTTGCTAAGGCCCTGAACTGTGAGAAGGGGCCAACGCCCCATCCTTGCAATACTTGCGATCATTGTCGGGAAATTACGGAAGGTACCAGTGCCGATGTCATTGAAATCGATGCGGCCAGCAACCGCGGAATTGATGAGATCCGGAAGCTTCGGGAACAGGTCCATTTTGCACCTGTTTCCAGCCGTTACAAGGTCTATATTATCGACGAAGTGCATATGATCACGGCAGACGCATTCAATGCCCTGTTAAAGACTCTTGAAGAACCTCCAGAGCATGTCGTATTTATCCTTGCGACAACGGAGCCGCAGAAGATCCCGACGACCATCCATTCCCGGTGTCAGCGTTTTGATTTTCGCCGCGTTACGGTCGACGATATTGCTGCCCACCTGCAAAAAGTAGCAGAAGGCAGCAATATCAATGCGGAACCGGATGCCCTGCGTCTTATGGCCATTCAGGCCGATGGGGGAATGCGCGATGCCGTTGGTCTTCTGGATCAATGCAGTATCATGGCTAATCCTGTGACAGCTGAAACGGTGCGGCAGGTCCTTGGTATTGCCGGGCGCGATACGATGCGGGCCTTGGTAGAGAAAATTGGCCGCCGCGATCTGCCTGCTGCCTTGGATCTCCTCAATCAGCTCATGGACGATGGAAAAGATGTCACCCAGGTCCTGACAGAGCTCCTCGAATATATGCGAGCCCTGCTCCTTTATCAGGCTGATCCGGCGTATCAGGAGATTTACTTGACCGATACAGCGGAAAATCTCAAAACTGTGGAACCGCTTTTTACGCGCAGCCGCATTCTTGCTGCAACAGCGCGTATCCATGAGGCCTCCCTTGATGTGAAGCGTTCCCTGCGGTCAAAGATTGTCGCAGAGATTTGTCTTTATGATCTCTGCCGCGGCGAAGGGGAGAGTCCTGCGGCACTTATGTCCCGCATTGAGACACTTGAAGGGAAAGTCACCCACCTCATGGCAGGCGGTGCTCCAGCCGTATCACCCGCATTTGAGCCGCCAAGGGAAAAAAGGAGCAAGACGCAGGAAGCGGCTTATGCTTCCCCGATGGCAACGGCACCGGACATGCCTTCTGTAACTCAGAAAGAAGCTTCTTTTCCCTCTGCAGAAGGGCCTGCTGCCATTCCTTTGGAAAAACGGCAAGAAGCTTCTTTTGAAAAGCAGGCATCCGCTGTACCGCAGCGAGCGGGCCAGAAAATGGAAGCCGAGGGTGCCTCTTTTACTCCGCCCTTTGAAGAAAAAACGGACGCTCCCCGTCAGCCTTCTGATCTAGCAGGGGCCCAGCGACTCTGGAATGGCGTTCTGCAGGGTCTCAAACAGCGTCATAAGATGGGCTTTTTTGCCTATGCGCGGGAGGCAACTCCCCTTGACTTTGATGGCAAAAGGCTCACGGTGGGGACGGCAACGCAATTGGCCAAGGACCGCCTTGAACGCAATGATCTAAGGGACGAGGTCCTTGCCATCTTAAAGGCGGGGACAGGGCAGAATTTCGAATTTGCGGTCGAACAGGCCAGCGAAAAACAAATGGAAGCGGCAAGGAAAACTGCGCCTCGCGTGGCTTCCCGCCCCCAGCATAAGGCGGCGCCGCCTGCGCCGCCCAAGGAAGCGCCCCTTCCCAAAGAAGACGACGAACTTCCTGAAACCGTCAAACGGGCCATGATGGTCTTTGGCGGAAGCCTTGTAAAAGATGATTCGAATCAATAGGAGGAATGAACAATGTTTAAAGGCGGAATGGGAATGAATGGTATGCAGGGCATGCTGAAAAAAGTCCAGAAGATGCAAAGTGAGATGCTGAAACTCCAGGATGAACTCAAGGAACGCACCGTGGAAGCCACGGCAGGCGGGGAGGCAGTCAAGGTTGTTGTAAATGGCAGCAAGAATGTCGTAAGCCTTGCCATTTCGCCTGAAGCTGTCGATCCAGATGATGTAGAAATGCTCCAAGATCTCATCGTAACAGCTGTCAACGAAGCAATGAAGAAGGTTGATGAAATGACAGAAAAGGAAATGGGCAAAGTAACGGGCGGCATGAAGCTGCCGGGGATGTACTGAGAACACTATGCGCATGATCAAACCTCTGGCCCGGCTTCATGAGCAGCTGCGCAAATTGCCGGGGATTGGCTCCAAATCGGCGCTGCGTCTTTCCTACCACGTCCTTGATATGAAACGAAGCGATGTGGAAGCTCTGGCAGCGGCGCTGGTTGCTGTCAAGGATCAGGTCCATCTCTGTACGTCCTGTTTTAATCTTTGTGAAGGTACACGGTGCGAAATTTGTGAGGATGAAAAGCGGGACCATGGGCTCATCTGTGTCGTTGAAGAACCGCAGGATGTAGCGGCTATGGAACGGACAAAGGGTTTTGAAGGGGTGTACCACGTCCTTCATGGCGTTCTGTCTCCCCTTGATGGCGTGGGCCCTGACCAGCTGAAGATCCGCGAACTCATGCGCCGTTTGCAGGACGGTTCGGTACACGAAGTGATCCTTGCAACCAATTCCGATGTGGAGGGGGAGGCAACAGCAGCCTATCTGGCGAGTCTCATCCGTCCCTTGGGCATCAAGGTCAGCCGCATTGCCCACGGCCTCCCCATGGGTGGGGACCTTGAATATGCCGATGAATTGACGCTTTACAAGGCCCTGGAAAACCGTCGGGAACTTTGATTGTCCCTTAGGATGTGAAGAAAGGCGGTACGTAGTTATGGAAGTTTGGGTGTTTGGCCTTGCGGCCCTTGTCATTCTTCTGATAGTCGTCAATATCTTTTCCCTTTCCCTCAAGCTTTTGTGGAACGGGGTTGTTGGCATGATCCTTCTTTGGCTGTTCAATCTGGTAGGGGGAATTGTCGGTCTGCATCTTGAAATTGGTGCTGTTTCCGCTTTGGTGGCGGGATTCTTTGGAATTCCCGGCGTCATTCTCCTGCTGCTTTATCAGCTCATGGGGCACTAAGCGATGGCATTTAGTAAATCAGAAAATGAAAGGGTACGAATCCTGTGCTATCTTGTGATTGGCGGGACGGCGGCCCTTTTTGAATGGGCCTTGGTGTATTTATTTGCCGTGCGCCTCGGTCTCAATTATCTTTTGTCAACAGGCCTTGCTTATCTTTGTTCCACGGTCTGCCACTATATTGCGACCAATTGCTTTGTTTTTGACAGTGGCGTCCGCTACAGCAGAAAAAAGGAGTTTTCCCTGGTCCTTATTGTATCGACCCTGGGTCTTTTGCTGAACCTTCTTTTGATGCGCCTTTTCGTCGGTGCCCTAGGCGGCAGCGTCATGCCGAGTAAGATCCTTGCATCGGCACTTGTGACCATTTGGAACTATCTATCCAGAAAAAAATGGATCTATTCATAAGACGGCGGCTCCCACAGCTCCCGTCTCACTAAAAAGGGTGGGTTCATGATGTTTCGAAAAAAAGTTGATATCAAGTCATTCAAAAAAGTATATCTCGTCCATAACCACAATGCGGGTAAGCAGACTTTCTTTGCTGCCATGCACCGCAGTGTGGAGCGCCTTGCCGACGAGTTTATCGCGATGTATGGACCGGCTGCCTTTTCCTATTACCGCATCAACACCTTCAACGATGCTCAAATCGTGGCACGTAAGGCCTGCGATGAACAAGTCGATTGGATCATCATTGCTGGCGGCGATGGTACACTGCGCGCCATTTCAGAAGTACTCGTTGAACGGGACTATATGCCCTATGTGAGTATCTACCCTGCTGGTACGGTGAACCTTGTTGCCAAGGAACTGGCCCAGAAAACCGATGCCACAAGTTGGCTCATGCGCGTTGAAAAGGGCATTACGGCTCCAGTCTGGCTAGGAAAGGCCAATGACCGGATTTTTCTGACTGTGGCCGGCATCGGCGTTGATTCCCTCGTCGTCGATATGGTCACGCCCAAAGAAAAAAAGCTTCTTTCAACCCTTGCCTATGTGCGCCAGAGCGGCCTTGTGGCGGGAAATGAAATGCTGCTGCATCCGTGGAAGTATAAGTTTGAGGTTATGATTGACGGTGATGGCGTATGGCGGGCGGCCAGTTCCGTTATCGTCACAAAGAGCCGTTACTATGCAGGCCGTTTCTCTCTTGTTAACGGGGGCTCCTTATCCAATCCTGCACTATATGTCATCTTATTTAAAAAGGACCGTTGTGTCGACTTCCTGCGCTACACAGCGCTCATTGCGGCCGATATGCTCTCCTTGGATAAATCGGTCGAAATCTGTAAGGCCCAGGAGGTCCAGATTCGCTGCAACGTGAAGAACTTTGCGGCCGAATTGGATGGGGATAGCGTAGCAACGTCGCCCCTTTCCATTTCCCTCCTACCGACTCCGCTTAATTTTATTTCCTAGGGAGGCATTGTGAAAAAGAAGCTTGCGCTCATTCTTCCGGCCCTTCTTATTTTGGGTCTGGAATACTTTTTATGCTGGAATGATCTGAAAGCCATTTCGCCTTTTCCTCTGGCTGAATGCTGGTACCGAACTTTGAATCACTTTCTGCGGGATTTTCTGCTTCTTGGGACGGGCTCACTCCTTTATCTTAAGAAGCACCGGATCAAGGATCGGGCCCGGCGCTATTTCCCCGTCGTGGTCATTGGCGTGCTGTATCTTTTGGACGCCCTCTTCATGGTGACCTATGTTGAGCTTGACTGGGGATTTATGACGGTCCTTTCAATTCTTGCCGGTCTTTTTAACAATATCGTTGTCCTTTTGGTAACGGCCATGGTCTATCACCATTACCCCAATCGGGGAATGAAGGCATTTTATTTCCTTGTTTATTTTGTAACAGCCTTCATTATGTTGGGGGATGCAGTCTACTTCTGGAATACGAGCATGCATGTAGAGAGTGTTCTTTTTGAGAACCTCAATTATTATGCGGCCATAGGCGTCCTGTCAACGACGGATTCTTGGAAGCTGGTTCTTGGCGCCCTGCTTCTTATCGTGCTTGCTGCCCTTTTCCGTGTCGATCGCCCCCAGCGACGCAAGCCTAACCTGCCTTGGTCGCTCCTGTGCGTTGCTGTTTTTGCCTTGGGTCTTAACCTGACCTATCTTTTGTGCCGTGAAGGCGTCTATCATGGCCTTGACCTCGTGCCGGGCCTTGATCTTGAAGTGGATTTGGAAAAGAACCGAAAAACGACACGGGATGCTGTGGCATACCCTGTGAACGTGAACTTTTTCCAAAAAGCCTTTTTCAAGACCGATAAGGTTGTTCACGATCCCAGTGAATATAAGAAACGGGAACTGACCGATAAGGATCGTACCATCTTGAAACGTCTGGGCATCCTGCCTAAAACACCAGTCATTGTTCGAGATAAACCTGCTTATGACCGAATTGTCATGATCATCTTTGAGTCCGTCCATCGGGATTATCTCCATTACTATAATCCCGCGATTCCCAAGGAAACGACGCCTTATCTGGACTTGCTTGTCGAAAAGTATCCGCACCTTGACCACTACTACTCATCGGCAGTTCCGACGACACAGGGCCTTAATGCGACATTCCGCAGTCAGCTCATCTATGATGGTGACCTGCCGGGGACCCACCAGCCGTCACTGTTTCGTTCCCTTGAAAAAGCGGGGATTCCGGGGACATTTTTCAGTGCATCAAGCCGCTACTACAATAATGAGTACCGCGAGTATCCAGAACAGTTTGGTATGGCTCACTATTTTGCTAAGGAAGATATTGCCAAAGAAGGCTACTCTGGAGCAAGTGGCTGGGGTTTTCATAACGATGTCATGTATGACAACATGCTGCGCTTTTTAAAGAAAAGCCGCGGTCAGTCATTCCTTGTTGTCACGAAGACCCTTGATATGCACCAACCTTATCCCTATTATGGGATTACTTACGAAAACATGCCTGAGTCCGTGCGAACCCAAGGCACGGTAACCGTGTGCGGCATGTATTGGGTAGATCAGACCGTGAAGCATTTCTTTGAGGAAGCGGAAAAGGAAGGACTCATGGATGATCGGACCCTTTTTGTGATTACAAGCGACCATAATCCCCATTCGGGTGGGGAATATAAGACCCTTGTCCAAAAGCCGCAGGACAAGAAGAGCGTGGCGCCGATTCCTCTTATCTTTGTGAGTAAGAATCTGGAACCGTTGAAAAATCTCGAAAGTACGGATTATGGCAGCCAGGAAGACCTGGCTCCGACGCTCCTTGCGCTCATGGGCGTCCCCGTACCGGAAGAATTCATGGGGAGAAATCTCCTGCAGCCTACGGATCATCCCTATGCCTTGGGCTATTTTGGCGGTAAAGCCTATTACTATTCCGCCGACTTATCCTTTGTTTCCACGTTGGACGAGCCAACACCGGATCGGGAGGAAAAGGACGCCCTGGCAAATTATGTGATGTACAACTATGTGGAGCGGCATCTTAAGTATATGCCTTCCCTTTAAGGCACATACTTCCTCAGCCTGTTATCAATTGGGGAGGAGCCAAGTGGCGGGACCACCCGCCGCCGGTTCCTCCCTTGGTTTATTTGTAAGGAGTGTATGCTGATGCAAGAAAACGTGCCCCCGTCCTTTGGAAGACGGATGAAAAAAATCCTGGAAGTGATGGTGCCAATCCTGATTACCCAGCTTGCCATCACGGGGATGAACCTCGCCGATACAATCATGAGTGGTCACGCGGGCACGGCCGAACTCGCCGGGGTTGCCATCGGAGCCAATATTTGGATGCCTATTTTCACAGGACTCAATGGCATCCTCCAGGCCTTGACTCCGATTGTCGCCAACTACCGCGGTGCAAAAGCCTATGAAAAGATTTCCGGCGCGGTCTTCAGTGGGCTGATGCTTGCCTTGATCCTCAGCGTGAGCATCATCAGCGTGGGTATTCTGCAGCTTGATAAGGTCCTGTCATTAATGAATCTTGAAAGCTCGGTCGAGGTTGTAAGCCATAACTATCTAAGCTACGTGGCCATGGGCATTGTACCCTTATTTGGAGCCAGTATCCTGCGCTCTTTTGTCGATACCATGGGGTATACGCAGCTCACCATGCGGCTTTTTCTTCTTACCATGCCGGTCAACTGCTTCATGAACTACCTTTTTATCTTTGGAAAGCTGGGATTGCCCCGTATGGGCGGCGCTGGAGCGGGTGTGGGAACGGCCATTACCTGCTGGCTGCTCTTTCTGTCCTTTTCTTTTTTGGTTACGCATCTGGGCGTCTTTCGTAGTTTCCGCGTCTTTGATCGTACAGGTTTTTCCTTCAGTCACCTGCGGGAGCATCTGCGCGTGGGGATTCCCATGGGTGTTGCAATCTTCCTTGAAACGAGCATCTTTGGCGTGGAATGTCTTTTTGTATCAAGGTTTGGGACTGTGACGGTTGCGGCAAACCAAGCCGCCATGAGCTTTACGAATCTGCTCTATATGGTGCCTCTTAGTTTTTCCCTCTCCCTTACTATCATTATTGGGGCCTTTGTTGGAGCCAAGGATTATGCTGCGGCTCGGCTGTATGGCAGGACAGGCCGCGTCGGCAATGTCATGGTCGGGCTTTCCTTTGCTGTTTTCCTGCTTGTCGGGCGGACACTTATAGCTAGGCTCTACACTCAGGATCCGAGCCTTGTGGCGCCTATTGAGCATTTTCTTGGTTTTGCTATTGCGTTCCAGCTCTGTGATAGTACGGCGGCGCCTATTCAAGGCATTTTACGCGGTTATAAAGATGTCAAAGCAACTTTCTATTCGTCCCTTGCCGCTTATTGGGTCCTTGCCCTTCCCATTGGGCTCGTGATGGACTATGGATTCCATAAAGAAGCCGATGGCTACTGGATGGGCCTGATATCAGGAATCTTCTTTTCGGCCCTGTTTTTAACGCTCCGCCTGCGCTATATTGAAAAGAAATATCATGCGTAAAGAGCGGTCTGGGTTATGAAAAAAGAGGCTTGCAGCCTGCTTCGCTCGTTGGGGGATAACAGATCATTGATAGAAAGCTGTGCCGCGTTCCTAAGGAGTGGGAAAGTTCAGCTCTAAATAGGGGGTGAGCCCTTTTCCTACTTTTCCTTTCAGCCTGAGTTTCTCTCATCACGCTCTTATGATTGAACTCAATAATAGCGATGGCGACGCATAATGAAAAGGCGTATAGATACGATTTATCCAAAAAGTACGCAATGATTTTTATGTAAATATGTCATAATTTATAAGAAAATAAAAGAAAATATAAAAAATGCAAAAGATAGCAGGAAAAGACCATTTCAAATGTTTTTTCCTGTTTCTTTTTTACTAGGATAAAGAATCATTTTTATCAGGCGGTAGTATTTAGGAAGCCGATGTGCTACACTTGTAAAATATGAAAGGAGTCGATCCTATGGCCTCACTTTGGCAATTATTCAGCGTGTTTGCCCGCATGGGTGCGGTAACCTTTGGCGGTGGCTACGCAATGCTGCCCATCTTGCAGGCAGAAGTTGTAAACAAATATCACTGGGCAACGGATGAAGAACTGGCCGACTATTATGCCGTTGGACAGTGCACGCCTGGTGTCATAGCCGTCAATACGGCAACCTTTATTGGTATGAAGCTGCGAGGTGTTGCCGGTGCACTGGCGGCCACGCTTGGTGTTATTTTCCCATCCATGGTCATCATTACAACCATAGCGGCCTTTTTGTCAAATTTTGCCCATATTCCTGCTGTGGCCGATGCTTTTGCCGGAATTCGCGTTGGGGTATGTATCCTGATTTTTCAGGCCGTGCGGAAACTTTTTGCAAAGGCCGTCGTGGACAAACTGACCGCTGTACTTTTTTTTCTCGTCCTTATCATTAACGTGATCACGGACATTTCACCCGCCTATCTCGTCGTGGCTGCCGGCCTTGTCGGAATTGCGGCAAAAAGAAAGGACGGTGACGCATGATGCTTCTCTTAGCCCTGTTCATAGAGTATTTCAAGATTGGCCTATTTGCGATAGGCGGCGGCATGGCTACCATCCCGTTCTTAACGAAACTCGCTGATAAGACACACTGGTTTACGCAGATGGATTTGCTCAACATGATTGCCGTCTCAGAATCGACACCAGGGCCTATTGGCGTCAATACGGCCACCTATGTGGGATTCCATATTGATGGGCTGACAGGGATGTTATCTGCCACCATTGGCCTTGTGACACCGTCTGTTATCGTTGTAATCGCTATCTACAGTGTGCTCAAGAAATTCGGCCAGAATCATTACGTCAAGTCTGGTATGTATGGTCTCAGGGCTGCCTCCTGCGGCCTGATAGCGGCAGCAGGACTGTTGGTAGCAAAAGTGACCCTGATTGACGCCGCTGTTTGGAAAGAAACGGGAAACTTCTTCTCGTCTCTCATTGGGAGCCGTCTCTTATTGGCAGCTGTACTGCTCATCCTTACGACGAAGTTCAAAAAGGTCCACCCTGTGGTCTGGCTTGCTGCAGCTGCCGTGGTTGGCGTCGTATTTCATTTTGGAAGGTAGAAAAATAAAAAGCTCTCCTGTTTCCACCGAAAGGGTAAGGCAGGGGAGCTGATTTTTATTTATGGAGTTGAGGGGAAAGGTCGCCCATGGCTTTTTAATAAGGACAAAACCGTTTTGATTTGCTGTCATGCTGTGCCTTATGGCGAAGTGAAAAAAGATGATTCCAAGGTAACATCATATCTTGTCAAGGCGATTCCAGGCTAAGGCCATCTTGCAGCAAGGCAAAGATAAGGAAAAGAGTGGAACACCTACCTTCAAGTCATCTTTGGTCACCCTAACCTGCGATTTTGGCTGGACTGATTTCATTTGTCTTTTTCCTGGCTGGTGAGGGAGCCTGCCTTTTGTTTTTCCCTTCCATATTTCCTCTCCTACAAAAATGTGATACACTAGGGGCACGCTAGAGATTACCTATACCTAACTTATTTGTGAGGGGGCGGACTCATGAAACGTGAACTTCCATATTTTTCCATAGAGGGTGCTTTTGGGGGCAGCCAGGAATGGTTTACCCACGACTGGTGGATGCGAAAGGGCGGCTGTGCTGCCGTTACAGCAACAGACTGCAGCCTTTATTTTTCCCTTTATAAAAACCTTCCTGATGCAGCGCCCCAGGCCCAGAAAAAAATGACCAAAGCAGCCTACCTGGAACTGGGCATGATCATGAAACCCTACCTAAAGCCCCGTATCACAGGCATCGACAAGCTTTCCATCTATATGGAAGGCTTTACGAACTACTTGTGTGACCGCGGTATAAATGATCTTATCCTGACAGGATGGTCGGGGAATCATTCCTATGAATCCTCAGCTGAACTTGTAAAACACCAGATTGATGCCGGATGGCCCCTGCCGTACCTTAATCTTAAGCACCGCGCACCTAGCTTTCGGGATCTTGTTTGGCACTGGTTCCTGCTTACGGGCTATGAGACTTTCCACGATGAGGTCATGGTGAAAGTCACAACCTGTGGATCCTGGCGCTGGCTCTCTCTTAAGGAACTTTGGGATACGGGCTATAAACAAAAAGGGGGACTCATCCTCTTTTCCCGTCCGGTAATAGAACAGGAAGGAACGGGCAAATCGTTGGATAGGCTGTAAGAGTCATTGTAGATTTTCTGACGATGTACTATAATATACTTTGTATGTACCAACGGGAAGAAGTGATGCTTCCCATCTTTCAGCAATACATAGACTCAAAGGCGGAAGCTTCCGCAGAAGGGGATTTTTGTGAAACCATATCTTGTGGCGTTGGGCCTCTCTCTTGTTATCAGCTGGATCCTGACACCGGCTGTCAAAAAACTGGCATTTCACCTCGGCGCTGTGGACCGGCCGAATGCTAGAAAGGTTCATCACCGCATCATGCCGCGCATGGGCGGTCTTGCCATTTTTATTGGCTTTATGACGGCGGCGCTCACAACACTTGAACTGACAACGGATGTCATCGGGATTCTCTTGGGCGGTGCCGCAATTGCAGCTGTTGGCATGGTCGACGATATGATCCAGCTGTCGGCCAAGGTCAAACTCGTGGGACAGATTGTGGCGGCTTTGATTCCCGTCCTTTTTGGTGTCCGCATCGAGTGGCTCAATAACCCTTGGGGTGGTTATTTTTATCTGGATTATCTTTCCGTTCCCTTTACTGTTTTTTGGATTGTCAGCCTGACCAATGTCGTGAACCTCATTGACGGTCTTGATGGCCTTGCGGCAGGTGTCTCGGCCATTGCCTCCGTGACGGTCATTATGGTTGCGCTCCAGCAGGGCATGTATCCAGTCGCCATCATGACGGCTTCCCTTGCTGGTGCCATTATTGGGTTCATCCGTTACAATTTCAATCCTGCTACCATATTCATGGGAGATACGGGAAGCTTGTTTTTGGGTTACATGTTGGCGGCCATCTCAATCTTTGGCGCTGTCAAGAGTGCAGCGACCATTGCACTTTTGGTCCCTGCCATTGCCTTGGGGCTTCCCATTATGGATACGGCCTTTGCCATTTTGCGTCGCTATAAAAATGGCCGGCCCATTTTTCAGCCCGACAAAGGTCACATCCACCATCGGCTCCTTGCTATGGGCTTTAGTCAGCGTCAGGCTGTTATTTTCATGTATCTCATCAGTGCAGGGCTTTGCCTTGCCGCCGTACTGCTTACAGAAGTGGACGGGGTTTATGCCCTTGTCCTTCTGGGCGTACTCATTACCATCATCTTCATTGGTGCCAAGAAAATCGGCATCCTGAAGGATCGCTAGAATAGGGGCGTAATTATGGAAAAACTTAAAGTCATGACAATCTTTGGAACGAGGCCGGAGGCCATCAAGATGTGTCCGCTTATTCTCGAAATGAGGAAATATCCGAACACTATCGAACCGATTGTTGCTGTGACGGCCCAGCACCGGGAAATGCTGGATCAGGTCATGACCCTTTTTGACATCAAGCCGGATTATGACCTTAACATCATGACAGCTGGACAGACCCTTTATGATGTCACGACCCGTGCTCTCATGGGCCTTAGGGATGTTCTCGAAAAAGCCCAGCCCGATCTTGTCCTTGTCCATGGAGATACGACAACCACTTTTGTAGGTGCTTTGGCTGCTTTTTACCGTCAAATCCGTGTTGGGCATGTAGAAGCCGGTCTGCGTACGGGAAACAAATATTCTCCCTATCCGGAAGAAATGAACCGCAAGCTCACCGGTGCCATTGCTGACTTTCATTTTGCACCAACCGGCAACGCCAAGCGGAACCTGCTAAAGGAAAATGTCCCGGAAGATGCCATTTATGTAACGGGAAATACGGTCATCGATGCCCTTAAAAAGACTGTAAAGGATGTCTTTGATTTCCACAATCCGAAACTGGAAGCGGCCATCCGGAGCAATCATAAGCTGATCCTCATGACGACCCATCGCCGGGAAAACCTGGGGGCACCGATGCGCCATGTCTATCAGGCCCTGAAGGAAGTTCTCCGTGACTATCCGGAAGCGGAAGCCATTTTCCCCATGCACAAGAATCCCAAGGTTCGGGAAGTGGCGGAACAGGTCCTTGGTAAGATGGACCGCGTACACCTCATTGAACCCATGGATTATGAACCGTTTGCCAATCTCATGGCTCGCGTCGATATCGTCCTTACGGATTCGGGCGGAATCCAGGAAGAAGCTCCGGCTCTTGGTAAACCGGTCCTTGTCCTGCGGAATACGACGGAACGTCCTGAAGCAGTTACGGCAGGGACGGTGAAACTCATCGGGACGGGCAAGGAAGATGTATATGCCGCGACCATGCGCCTTTTGAGTGATGAAACCTATTACCGCAGTATGGCCGAATCCGTCAATCCCTATGGGGATGGCAAAGCCTCGGAGCGCATTGTAAGTTATCTCTTGGAAGCCTATGGTTATCAAACGGGGCGTATGACGGAATTTGAAAGTGAAAAATAAGGGAAAACATATGCCACATCCCTTGCCGCCTTCATTTAAGCGTGATGTTCTTCGTCTTGCGGCCCTCCAGGCCTTGGCAATTCCTTTGGTAGGCGGCCTTGCCTTCATGTTCTCACCCCAGCCCGGCGGTTGGCTTCTGGGAAGCCTCGCTGGCTGGTGTGATTCGGCCTTGTTCCTTTATGGCCTTTACAGCGGCATGAAAAAGGCTCCCCATCATGCGGCGCTTTCCATGCACCGCATGATGTTCGTGCGGCTTGGTACTGTCCTGGTCTTTGTCCTCATTGGTCTCAAGCTTGATTGGGGTGGACACAGGGTGCTTTTTTCCTATTTGCTTTTTTATGGACTTCTTCTCATCCAGATGGCCCGAAAGGGCATCGGGAAATTCCCTACAGATTAAGGAAGTGATAACATGGGTGTAGCAGAAGCTGCGGGTACGGAAATCATCCATTATGGACCAACGGAGATCCTGCCCGGTGTTGTCATCAACATGCAAACCATGTACATGTCATGGCTTACCATGCTGATTGTGGCAGCGATTGTCTTTGCGGCTACCCGCCACGTGGAGCGGATTCCCCACGGGATCCAGAACCTCGTTGAAATGTTCATTGAGTGGCTTGATAAACTCATGGACGCTAACCTTGGCATTGAAGGACGCCGGATGGCGACTCCCTTTGTCATCACCCTGTTCCTGTTTATCTTTGTGGCGAACGAAATTGGATTGATGCCCTCCATAGCCTTCCATTTTTCGTCACCTACGAATGATATCAACGTGGCGCTGGGTCTATCCATCATGGTTGCGGTGGCAACCTATATCTTTGGCTGCATCAAGCAGGGACCGAAATACTTCAAACATCTCATTTCTCCTTTTGCCCTCATGCTGCCGCTCAATCTTTTGGAAGAGCTCGCAAAGCCACTGACCATGGCCCTGCGTCTTTTTGGCAACATCCTTGCCGGTGAAATCCTGCTTGCCGTCTTGTATCAGCTGGTCCCGTTCATCATCCCTAATCTTTGGATCGGCTTCAGCTTGATCATTGGTTTCTTGCAGGCCTTTATCTTTACCATGCTGACCATCATTGCTTTGGCGCCTATTTTCAAACAGGCCCACGAGTAAATTTCTTTGAGAAACGAAAGGACGATCAAAATGCTTGATTCGAATACCATTATCATTGTTGCTTCTATCTTAGGGGCTGCCCTCATTGGTGTCGGTGCCTCCTTTGCTGCCACCCGCGGGGACTCTAGTGTCGCCACAAAGGCCCTCGAATGCATGGCCCGCCAGCCTGAACAGGCCGGCAGCTTCCAGACTAACATGCTGATCGGCATCGGTCTTGTCGAATCCATTCCTATTATTGCCTCCGTTATCGCCATTGTCCTCATCTTTGCCAATCCCTTTGTGACGAAATGAGGCTTCAGTTTCCGAGAAAGGATGTGCTTTGAATGGTCAGTGTGAACTATACGATAATTGCCCAGATCGTGAACTTCATCATCCTGCTCTGGATCTTGGCAAAATTCGCCTACAAGCCGCTGTTAAAGGCCATGGATGATCGCCGCAACCGCATTGTCAAGGACCTTGATTCGGCAGAACACGCCCGTAAGGAAGCTGAGACCCTAAAGCTTGAATATGCCAATCAGCTGAAGACGGCCCGTAAGGAAGCCAGCGATATCATTGCTAAGGCTAACGCTGATGCCCAGAAGCTCCATGACGAGGCTTTGGCCCAAGCACAAAAGGAACGGGATGCTCTCCTTGAAAGCGGCCGCGAGCGGGTGGAAGCTGAAAAGAAAAAGGCCCTTCTTGATGTGCGTGAACAGGTTATTGCCCTCAGTACAGAAATTGCCAGCCGCGTCCTGCAGGCAAAACTTACCAGTGAGGAAGACCAGGCGCTTGTGGCCCGTAAGACGGATGAGGCTCTCCAAAGTCGCTGAAAAAAAGGAAGCTCCCCATTGTGGCGGGCTTCTTTTCGTCGTCATAACGGCCATTTTTGTGACAATGGCCTCAGGTGATGCATGAGATTCCACGGCTGCCGCAGGCAGCCGTTTTGGGAGGAAAATAGAACGTATGGATAGTCAAAATAAGGAAAGCTTTTGGAAGCAGGTCTTCATGCGGCTCCATGTAACGGACGATGACAGGGCGATTTTCCCTGCTGGTTCCGTTCTTCCCCTTGACGTGACGACGGCAAGACCGCTCGTCGGGGACGAAGAAGTCCTTGTAACAAAGCTTTTAAGTGAAAAGTTTGGAAAAAATGTTGAAATCGCGTCTCGCACGGTGGATCCTTCTGTTGTGGGCGGCATTGCCGTTCGCTATGAAGATCATATCTTCGATGCCACGGTCAAGCGCCAGCTTGAAAAGATGGATGAACTCATGAAGACTATCCACCTAAGAGAAGAGAGCCTGTCCGGCACGGATCATCTGACAGACGCACTGAAAGCCGGCGTTGAACATTTTGATAATGAAGTGGGTCTTGAGGAAATCGGAATAGTCAAGACTGTCGGCGACGGAATCTGTACAGCGACGGGTCTTGGGGGAGCTATGAGCGGTGAACTTGTTTCTCTCCATGATGGGATTTACGGCATGGTCCAGAACCTTTGGCCACAAGAGGTGGGCATCGTCCTTTTGGGCGGTGCCAGTCAGGTCAAGGAAGGGGACACGGTGCGCCGCACAGGGAAGATTATGAGCATTCCCGTGAGCGAGGAAATGCTGGGTCGCATCATCAGTCCTTTGGGTCTGCCCCTGGACGGGCGGGGCAGCATCAAAGCTTCCGATTATCGTCCTATCGAATCACCGGCTCCTGGCATTGCAGCGCGACAGCCTGTTGATGTACCTCTGGAAACAGGTCTTAAGGCTGTGGATGCCCTTGTTCCGATTGGCCGCGGCCAGCGTGAACTCATTATCGGTGACCGCGGAACGGGAAAAACGGCCATTGCCATCGATACTATCCTCAATCAAAAAGGTAAGAACGTCATCTGCATTTATGTAGCCATTGGGCAGAAAGCTTCCAGTGTAGCCCGTTTATCGGCTGCTTTTGAAAAATATGGAGCTTCCGGCTATACCCTCATTGTTGCCGCGACCGCTGCCGATACGGCCCCGCTGCAGTATCTGGCGCCTTATGCCGGAGCGGCTGTTGGGGAATACTTCATGGATCAGGGCAAAGATGTCCTCATTGTTTATGATGACCTAAGCAAGCACGCGGTGGCTTACCGCGCCATGAGCCTGCTCCTGCGCCGTCCGCCTGGACGGGAAGCTTATCCGGGCGATGTGTTTTATCTCCATTCCAGACTGCTTGAACGTGCTTGCCGCCGAAATAAAGCCCATGGCGGAGGGAGCATGACGGCTCTTCCTATCATCGAGACCCAAGCTGGCGACGTGAGCGGGTATATTCCAACGAACGTCATTTCCATTACGGATGGGCAGATTTATTTGGAAACGGATCTTTTCAATTCCGGTGTGCGGCCTGCCATTAACGCCGGTCTTTCCGTTTCTCGTGTTGGTGGGGCTGCCCAGACAAAGGCCATGAAATCCGTTGCGGGAACGCTGCGACTCACGTTGGCCCAGTATCGGGAACTCGCCGCCTTTGCTCAGTTTGGTTCCGATCTCGATAAAGCAACCAAGATGCAGCTTGACCGTGGGGCCCGCGTGACAGAAATGCTGAAACAAGCCCAGTATCATCCCCTGACCATGGCAGAAGAAGTCATTGGACTGTATGCTGTGACACAGGGATATATGGACCATATCCCTGTGTCCGATGTCATTCGCTATGAACATGAGATGCTGACCTACATCAAGGCCCATTACGAAGGCATCCTCGCGCAGATCTCGAGTACGGGGAAACTGACGGATGAGGTCAAGGAAACCTTGAATGATGCACTTACGGATCATAACAAGGTCTTTATCCCCACGCCGGAAGATGCCCCTATAGGGAGTGAATGATCATGGCCAATACCAGTGGAATCAGGGCCCACATGAAGAGCGTCAGCAGCATCGGAAAAATTACCGGTGCCATGCAGATGGTCGCGTCGGCCCGTATGCATCAGGCCCAGCAGCGAGCCACGGCGAGCCTGCCCTTTGCAAGGAAGCTCCAGCGCCTCCTTCAGGAAGCCATCAGTGATCCGTCCGTCCTGGCCCATTTGGATCCTGTAAAGAACCCGCTCCTTGAACGGCGGCCTCTGTACAGGACGGCCTATATTGTGATCGGTTCCGATAAGGGTCTTGCCGGTTCCTATAACAGCAACATAGTCAAGCACACGGCCATCGAGCTTCGTGGAAAGGAAGAGTCCCCTCTCATTGCTGTAGGAAAGCAGGCCCGTCTGGGACTGTTGCACCACGGCTACAACGTCGTGCGGGAATGGGAAGGATTCAGCGAGAAGCCAACCTACGAAGCCGCCGAGGAGATTGCCGACTATGCGGCTAGTATGTTTACGCACCGCGAAGTGGACGAAGTGGACCTCATCTTTACGTACTTTAAGTCTCCTATGGTCCAGATTCCCCGCACTGATGCCATCCTGCCCCTGAAGACGAACTTTGAAAATGATGAGCAATGGCAAGCCCAGGAAGTGTGGGAAAAAGATGACCCAACGGATTTTTCGACCCTTGTCTACGAACCGGAAGCTGGGGAGATGCTTCCCTATCTGGCTTCTTACTATCTCAAGAGTCAGATTTTTACGGCCCTCATCCAAAGTTCCGCCAGTGAGCTCGCCGCTCGTATGACGGCCATGACGACTGCTACAGATAATGCCAATACTCTCCTAGGAAAACTGCGCCTGCATTACCAGAAGGTCCGGCAGTCGTCCATTACGACGGAAATCAATGAAATTGTGGGCGGGGCGGAAGCCTTGAAATAAGAGGAGGTCCCATCTGTGTCAGATATTAAGTTAACAAATCGTGTTGACCAGGCAGTTGCCCGGCTAACCGCTAAAAAAGAAGGTCATGTCGGCAAGATTGTGCAGGTCATGGGACCTGTTGTCGACATTCAATTTCCTGAAGGATCCCTGCCTGCAATTTTCAATGCCATTGAAATTGACGGGAATCCGACCAAGGACATCCATATCCATCTGACGACGGAAGTCGTGCAGCATATCGGCAGCGATACGGTGCGCAGCGTCGCCATGAGCTCTACTGACGGGCTTGTGAGAGGGATGGAAGCCTTTGATACGGGGCATCCCATTACCGTCCCCGTTGGAAAAGGATGTCTAGGCCGTGTCTTCAACGTCCTGGGCGAGGCCGTCGATGATGACCCGACCCCAGTGGACGCCAGTGAATATTGGCCTATCCATCGGCCTGCACCGGCCCTTAGTGAACAGTCAACAGAAACGAAGATCATGGAAACGGGCATCAAGGTTGTCGATCTAATTGCACCTTATGCTTTGGGGGGAAAGATCGGTCTTTTTGGCGGGGCTGGTGTCGGTAAGACCGTCCTAATCATGGAACTGATCCATAACGTGGCCACCAACCATGGCGGCTATTCCGTATTTTCCGGCGTTGGTGAGCGGACCCGCGAAGGCAATGACCTGTGGGGTGAAATGAAGGAATCTGGTGTCATCGACAAGACGGCCCTTGTATACGGTCAGATGAATGAACCGCCAGGAGCCAGAATGCGCGTTGGCCTGACGGGACTGACTATGGCAGAATACTTCCGTGACGCCATGAGTCAGGATGTCCTGCTCTTCATCGATAATATCTTCCGCTTCATCCAGGCTGGTTCAGAAGTTTCTGCCCTTTTGGGGCGTATGCCAAGTGCCGTTGGTTACCAGCCGACCCTTGCCAATGAACTGGGGGCCCTGGAAGAGAGAATCACATCGACGAAAAATGGATCCATCACTTCCGTCCAGGCTGTCTACGTCCCCGCTGATGACCTCACCGACCCGGCGCCGGCAGCTACCTTCTCCCACCTCGATGCGACGACCGTCCTTTCGCGTGAAATCGTAGAACTGGGCATTTATCCTGCCGTTGATCCCCTAGCTTCGACGAGCCGAATCCTCGACCCGCTCATTATCGGCGAAGAGCACTATAAAGTAGCCCGCGGCGTTCAGGAAATCCTCCAGCGTTATAAGGAACTCCAGGACATCATCGCCATTCTCGGCATGGAAGAACTGGGCGAAGCCGATAAGATTATCGTTTCTCGGGCCCGCAAGGTCCAGCGCTTCCTGAGTCAGCCTTTCCATGTCGCCGAACAGTTTACGGGCCAGCCGGGCTGTTATGTGCCCCTTAAGGAAACTATCCGGGGCTTTAAGGAAATCCTTGAAGGCAAGCATGACGACTTGCCTGAATCAGCTTTCTATATGGTGGGAACCATTGATGAGGCAATTGAAAAGGGCCGGAAGATGAGAGGCGAGTGATATGGCAAGTTTAATGACCCTTGAGGTCCTGACGCCTGATCAGTATCTCATGAAGCGAAAGGATATTGCCTATGTGCTCCTTAATACGGTCACAGGCGGTATTGGAATCCTCGCAAACCACGGACCCCTCATTGCCGTTCTCGGTGAGGGGACCCTTAAGTTGCAGGATGGAAACAACCATGTTATTCTATTATATGTTGAAGGCGGGTTCGCCGAAGTCAAGGATAACAAGGTCATCATCCTCACGCCCAAGGCAGAACTTGCAGAACATATTGATGTGAAAAAATGGGAGGCTGTCCGCGATGAAGCTGCGGCGCGCCTAACCCGTCCCGGCGTCCTCACCGATATTGAACATACGGAAAAGACGCTGCGCCGAGCCGAAGCACGGCTCAAGACGGCAAACCTCATGGGGCATGTCGCACCCTATGAATGGGAAACCTAATGAAAATCAACTGTCTGCAGCATGTTTTGCGAGAGGGGGACAGCCACAATGGATTTTATCAGCAAGATGGCTGCAAGCAAGATGGGTCAACTAAAGGCCGAGATTGCCGAGCTGAAGGAACGTCTCGAGGAAACCCATACAGACGAGCAGCGGGCGCGCCTTAAAAAGACCATCCGAGAAAAAGAGACGTACTATAACATTCTAGCCGATCGTATCCGTATGCATTCCATTTTTTGATTTCAGCGGGAACTGGGGCCATGGTCCTGGTTCCCGCTTTATGCGCCAAGGGCCTTATTTCTTTGCCCTATACAGTAGGCAAGCGCCGTATAGTATGGTATAATCTAAAAGTTAGCAAGAAAATCAATCGTCGCATGATGACGTAACAAGACCCATGGACATTTGAGGGGGTGCCATTGGGCGTGAGACACGTTCTGGGAGTTGTGTTCCTCGTTGTTTCTGTTGCGTTTGTCCATTGGGACGCAAAAAGGACCAAAATGCACCATCCAAATTTTTGGATTGTTGCGGTGGCCTTTTTCCCGCCCATGCTTGTCCTGTATCTCATTCGCCGCTATCAGCACCTGTCACAGACCAAACTGTCCAAACGTCAGGTGCGGGAGCTCATCAAACGCCGCAAGAGCCGGGCGCGGATGAAAAAAGCCGATGCTGACCGCAAGGCGTGGTCAAAGGCTGAAAAAGGTTACAAGAAAAGGGATCCAGATGGATTCAAGGAAACCAAGGAACGCGTAGAAGAGGAGAAAGAAGCCCTGCGCGAGCAGTTTGAAGACGAGCTTGAAAGACAGGAAAAATTACGAAAGCACCGCATGGGCGTCCGCCATTAGGCGCCTGTGGTTTTTGATTGAAGTTTAGCCTTGTACTGGGTCAAGGCCCCAGTCAAAGAAGTGAGGGAATCAGAGTGGAAAAATTGGTAGTCAAAGGCGGACACCGCCTTTCGGGAACGGTTCGCGTGAGCGGGGCCAAGAATGCGGTCCTGCCCATCATTGCCGCCTCTGTCCTGGGGACGGAAGGCAGCGTCATTTCAGAAGTGCCTGAACTGGAAGATGTATCGACCATCTGCAAGGTCCTGGAGTGCCTGGGCCTTAAAGTCGATGCATCCAAACCTCATACACTGAAAATCGACAGCCATGTCGTTACGGGGTATGAAGCTCCCTACGACCTTGTGAGCACCATGCGAGCTTCGTTCCTTGTCATGGGATCACTTCTTGCCCGTGTGGGAAAAGCCAAGATTTCTCTGCCCGGGGGCTGCGCCATTGGGACGCGTCCCATTGATATCCATCTGAAAGGCTTTGAGGCGCTGGGAGCACGGATTGAACAAGGTCATGGCAGTATTGAGGCCTCGGCTCCGAACGGACTTGTGGGAACGACCATCTACCTTGATTTCCCCAGTGTTGGAGCGACGGAAAACCTTATGATGGCGGCTTCCATGGCCAAAGGCACGACCATCATTGAAAATGCAGCCCAGGAACCGGAAATCGTTGACCTTGCCAACTACATCAATGTGATGGGAGGAAAGGTGCGCGGTGCAGGTACGACGGCCATCCATATCGATGGGGTGGAAAGCATGAAGGGCGGTGAGCATATTGTCATCCCCGACCGCATCGAAGCTGGAACCTATATGGTGGCCAGTGCCATGACTCAGGGGGACATCAAGGTGGAAAATGTCCTGTGCGAACATATGAAACCGCTCATTGCCAAACTCCGTGAGGCAGGCTGTACCGTTGAAGAAGGAATCAACGACGTGCGCGTCGTGGGACCGAGAAAACTCAAGCCGATTACAATCAAGACCTTGCCTTACCCAGGGTTCCCAACGGATATGCAGGCCCAGGTCATGGCCATGATGTGCATTGCCGATGGACAGAGTTCGGTCCTTGAAACGGTCTTTGAAAACCGTTTCATGCATGTGGATGAGCTCCTGCGCATGGGAGCCAACATCAAGACAAGCGGCGGCAGGGCAGCTCTCATTGAAGGCGTGGATAAGCTTTATGGCTGCCAGGTACGGGCGACGGACCTGCGGGCTGGGGCGGCCATGGTCCTTGCGGGACTTGTGGCTGATGGTACAACGGAAATCACCGATATCTACCATATCGACCGCGGCTACGAGAATCTAGTAACGAAGATGACGGCCCTTGGGGCCGACATCCAGCGCGTAGGCTGAGGCGCATATGAAGCGGCTGGAAGAAGGTTTCCTGTCAAGGCTCTTTACCAATGTTGACGTCGGCGTGGACCTGGGAACGAGCAATCTGCTTATTTTCCTGCCAGAGCGGGGCATTGTTTACCGTGAGCCTTCCATGGTGGCCATTGACAAAACAAATGGAAAAGTCGTTGCCGTCGGTCGGCGGGCAAAGGAAATGCTGGGGAAGACGCCTGACCGCATCGATGTGGTCCAACCTCTTGCTGGCGGCGTTGTCGCCGACTATGAAGCGACTGCCGGCATGCTTGGTACTGTTCTCGAACGGGTCGTGGGACGCAACATCTTTTTTAAGCCCCGTCTTATGGTCTGCATCCCGACGGGAGTGACAAGTGTTGAAAAGCGAGCTGTCATTGAGGCTTGTGCCCAGGCTGGCGCGGCAAGGACCTTTCTCATTGAGGAACCCTTGGCAGCGGCCATTGGAGCTGACATCGACGTGCGGGAAGCAAAAGGACGCATGGTCGTCGATATTGGCGGCGGGACGACGGATGTGGCCGTCATCAGCCTTGGCGGTATTGTTGCCAGCAAGGCACTGCGCATCGGCGGCAATAAATTTGATGAGGCCATTGTGCGTTACCTCAAAAAGGATCTGAACATTCAGGTCGCAGACAACGTGGCCGAAGAAATCAAACTCCAGATTGGCAGTGTGAGCCGTCTGGGAATGCACGGTGATATGCTCGTCCGCGGACGTGATCAGATTACGGGCCTGCCGACTGCACTGCGCATGACGAGCCGTGACACAATGCGTGCCATGGGGGAACCCGTATCCCAGATCCTATCATGCATCCGTTCCGTTTTCGAAAAGACGCCGCCGGAGCTTGCGGCGGATATCCTTAGTGAAGGCATTGTCCTGACGGGTGGGGGTGCTCTTTTGGAGGGACTGGCCGACGTTGTCCAGTCTGATACACACATTCGGACAAAGGTCGCTAAAGATCCTTTGGACTGCGTTGCCATCGGAGCCGGCAAGGCTTTTTCCCATTCGGTCATCATGGACGGACTGCTCCATCAGGAATAGCAACAACATCATAGACGGGGTGCTGCTGTGCGGCGCCCCGTTTTCATCTGTATGAGAGGGAACAAAAAACATGAACATAAAACAAATTGGGCGAACCCTGACCATTGCGCTTCTAGCAAGTCTTATGGCTGGTTCGGCCATGGCAGCAACCATCAGTGACCTTCGGGGCGGCGTCAAGGATACACGGGCGCGGCTTGTCATGGATATTGATGAGACTATGCACTATGAGGAACGGGCCCAAGGCAGGACACTCACCCTTACCTTTGACGCCAAGACGGACCGGACGCGGTCCGTACGGGTGAGGGACCGGCGCGTCAAAAACGCGGTCCTGGCGCCATTGGGAAAAAAGAGCCGTCTTGTCGTCACCTTCCGGGAAAGTGTACCGGACTACAAGGTCTTTTTCCTTAAGAAGCCAGGCCGCTTGGTCATTGATTTTCCGACAAAGAGCAAAAGCAGCACGGAATCCCCCCAAAAAACGGGCGAGAACCTCGGCAAAGGGGTGACCTACCGAAAGAGCCGCGTTAATTTGGGAGCAGGCAATGTTGACACCTACGTTCTCACGATTGCGCCTGACAGTGCTTATGAACTCCAATTTGTACCGGGCTATGGCCACACCATCCAAAAGGGGACCCTTTCCATGATTTCCCGCCGTTCTGGGGCCAAGGCCCTTGTCAATGCTTCCTATTTTGACTCCGATATCTGGGTTGTTGGAAATCTCAAGATTCGTGGCAAGTGGCTTGGTATGGAAGAAACGCCCCGCACAGGTCTCGTTCTTGAAGAAAAGGGAAAAGCAGCCATCTTGCCGCGGCTTTCTTTTACGGGCACCGTGACCCGACCTGATGGGGCGGAAATGAAGATAACGGGTCTGAATCGCATGCGCCTTGAAAATGACCTGATTTTTTATAATAATGGCTATGACGATACAACGGATACGAACGCGGCAGGCGTGGAAGTGGCCATCCGTAACGGCCGCGTCATAAAGACCGGCACAACAGGCAGCATGCCCATGAGCTGGAACATGACCGTTCTTTCCGGACATGGAACGGCAGCGGACTTCTTGCGCCCCCTTGCTGTTGGGGATAAGGTCAAGATCAAGACCAGTCTTGGCAGTCCTCTTGCCGATAAGGCGCCTAGTGTGGGTACGGCAGGGCCTCTTCTGGTTTATGACGGCCTTGTGAATGTGACGGCAAGTCTTGAGGAGATTCCTTCCGATATCGCGGATGGACGGGCACCCCGGACCGCGGTTGGCATCAAGAAGGATGGGACTATCCTTGTTGTGGTGGCAGACGGGCGGTCAAGCCGCAGTGCAGGGATGACCCTTCCTGAACTGGCACGTTACCTGATCCAGCTTGGCGCGGATCGGGCCATGAACTTTGACGGCGGAGGATCCAGTGAAATGGTGGTGAATGGAGCCGTGAAGAACCGTCCCAGCGATGGTGCTGAACGGCCAGTCCGTGTGGCTCTGGGCCTTTTCCCGCGCTAAGGGGACTTGCATGAAGGGATACTTTCGATATATAATGATAGCTACAACGAAACCTAATTTGTCGTTGTCATAAAGAAGGTGGATATCATGATGAGAAATTTACTCCATAAAAGAAATGTGTGGGCCCTCGCTATCCTTATGGTCATTGCCGCGCTGGGTATTGCTCAGGCAGCAACCACAAGACCGCAGACAGCCAGTCTTTCCGGACAGGTGGTGACCGCTGTTTCCGTTGGGGCTTCTGTCCAGGAAGGCAGCGTCCTGGTTACGGTCAAGACCCTTGCTGGTTCGGCACCGGCTGCAAGAGCCAACTGCAGCGGCAAGGTCGTTTCCGTATCGGCAAAGCCAGGAAGTACGGTTTCAGCTGGCCAAGTTGTTGCCCAGATTGAAGAACCATAACAAGTCTTAAAGCTGCAGCGCGTGAAGGGTTGCAGCTTCTTTTTCGTATCTATAACAAAAGTAGGGAGGACCTATGCTACGCTTTTTGAAACGAATGGGGCTCATGGTAAGCCTTGTTTGGATGATGCTCATTTCGGTGGCATTTGCCAATGTACCCACCATTGCGGTAGAGGAGCTGCGCCCAGGCATGACGGGCTACGGCAAGACCGTTTTCCAAGGTACCAAGATAGAGACCTTTGATGTGGAGGTCCTTGGCGTGACCGGCTCGGAAACAGGGGGCTATAGCATCCTCATCCGTGCTTCTGGAGATAACCTCAGAAAAAATGGCGGTATTTCCCAAGGCATGAGCGGCAGCCCGGTCTATATTGATGGACGCCTAGCCGGTGCTGTGGCGTATGGACAGGCCTTTTCAGACCCTAACTACTGCTTTTTGACCCCCATCAACCAGATGCTCGATATGCTTCAGGAACCTGATCCGCGTCCGTCCGTCTTTGAGGGCCTCGCAGCAAAAAGCACGCCCCTCATGGTCAGTGGGTTTACGGAAGATGGGCTTCATCACCTCAACGAGAACTTGAAACCCTTTGGCCTTACAAGTTATGCCGTACCGACAGGGGCTGATGCTCTTTCCGGTGTGGGACTCGAACCGGGAAGCTCCGTCGGTGTTTCCTTGGTCCGGGGCGACATGAATATTGGTGCCATTGGCACTGTTACTTGGGTGGGGGATGATGGCCATATCCTGGCTTTTGGTCATCCGTTTATGCAGCATGGTAAGAGTGACTATTTCATGACGAATGCCTATATCTATGCAGCTGTCCCTAATATTCAGAGCGCCTTTAAAGTGGGCTCTCTTGGTGATACCTTGGGGCGCATTACAGAGGATCGCTTAAGCGGCGTTGCGGGAAAATTGGGAGAAAATGCCAAGATCATCCCTATGTACGTGTCTGTCACTGATATGGACCGTGGCCTTCACCAATCAACGAATGTTCAGCTTGTCACTGATGAGGACCTTGTGCCAACCCTTGTGGATGGAGTTGCGTATAACGCCGTAAGCCTTGCCAAGGACCGTAAAGGCGGCGGAACAAGCCGTATCCGTTTCACCGTAACTGCCCAGGGAGAGAAGGAAGGACCCATCCGCCTGCGCCGGGAGAACATGTTCTATAGCAGCAAGGACATCGGCAAGATCACGAATTCCGAGCTCAATATCGCGCTTGATATGCTTATGAACAACCGCTTTGACACGGTGAAGATCTTTGATGTCAATGTTGATGTGGAAACAAGCGCTCAGTGCGAAGTAGCGGAATTGGTCAGCGCCTCCTTCCCCAATCAGCCTGTGGTACAGGGTGGGGATCTGCCCATTCGCCTGACCTTTAAGCCCTATCGGGCCAAGGAATTTACGAGGACCATCCACTTCAAGGTCCCTGATAAGCAGAAACCGGGGCCCATGAACCTCATTGTACGCAGCGGCAACGCGACACAATGGCTGCAAAACGCCTTGAACCGCCGTAACCAGCAAAATGCGGGGGATGAGCAGATGGCTGGCTCTATGGCCAATGCTCAGCGGGAATTCAAGGATTTCCTGAGTGACTTCAATACTATGGATGCCAATAATGAAATTGTCGTAGATCTTGCCCAGAATCTTGATTCTGTAGAAGCTAAGGACGGAGATGCCCAAAGCTTTGCTTCCGGTGTCTCGACCCTCCTCAAAGGAAGCCCAAACAAGCAGAAATATACCATGGACTTCATCATCAGCGGGGAAACAGGAATTACAGTGCAGGTGAAAAAGCGGTAAAATGATTCCCGCAATAATTGCGGCACCTTGATAATGATAGTGAGCCCATTGCTTTAGGAAAGAGGGTCCTGAAGCAATGGGCTCATGCCGTATCAGGAAAACTGCCCGGACGATTTTTTTCGCATACAAGTCGTGACGGGCCAGCAATGCTTCATAAAGAGACCTATTTTTTCATTAATTTTTTCCACAAAATGCGGTATAATATTAGAACGAGTTCTAAGTATGCAGAACGCCTGCGTTCCTGCAATAAAGGAGTTACGTCATGGGACTTAAGACAATCTGTGCCTATTTGGGCCACCGGGCCGTTTATGCCTTTCGGGCGACAGGACGCATCATGAATCTTTTTTTTGCGACCTGCGCCGCCCTTTCCAAGGCCACACCGCGGGAGGTCCTGCGCCAGATGGCAAAGCTTGGGGCAGATTCCCTGCCCATTGTAAGCATGACGAGTATGTGTACGGGCATGGTCCTATCCGTTCAGACGGCGAAGGAATTTGTCCGTTTTGGTGCAGCTGATTCCGTCGGCGGCATTGTGGCCATTGCTATGGCCCGCGAGTTGGCACCTATCCTTGCCGGTGTTGTTGTGGCCGGCCGGATCGGAGCCGCCATTGCTGCTGAAATCGGTACCATGAAGGTCACGGAACAAATCGATGCCCTACGCGTTATGGCGACCAGTCCAACCCAGTATCTTGTGGCCCCGCGCTTTCTCGCCATTGTGCTCATGATGCCCATCCTGGTTATTTATGCCAACCTCGTCGGTGATATCGGCGGCGGGTTTGTTGCTATGAACTATGCCGGAATCGGGAGCCATATGTTCATCGAATCCATTCGTGGCTTCGTTGAATCTTGGGACCTTGTGGGCGGCCTCATCAAAGGTTCCGTTTTTGGTGCCATCATCGCCGTCATCGGATGCCATAAGGGCCTTAATGCTCAGCAAGGGGCCGAAGGGGTAGGCAAGGCTACAACGGCATCCGTTGTTCTTTCCATTATCCTGATCTTTATCTTCAACTATTTCCTCTCCGTTATGTTGTACGTCCATGGAGGCTGATATGAGCGAAACGGTAATTGAATTTAAGGACGTGGACATGTCCTTTGGGGACAAGACGGTCCTTGACCATGTATCCTTTTCCGTTGAAAAAGGAGAGACCGTTGCTATTATCGGTCCGAGCGGTACGGGCAAAAGTACGACCCTGAAACTTCTTATTGGGCTTCTTGAGCCGATGGGGGGCAGTGTCCGGATAAAAGGCCGTGAGGTCAATCATTTTACGGAAAAACAGTGGAACGACCTGCGGCTTCACATGGGGATGGTTTTCCAGTATTCTGCCCTTTTTGATTTTCTGACAGTGGAAGAAAATGTGGCCTTTGGTCTTAAACAGCATACCCACATGCTAACAGACGATATCAAACTGCGGGTAAGGGATCTTCTTTCGTCCGTAGGACTTTCTGGGAACGAAAAGGCCTATCCCGCAGAACTTTCTGGGGGAATGAAAAAGCGCGTTGGCCTCGCCCGTGCCCTTGCCCTTGATCCTGAAATCATCCTTTATGATGAACCTACGGCTGGCCTTGATCCCATTATGGCGGCAAACATCAGTCAGCTTATCCTTGATACGAAACGTAAGCGGGGCATCACGTCCATCCTTGTAACCCACGATATGGCGTCCGCCTTCCTCTGCGCGGACCGAATCCTCATGCTCAATCAGGGTAAGATTGTCTTTTCTGGGACGCCCCACGAGGCCCGTCATACGAACCAGCCCCTTGTAAAGGCCTTCATCCGCAGTGACCTATTTGAAGAGAACCCAACAAAGGAGTGAAATCATGAAATCCACAGACGAAGTAAAAGTTGGAGCCGTGACGCTGGGAGGGTTTGTTATCCTGGCGCTGATGCTCACCTTTTTGGGTGTATTCAGTTTTGCGTCCCGGCAGTATAAGCTCAATGTCATCTTTGACAATGTCAATGGTCTCAAAGTCGGCAACGAAGTCCGCTTTGCCGGTGTTCCGATTGGAAAGGTCGATGATATTCTCGTCGATGGGTCCAAAGTCAAGGTTGTCATGAAAATTGACCAGAAACAAAAAGTGCCCCGTAATTCCCAGTTTGGCATTGGCATGGACGGCGTCATGGGAACCAAGTTTGTTACCATTACCCCTCCGGAGATTGCTACAGGTGTCACCTTCCGGGAAGGGGAGACAATCACGGGGCAAACAACGGGAGGCGTTGATAAGCTCATGAGTTCATCGGGCAAGGTTATGGAAAAATTGGAGACGGTTGCTGATGCCTTCAGCAACGTCTTTGGTGATAAAGCTGTCCAGAAGTCCATGCGGGAAGGTTTTGTCCAGACCGGAGAAATCACAAAGAACCTCAATGCCTTTACGAAGGCTTTGGCCCAGATGGCCCAGGATAACCAAGGTGATATCCATGCCATGGTCGGCCAAATGAAGGAAATGACAGTCCACATGAACAGCATCATGACCCAGGCTGACAATAACGGCGAAACGGGCCGCAACGTAGCCCTCATGGCGGCCAATATGAAGGACGTCAGTGAAACCATCAAGGAAACAGCGGCTTCCCTTCAGGGCGTTGTGACCGACCCTAAGGTCCAGGACGATCTTAAGATTACCATCCATAACGCGGCTGAAACAAGCGAAAAAGCAAACCGCGTCATGGGCGTCGTTGCCGATGCCCGCATCCGGACAGATGTCATGTATCGCGACAAGGACAGTAAATGGCGTGCCGATATCGGTGCCGAACTGCCGACAAGCCAAAATGATTTCTTCTACCTCGGTGTGAGCGACGCCGGCGGCGATGATGATTTCAATTTCCATTACAACAAGCGCCTTGGCAAGTTCATTGTGGGCCGTGTTGGCCTCATGGAAGGCGAATTTGGTGTTGGTGCGGATTGGCTCTTGTCGCCCAAATTCCATCTCTTTACGGATTACTATGACTTCAATGACGGTAAGCTCAAGGTAGGCGCTGAGTGGGCCTTTTCCCCAAAACTGTCCCTCATTGGAGAAAACATGGATGTCCTTGATGGGCATAGTGATCTCACCTACTTGGGACTGAGGGCCCGTTTTTAAGGATTTGTGAACAATTGGTGGAACGGGAGTAAAAACCGGCTCACCCCGTTGACTTTCAAAAATATTGCGCATATAATGTGTATTACTGACTAGCCAGTCAGAATTTGAGGAGGGTACGATACGTCATGCATATCCATAAAAAAGCACTGATCGGCGCTGTCTTCTTGAGTGTCCTGTCTCTTGGCACCGCTTTTGCCCAAGAGGCACCTCAATCTGTCAGCCTCGATCTGAATAAGGCCGTTCGCATGGCCCTTGAAAATAACTCTGATGTCAAGATTTCCTCGTCCGAACTGGATGCCGCTAAGGCCGGACTTGACGCGGCTCGGGCAGCTCGTTGGGGAAGCATTGATTTTGCTCATTCCACGGGGCGGAACATGAGGTATAAGACGGCTGCTGGTGCAACGCTCGCTACTGGCCCTGTGGGGACAAACAGCAGCACGAACACTGTGAGCATTTCCGTTCCTATCTACACGGGCGGGAAACTCGAAGGTCAGATAGAAGAAGCCAAGGCCAACCAAAAATATTATGAATATGGCATGAATAGCGCCTACCAGACGACGCGCTACAATGCGGCCAAGGGATATTATGATGTCCTTGAAAGCATCAATACGGTGAACCTCCAGAAAGAAACCGTGGACCGGCTGGCTGAGCATCTGAGGAATACCCAGTCCCAGTTTAATGTAGGTGTTTCCGCAAAAGTCGATGTTCTTCGCAGTCAGGTGGAACTTGTCGATGCCCAGCAGACCCTGACCCAGGCCCAAAATTCCTATGATGTGGCCGTAGCCACCTTGAACAACGTCTTGGGGCTTCCGACGGGGACGCCTCTTTCCCTGAGTGAAGGGCTGGAATATAAACCCAATGACTATACCCTTGATAACTGCCTTTCCTACGCCATGCTGAACCGGCCCGAGATCCATCAGGCCCAGGCTTCCGTTGATATGGCAAAAGCAGAACAAAAGATTGCCAACGCGGCAACCCTGCCGCAGGTGAGCCTCAGCGCCGCTAATGGCTGGGCTGATGACCGTTTCCCTGGTGCCCATAAATATGAGTGGTCCGTTGGGGCTTCTGTGGACTTCAACATCTGGGACTATGGCGTCAATGCTGCTAAGATCCGTCAGGCCAAGGCTAACGTCGTCAAAGCTGAGGAAAGCTATCGCCAGATCAGCGACCAAGTGAATCTTGCTGTCAGAACGTCGTACCTTAGCATGCGGGAAGCAGAAAAACGCATCAAGACAACGGAAGTCGCGGTTGAACAAGCAGAAGAAGATTACCGTATCGCCCAGCTGCGCTACCAGGCCGGTGTGGGAACGAACACGGACGTCCTCGATGCTTCCGTTGCCCTGACGACCGCCAAAAATAACTACATCCAAGCCCTCTATGATTACAACACGTCATGGGCACTGCTTGAACAGTCCATGGGTGTTCCGACGGATGTGGAAGAATAAGATAGGAGTGCTCGGCGCACAAATCGTACCGGTTTGATATGAAGACATGCCCCCATTGTTCTATGGAAACAATGGGGGCATGTTCTTTTGTGTGATGGACGTCTCACCTTAGGAAAGGGCCGGCCCGTCGGACCGCGAATGACTTTTCACCGCACCTTACAGTTTTAGCGTCACTCTCTCATAGCATTACAGCATTCCTAATCCCGTTCAACTAAAATTTATTTTCTTCTTTCCCTTCACTTTGGTATACTATAGTTGTATCTATGGGAAAACGGAACAACCAGCCCCTTTTTCACCTGATTTTCCCAAGGGGAACGGTATCCCGTTCCAGAAAGGCGGATCATGCGGCCAAAATGGAAAAAACGCCTGCCTTTCCTTCTCCTTGTCATACCGGCACTCTATGTAGGGACATTCAAGGTTCTCATGCCAAGGGTGCTTCCCACGGTGCGGCCCATGGTGGAGGAAACAGCGGCTCAGTATATCAACGGAAAACTCCATATTGACCGGATTGAAGTCAGCCCGGACCTGACCTTCCGCATCAAGGACAGTGCAATCTATGACCGAGCGGGTATCCTTGTGGCAAAGATTCCGGAAGTCGCTGTTCGCGTCAATCCATTGAACCTGTTGCTGGGACACGGGACTAGCAGGATGGTGAGCCTTGTTGCCATCAACAATCCAACGGTGTATATGGTCATGGACAGCAGCGATCGCTGGAACGTGGAAAATCTTATTAAAAAGTCTGAGTCGTCCAGTGAGGACTTCCGCGGCTTAGTGACGGTCAATCGAGGCTCGATTCAGCTTTCAACGCCTTATGGCACATGGCATGTCGGTGCATCCGGTTCCATTGACCTTGTCCATAACCCTGTCTATGGTCTTGACATGGATCTTACGACGGAAAAGGGGGAGACACTGCAGCTGATCGGTTCCATTAAAAGTGACGGAACCGGAGAAGTGTCGGCGAGCACTGAAACTTTTTGCGTAACGCCCTACGCGGCCCTTGTGGCGCACTATGCCCCTATAGCGGATCTTGCAGGAACCCTTTCAAAGCTTTCTGTTACCTGGCGCAACGATGATCAGGAAAGTAAGCTTTCGGGGAGCGTCAAGGCAGATTCCCTATCCTTATCCGTTCATAAGGACAATCTCTTGCTGCCGCTTACGGCTGTAGGAACGGTCCACTTTGATAATAAGGACCTTGCTTTTACAGATTTTACGGTGTCCCTTGATAGGTCATCGGTTACCTTGAATGGGGGACTTGACCTTACTGACGCACAGACGCCTGTTTTTCACCAATTTGCTGTAAAGACGGATGACTTTGACCTTGACGCAATTCCCTTGGACCTTCCTCTTTCAGGCCGTGTTACGGCAAGTGCCTCCCTGGATGGCTCTTTTGACAGCCTTCTTGCCGCGGGAACCGTGGACAGTCCGGCCTTGACCGTGAAAGGATATGAAATAGATAACCTTCACTTGCCCCTTTCGGCTCAGGGAACCCAAGTAAACGTTACGGACGGAACCTTCTATCTTGCTGGCGGCAAAGGGACCTTGACGGCTTCATATGATACGCAGGACCGCACTTTTGCTGCGACGCTTAAAAGCGAGAGTCTTGATTTGGGAGCGGTGGCCCCTGATGTAGGCAGCATTGTCCTTTCCGGCGACCTCTATGCTGAGGGACGCTATGATGATGACCTTTTTGCCCACGTCCTTAGTGATGATCTGTCCCTCACGGTCCATGGGCTCTCCTTTACCCATGTTGATTTGGGCGCTGTGTATGAAAAGGGTCGCTTGACCTTGGACCGCTTTGCGGCAGATTCGGAAAATGGCGGCTCTGTGACAGGCTCGGGCAGTCTTGAAGGCTCAGCCCTTAAGGGAAATTTTTATGTTACGGATCTCCCTGTGGAACCTATCCTTGCCTCCTTCGGAGAAGAAGGAGAGGGTCTTCTTTCTGCTCACATGATGATTGAAGGAACCACGGATGACCCAGAAGGGACGGCAGCCTTTTCCCTCAAGGATGTCTCCGTTAAAGGCTTTATCGCAAAAGAAGCCCACGGTCTTGTCAGCTGGAAGGATCGTGTCGTCCGTCTGACGAAGGTGGAGCTTGATCCGCCGCAAGGCCGTCACGAACTTGATGGCTCCGTTGTCCTTACGGGTGATGATCCCTGGCTTGACCTGACAGTCGTCACCAAGGGCGTACGTCTTGAACCTTTCTCCGATGCCTTTGCCCTGCCTCTTCCTGTTACAGGAAACCTCACCAATACGGTCCACGTGACAGGGACGCTAAAAAATCCTAATATTACGGGTCATGTGCGGGCCTACGATGGCTCGGTCAATAAGTTCCTTGTCGATGAGCTATCTGGTGACTACTCCGTCAATGACGGCGCTATTACGATGAAAAACTTCAAGCTCCAGGCCTTGACATCGACCGCAACCTTTGCAGGGACCATTGCTAAAAATGGAGACCTTGCCCTAGGAATCGACGCCTACGGCATCATGCTCCAGCGTCTGCCTTGGCTTAAGGAAGCAGCCAGTCTCCAAGGCAGCGTGAACTTTAACGGGGCTGTAAGCGGCAACCTTTCCAATCCGCTTTTCACCGGTGTATTGTCTTCAAATTCCGTAATCATCAACGGTGAGGAGTTCACGGGACTTGCCCTATCCATTGATTCCACGGGGGGCAAAATCAACGAACTTGAAGGCTCCTTCCAGCAGAAATCAGGAGGAGACTATTTCCTGTCCGCTCATATTGACCTTTTGAACCATTACTACCAGTGGAAAGCGGAAGTGGAGCGGGGGAACGTGCGGAGTCTCCTTAAAATGGGCGGCTACGACCTTGATATTGATGGGTTTCTTTCCGGTACCATTGCCCTTAATCCGAATGGACGCCGAACGGGCCTTGCCATCAAAGGTAAGGTGGAAGATGGAAAAGTGCAGGGTGTTCCCTTTGATTCCGCTGATTTTGATATTTTTGGTCACCTCGGCGTTTGGCATATCAACCAGCTCCAGGCCTTTGAAAAAGGCGGCGGTCTCTTTGCTGCCCAAGGTGAAGTGGATATGAAGAACCGGACCTTGGACCTTGAAGTCGCGGCAAATGGCATTTCGCCTAAGATCCTTACGGTAAGCCTTGATGATCCGCCGGAAATTGGGGGTGCCCTCAATATGGCCGCACAGGTCAAGGGGCCCTTTGATGATCCAAATGGGAACTTCTCCCTTGAAGTAACGGGCGGCTCTGTAAGCGGAGTAACCTTCGACTCCATTTACGGCATGGCCACACTGCGGGATGGTATGTTTACTTTGAACCAGTTCCTTGTCCAGCGCGGAATCTATAAGCTGTCTGCCTACGGTACCCTGCCCCTTGACCTGTTACGGGCCAAGGAGAATCGCCGTAATCCCGACGCGCAGATGAACCTTGACTTGCACCTTGACAATGCAAATCTTGACATCCTGCCGACGCTTACGAAATATGTCCAGTGGGCAACCGGTCCTATGAAAGGAAACCTCAATGTGAGCGGGACCTTGGAGGACTATACCTTAGATGGTGCGATTCGTCTCGATGACGGCACCATCAAGCTGCGGGGCATGAATAATACCATCGACCACGTGAAGCTAGATACAGAATTTGCAGGAACGAAAGTCAATCTTAAGGAACTGTCTGCCGTCATTGGCGATCATGGCAGCGTCATGGCGTCAGGAAGCTATGAACTTCATGGCGGGGAATCGCCTTATGCCCTTACGGCGGCTATCCGCGATGTCTTCATTGATTCGCGGCAGATTGGAGGCAAGGTCAATGGGGACATTTCCGTTACACAGAAAAATGGGATCCCATTTGTAGCGGGCGCTCTCAATCTGGAGGACCTCTATATCGGACTGACCTCCGTGCCGAGTTTTGGCAGTGGCGGATCGCCTATTGGTCTTGACTTTACAGTTGATCTCGGGGAGAAGATGCACCTTCATACGGCGTCGTTCTATGATATCTGGGGCGGCGGCAAGATCCACCTCGGGGGAACGACAGCAGATCCGGACATTACAGGCGCCATCAATCTGACAAAGGGGACCCTCAATTACCTCAATACCCCCTTTAGGATGGGCCGCAGCATCGTCACTTGGCCGGAGCGAGGAACGTTTACGCCCCACCTTGATATGAAAGCTTTTACGCGTCTTGGCCAGTACATGATCCTTGCCACCATCGAAGGACCGCTGTCCATGGATGGACTGCAGGTCCATCTAAAGAGTGATCCGCCCAAGGATGAAAATACGCTCAAACGCTTCCTGACCTTGAAGACGGATAACGCGGACCTGACCAACAATGATTGGATGGGGCTCATCGACGCTGGTATCCAGCTAAGCTACCTGTCCGATGTGGAAGATGCCATCAAACAGGCCCTGCAGCTGGACGAACTGCGCGTCTACAGTGGGAGTCTCCAGTCCGGCATTGGCTTTAGCGTCGATGCGAAACGGGCAAATGAAGTGATTGGCGATGATCGGCGGCAATACAACTGGCTTGTGGCTAAAAGTTTCGGCGACAAACTTCGTCTTGGCTATACGGCAAGCTTCGATGGGGAAGACTCGAGCATCTTTGCGGAATACTTCCTCAACCGCCGCCTGAACCTCAGCGTATCCGTCGACGAAGAAAACAGGGCCTGGTATGGTGTACAGTATCATACGAGGTTCTAAAGAAAAGCACGGCCCTGATTGACCTAGGTGCGTGGCCCATTGCTCCTTTTCGGCGTAAGGTGGCGGTGGGCTCACGGGCTATGGGGAGCGAGCGCCCTCTTCCAGTCTGGAGCCCGCCCCCTTTGACTGATCGTTTTCCCCTTCTGCCTTTTTCTGAGCTAGGAGCCGCCTAGAAAAAGGCCGGAAAGGGGAATTCTTTTTTGTGAACTTTTTTCTCGAATCCTGCCTTTGACTAGTAATTTTTCTTTCTAAAGGGTATAATTGTAGCGTGTATTTACTGAATCCAACCAGCTAGAAGGATTCTAACCGAAACTTGTAGGGGGTTATGTATGAATAGCAAATTACATTGGCAACAGCTGTCGGCAGCCATTTTTGCATCTTTACTGCTGAGTTCGCCTGCCTATGCAGAGGTTTCCCACAGCCAGGAAGTGACGTTGACCAAAAATGGGGTCCAGACCCAATCGGGAGAAGTCGGAACCATTGAGGTAACGGAAGAAGCAAAAGAAGGAATTGGCACCGGAACTGGAATCACGGATGACTCTCAAAAAGAGAGTGCCAAGACAGAAGAAACCCTGCCTGATAAGCCCATCTATCGTGAAGTGCGCCGCAATGGCATTACCTATATCGAAAAGGTGGGGAAGGAAACCCTCCAAAAAGAAAGCAAGGAGCAAGAAGCCCAGGATGAGCAGCTGGCAGCCCGTATGCAGCAGCAGAAGGAAATCGCCGAAGCCCAAAACCGCAAGGCGCCTGGCCGCAGTTTCCTTACGCCTGATGATGGAGCAGGCATTGTTGACGAATACGATAAGCTTGCCAATTCAGTTAAGGGATATGAGAATCTGACGGTGACGAAAGTAACCTTTGAGGGCAATCAGCATGAAAAGGCGGAAGTCCTTCAAGACAGCCTCAAGATGAGCGCGGGTACGAAGTTTACTGCGGTTCAAATGCAGGACGACATCCGTTCCCTTTATGAAACTGGCTGGTTCTATGATATCGTTCCGACCTTTACCCGCGTTCCCGAAGGCGTCCAGATTGTCTATCATGTCGCTGAAAACCCCATCCTCACGGAACTTGAAGTTGAAGGCAACACGAAGATCTCGAGCCATGACATCATCCGTGCCATGGGACTTAAGGAAGGCGAAGTGGTGAATTCCCGCGACGTCAATGTCGGGGCCCGCAAGGTGGAAAGCCTCTATGCGGAACAAGGCTATATTTTGGCTAAAGTCAGCGATATCCGCATGCTCCCTGATGGCCATCTTATCCTTCAGGTTGCTGAAGGCGTCATTGAAGATTATCGCGTCAAGGGCAACACAAAGACGAAGGATTATGTCATCATCCGTGAAATGCGCATGAAAAAGGGCGATCCCTTCAACGCCAAGCTGGCGCGCCGTTCCATGCAGAAAATCTACAACCTCGGCTTCTTCGAGGATGTCAATATCCGACTGAATCCAGGTCAGATGCCCAATACCGTATCCGTTGAAATCACGGTCGTTGAGCAGAGCACGGGAACTTTCGGCATTGGGGCCGGGTACTCCGATGCAGATGGTTTCTTAGGCATGGTCAGCGTCGGCGATAAGAACTTCCGCGGGACGGGTGACAGTGTCAATGTCCGTTGGGAATTTGGCGGCGATGATGAAACCAATACCAACTTTGAAGTCTCCTACATCAAACCGTGGATTGATGACAAGGAAACTACGGCGGGCTTTACGTTCTATAATATGACGAACGAATATGCCGATTACGATCGTGACGGCGATGAAATTGCCCGTTACTACAAAAAGCGCATCGGCGAAGAAATTTTCTTCAGCCGCGTCACTGACAACGAATTTATCACTAACCAGATTACCTTGAAAAACCGCGACGACAAGTACAAGGGCAAGGTCGATGGCTACGATTCGAACCAGTACTTTGAAGGCGTTGATGAAGGCAGGTATCTTGGTGAAGACGTTGCTGCGGAACGCCGTAAGAAGAACTTCGGTACGACCCGCAGTATCACCTTTGCCCGTATCCTTGATACGCGTGATAACATTTATGATCCCCGCGAAGGCAAGCGTACCATGTATTCTTTTGAATGGGCAAACTTCGGCGGTGACTTCCGCTTTGAAAAATATCAAGCCGATTATCGTTACTACTATCGCATGGGTAAGGACAATGTCTGGGCACTTAATCTCGGTGCCGGCTATGCCAACGGGGATATGCCGCTCAGCCAGCGCTTTACCGTCGGCGGCAGTGAATTCCTGCGTGGCTACCGCGATGACCAGTTCAAGGGCAACAGCATGCTGAAGGGCTCCCTGGAATTCCGTTATCCAATCATCAAGCAGGTTCAGGGTGTCACCTTTACGGATGCTGGCTATGCTTGGAGCAAGGATTATGATGAAACGGATTTTGACCTGTCCGACCTGAAGTACACGGTGGGCTTGGGACTGCGCATCAACTCCCCGCTTGGCCCAATCCGTCTGGACTATGGCTATCGCCTTGACAGTTCTGATCGGGGCGGCCGCTTCCACTTCAGCTTCGGTGGACAATTCTAAGAGAAAAACGAGGAACGAGGGATAGAAATGATTGAATTTGCCAATAAGAAAAACGTGAAAGTGGTGTCCCTTGCGATTGCCGCCATCTTCGTCATCGGTGCTTTCGCCATTGCTGTGCGGGGTGCCGGTCTCACGGGTGGTTCCGGCGGAACAACTGATTCTGCCATTGGCAAAGTAAACTACAACCAACTGGTCCAGGCCGTCCCAGGCATCCAGGATGCTCAGGTGGAAATGCAGAAAGCTGCCCAGGATGCTGAAAGCCAGTACAACGAAAAAAGCAAGGACATGAGCGACGCCGATAAGCAAAAGCTCCACGAAGAGCTGCAAAAAGGCCTCGAGGATAAGCAGAAAGAACTTGTCGACCCCTTGAAGAAAAAAGTTGATGACGCCATTGTCGCCGTCGGCAAGACCAAGGGGCTTACGGTCATCGTCAATGAAGGCGCTGTCGTTTATGGCGGTGTTGATGTGACGGCTGATGTCCAGGCAGAACTCCAGAAACAAGCCAAGAAAAACTAAGGGCTCATGAAGGAGGAGGGACCTATGAGGAAGCTTATCTGCCTCCTAGTGGCGTGCCTTATGGTGACAGCGGGCTGTGCGTCCCTGAAAAACGGCCTCCTTTCGAGGGAAGTACCACGGTTTGCCGTCGTGGACTGGGACCGGCTCGTCAAACAGCATCCCAAGTACAAGGTGTGGCAAAAACAAAAAACGGACCTTGAAACAGCAAAGGCCCTCCGGGAGCGGCAGCTCAAGGACGGTCATCAGCAGCTTGCCATTTTGGGTAAGATGCGCTCCCTTGCAGGAAAGGGCCGAGACCGCTTCCGTTCCGCCCAGTTGGCGGCAAAGGTTGCGGAAAAAGAAGCCCAGGAACAGGATCTTCTCCAGAAAAAGGCGGAAAGCCTTGATGCAGCGGCTGAATCCTATGTCCAAAAGGACCGGGAAGATGTGGAAACCCGCTTCCGTATCCCGCTCTTTAATGTGCGCTTAAAGCTTGGCAGTATCAAGATGAGTGAAGCCTCCCAAAATGCCTTGCTCCAAGAAGAACAGGAGCTTTTGGATAAGCGCCGTGAGGCCATTGAGGCCATCGAGGAAAAGAAAGCGGCGTGGATCAAGGAGCAGATGGCTTCTGATATCAGCGAAAGCCGTGCCCGCATGGATGCCTTCCAACAATCCCTTACGGTGGATCTTGTAAAGGAAGAAACGGGTCTTGACCTGACGAAAAAAGAACAGCAACCTGGACAAAAAGAGCTTGATACGCTCATTGCTTCCATGGATACTCAGATCCAGCGTCAGGACGCGGAGACGCAGAAACTGCGTGAGGAAATCGACAGTGATATCCTCAGCGCCATCAAGAAAATCAATCTTACCAGGAAGTACACCCTGGTTTTTCGGAATCCGCGGGCCAATATATCGGCCGATGACATCACGGACGACGTGGAAAAAGAAGTACAAAATATAGTTGAGTAAGAGGGATCAGAAACATGAAAAAAATTTTGGCAATCGGTATGATCGTTATGGCCATCTTTGCTTTTGGCTGTGGCCGCAATCAGCAGTTTGGCGTTGTAGATATGCAGAAGGTCCAGACGGACAGTGAAGTCTTCAAGAATGCCACAAAGGAACTGCAGGAAAAAGGCAAGGCTATGGAAGACGAACTTACCAAGGAAACAGAGGGTAAGAGCGATGAAGAAGCAAAAAAAATCTATACGGAAAAAAGTGCCAAAATCCGTACCTTCCAGGCTGAGCAGCAAAATAAAGTAAAGAGCAGTTTTGAAGCTGCCGCGGCTCAGGTTGCCAAGGAAAAGAACCTCGGTGCCATTCTCGTGAAGGAAGCTGTTCCGCAAGGCGGCGTCGACGTCACGGAAGACATCATCAAAGCCATGAAATAATGGACATAAAGGGCGAACCGTGTGTTCGCCTTTTTCCCGTATTCCAACGCTCCATTTTTGTCACTCTGGGATAGACAGGTACGCAGGGGAGCGCACTGCCCAGACTGAACAAATCACAAGAAAGGATGTTAGCTATGGAAAAAACGCTGCAGGAACTGGCAGATCTCTTACAGGGTAGTATTATCCAAGGAGATCCTTCCCTGAAGCTTACAGGCGTGAACGGGCTTGAGGAAGCAGGCCCTACGGAAATTTCCTTTGCCGTACCGCCCTATTTGGAACTGGCCGGTAAGAGCCGGGCCGGCGCCATCATGATTCCTGAAGAAGGAGAACTCAAAGGACCCCAGGCCCTGATCCGTGTAAAGAATCCACGGGCGGCTTTTGCCAAACTGCTGATGCTCTTCCGTCCGCCTGAAAGTGTCGAATCAGGTATCAGTCAGTACGCATTTGTCCATCCGACGGCTCGTATTGGAAAAAATGCCGCCATCCTGCCTTTTGCCTATATTGCAGAAGATGCTGAAATTGGGGATAATGCCATCATCTACCCGCACGTTTATATCGGCCGCCATGCAAAAGTGGGCAGCGACTGCACTTTTTATTCGAATGTCACAGTCCGTGAAAACTGTATCATCGGTGACCGGGTCATCCTCCAGGCTGGCTGTGTCATCGGCGGTGATGGCTTTGGCTATATCACGAGCGAAGGAAAGCATACCAAGGTCCTTCAGACAGGGAACGTCGTTGTTGGCGATGATGTCGAAATCGGCTGCAACACCTGTATTGACCGAGCAACCGTTGACAGTACGGTCATCGGCAAGGGCACCAAGATCGATAACCTTGTCCATGTCGGGCATAATGATGTTATCGGAGAAAACTGCATCCTTGTGGCCCACGTCGGTATTTCAGGATCTGTCACGGTAGGCCACAATACGACTTTTGGCGGTCAGGCCGCGACCGCAGGCCACCTCAAGATTGGCAGCAACTGCACCTTTGCCGGGCGAACCGGCATCATCAGTGACGTCCCGGACAATGTTGTCTGGGCTGGCTTCCCGGCGCAGAGCCATGTAGACTGGCTGCGCATGATGGCCAGTCAGCGTAAGCTCGGTGATCTTGTGAAAAAAGTCCGCAAACTGGAAAAACTCGTGGAAACCCTCGAGAAAAAAGACGATAAATAAAGGAGTTTTGGTTTCATGAAAAAGACTGTTGCGACCCTTGCCATTCTGACGCTTGCTTCTGCCATGCCGCTAGCGGCAGAAGCCAAGATTACGCCAAACGGAACGAGCGGCATTATTAATACCCCGAGCGCCTTTGTCCGTTTGCCAGGCCATGTTTCCGTTGGTTACGACATGACAAAGGATGGACAGATCCTTCATGGCAATGTGGCCTTGCCCCTGGGCCTTGAAGTGGCAGGCGCCCGCTTTGATCCGAAAGACAGCGATATCTATAGCACAGTAAGTGCGAAATGGGAGCTTCTGCGCGAAACCCCTGTAACTCCGGCCATTGCCATTGGCGGCGACGACCTGGGGGATGAAAAGGACCGTCGCGGTTATGTTGTCGTCAGTAAGGCCCTGCCGTTTGGGTTTAAGATTCATGGCGGGATTGGTACGGACCAATACAAAAAGGGATTTGGTGCCATTGAAAAGGACATCAAGCTCGGAAGCCAGTCCCTTACCCTTATGGGGGAATATGACGGCAGCCATTTCAACTATGGCGCATCCATTCCCCTTGCTAAATTTACGACGGCTGAAGTTGGCTATCGGACCCATCATCTTTATGGGAGCGTCAACTTTACTTTCTAACTCATGAGAAAGGTCCGCGGCCGCCTTTCGGGCTGATTTGTCCCAAGGCAGCGCCGCATCCTTTCAAGGGCCCTTTGGGCAGCTCATTCCCGCGGGAAGGGGTGCCAAAGAAGGAGACCCTGCCTTAAGGAGGCACTGCTGCAATGCTTGCGTATTCCCTCATGAAACTGATGAGCCGGATTGCCTGCGTGCAGCCAACCTGCTTCAATGATGCCCTGGCCTATGCCTTGGGCCAAATTGGCTGGTTGGCTACACCCAAATGGCGGCGCTATATGGCCAAGGAAAACGTCAAGGAATGTCTTGGCGTGTCTGAGACTGAAGCAGAACGCATCGCCAAGGAGAGCGTTACCCGTTTCGGGCGCATGCTCATCGAAGTCCTGCGCTATCCCCTCATCAATCAAGCCAATTTTAGGAACCTTGTCCACTTCGAAGGCCTGGAACACCTCGAAGAGGCTTATGCCGAAGGCCGCGGCGTCATCATGTGTACGGCCCATTACGGAAATTGGGAAATGCTGGGGGCCAGTATGGCCCTTCTGGGCTATCCCATCCTTTCCATCACCCGCAAACAAAACGATGGTGACGCGGACCGCTTCATCAACGAATACCGGCAGATGGTCGGCCAGCATGTCACCTACAACCATGGAAAGAGCAGCATGCTTTCCATCGGACGTTATCTAAAAGATAAACATCTTGTAGGAATTCTCTACGATCAAGATTCTGCCCATACGGGGGAGCACCTTGAACTGTTTGGGAAACCGGCCCGTGTCCCTGATGGGGCAGCCCAGCTGGCACGGGTCTTCAAAGCTCCCATTGTCCCGCTTTTCATGCATAATCAGCCTGATGGGACGCTTACGGCCGTTATTCATCCCTGTTTTCACGCAGATCCCCAACTGAGCCGAGAAGAAAACAGCCACGTTATCATGGAAAAGCTCATCCGGATTGCCGAAGAGGAAATCCGCCGCGACCCGGCTATGTGGTTCTGGGTCCATGACCGCTGGAAGGATGGAAAGAGACGTTACCGTGACCGCAAGCATTTCAGCACGCCCATGACGGGCAATTGAACATAGAAAGGTGATTCAATATGGACAACAATAAACAGCACACCCTCAAAGCAGATGTCTGCTGTGACGGGATTGGGCTCCACTCCGGCAACCCAGTTGCAATGACGCTGAAGCCGGCTCCTGCGGACACAGGCATTGTCTTTATCCGTACGGATCTTGAGGGTCGGCCCAGTGTGCGAGCCATTGCTTCAAATATTTCGGCAACGACACGAGCCACGACGCTGACTGAAAACGGAGCCAGCGTCACGACCATCGAACACGTCATGGCCGCCCTTGCCATCCTTGCCATTGATAACTGCTACATCGAAATGAACAGCGCCGAACCGCCTGTTGGTGATGGCTCAGCCAAAGGCTTCATGGATCCTATCTTAAGGATGGGCCTTCTTGAACAGGACGCACCGCGTCACGTCTACGCCATTGATCACGCCTTCAGCTGTTATGACGGCGACCGCTATCTTGTGGTCCTGCCTTATGACGGCTTTCGCGTGACCTTTACCTCCATCAATCCCCATCCGCTGCTTGGGACCCAGGTCCTTGATGTGACGGATGCGGGGGATACGCTTTCCCAGGAAATTGCTCCGGCAAGAACCGTAGCCTTTGAAGAGGAAATTGCCCAACTGCGCAAGATGGGCCTTGGCCTTGGCGGCACCGTCGAAAATGTCGTTGTCTTTACTAAGGACGGGGGAACCCTGTCCAAGGTCCGCTTCCCTGACGAGCTTATCCGTCATAAGATCCTTGATGTCATTGGTGACTTGTATCTGTTGGGACCCATATCGGCCCATGTTATCTGTATGAAATCGGGGCACGCCTTCAACGACAGCGTTTCCCGCCAAATCGATGCCTACCGCAAGGCGAATCCGGCCCAGTAATCGCCGCAGCGCCTTAGATTTTGAAAGTAAGGAGTCAAGAAAATGATTACGTTAGACATTCAGGAAATCCAAAAAATCCTTCCCCATCGGTATCCCATGCTCCTCGTTGACCGTGTGGTCGAACTGGAACCGATGAAACGGGCTGTGGGTATCAAGAATATCACCTTCAACGAACCGCAGTTCATGGGCCACTTCCCGGGTAATCCCATCATGCCGGGTGTCCTGCTCATTGAAGCCATGGCACAGGTTGGGGGCGTGACGCTGCTTTATCCGGAAGAAAACCGCGGTAAGATTGCTGTCTTTGGCAAGATCGACAAGGTGCGTTTCCGCCGTCCAATCAAACCGGGTGATCAGCTCGTTACGACGGCAGTCATTACGAAAATCAAAGGCAACATGGGCGTTGCCCACTGCGAAGGCACCGTCGATGGGGAACCAGCCTGCGAAGGGGACTTCTTCTTTGCTCTGGCCGAGAACAAGCAATAAACAAGGGGTGAATCAGTATGAGTGCAGATTCCAGTTTAATTCATGAAACAGCAATCATCGACCCGCATGCACAGATTGGCCCAAACGTAAAGATTGGTCCTTATTCAGTCATTGGACCGGATGTCAAGATTGGGGAAGGGACCATCATTCATCCGCATGTCGTCATTACGGGGCGTACGACCATCGGAAAAGGCTGTGAATTCTTCCAGGGGGCCAGCATTGGGGAAGTGCCCCAGGACCTTAAATATAAAGGGGAAGATACGGCGACCATTATTGGTGACCATGTGACCATCCGCGAATGTGCTTCTGTTCATCGCGCTGTCGGGGAAGGCAATGAAACGCGCATCGGCAACAATGTCCTGATGATGGCCTATACCCATGTTGCCCATAACTGCATTGTCGGCAACAACGTCATCATGAGCAACGTGGCGACCCTGGCCGGTCACGTCATTGTCGAAGACCGCGCCGTCATCGGCGGTCTCACGGCTGTGCACCAGTTCACCAAGATTGGCCGCAACTGCATGTGCGGCGGCATGAGCCGAATCAACCAGGATGTACCGCCTTTTGTCATCGTTGCTGGCAACCCACCCGTCGTGGCAGGCCTTAACAGCGTAGGCATTTCCCGTGCTGGAATTGCCATGCCTGTTCGCCGGGAGCTGAAAAAGGCTTATAAGATTCTTTATAAACGTGGCCTTTCCCTGCCAGATGCTATTGCCACTATGGAACAGGAACTTGACAGCTACGAAGAAGTTGAGCATTTTATGCGCTTTTTACGCAGCGTAGAACGGGGTATTTGCCGTTCATCCGTCTCCCACGGGAGGGAGTGATTCCATGATGGAAAAGACCTTAGGCGTCCTTGCTGGCGTAGGACACTTGCCCGTTGACGTCGTACGCGGCGCCAAACAGGCAGGCTACCGCACCGTCGCTATCGCCCTTGTGCCCGAAACCCATGAAGATCTCCCAAAGGAAGCCGACGTCTTTTATGCAATCAATATCGGCAAAGTTGGGAAAATCTTCAGCACCCTCAAAAATGAAGGGGTCAGCGAAGTCACCATGATTGGCAAGGTAACAAAAGAAATCCTCTATAAAGGAGGCATCCTCATTCCGGACTGGCAGGCTGTAAAGCTCCTTATGTCCCTGCCGGATCGTCATGACGACACCATCATGAATGCCCTTGTGGCAAAACTTGAAGAGATGGGAATCCACGTCATGGACCAGACCCTCTTCCTCAAGCACATCATGCCGGAAGAAGGTGTTCTTAGCCGCCGTAAACCGACGGATAAGGAATGGGAAGACATGAAATATGGTTTCAGGATGGCTAAAAAGATTGGCGGTCTTGATATTGGTCAAACGGTCGTCGTCAAGGACATGGCCATTATGGCCGTGGAAGCCATCGAAGGTACCGATGCCTGCATCAAGCGCGGCGGCAGCCTGGGCAGGGGGGCCATTGTCGCAAAGACGGCCAAACCGGCCCAGGACCATCGCTTTGACGTGCCCGGTGTCGGTGTAAAGACCATGGAATCCATGATTGAATCGGGCTGTGCCGGCATCGTCATGGAAACCGGCCGTACTCTTTTTGTAGAAAGAGAACAGGCCCTTGCCCTTGCCAATGAGCATAACCTCGTTGTCGTTTCCATGAGTGAGGAAACCGCTGGAAGATAAAAGACACTTGGCCTGTGATTGCGCCGTATATCGTAAAGGGTGATGCGTACCCCCATAGCCTCAGATAAACGATTTGAGAGCTATGGGGGTATGTTGTTTCATGACGAGAAGGCATGCGTTGCAGGTTCATCCGAAAGGAACTAAAATATGCCGCCATGCGTCTTTTTAGGAAGAATCCACAAAGGGCGCTGACTGCACTGATTCCATGGAAAAGAGATCCTCGAGAGACCGATTGAGATTGCACTAAAAAAGCTCCTGTATTCCTCAAGGCGTATAGGGACATTTGGCCTATTATGAAGGATTGATTCTTGTTGCATAAAAATTCGCTTAGCTGTATAATAATCCCATGCTTACAGGGAGGTCCTATCATGAAAAAGATTTATAAAAAACTTCTTGCCGCCGGACTGGGTGCCGCACTTGCCCTATCAGTCGCGGCCTGCGGTACCAATAAAGAGACGGCAAAAAACGCGGACGCTAAAAAAGTTCTCAAGATTGCGACAAATGCAACCTATGTGCCTTTTGAATTTAAAGATAAAGGCACGAGTGGCGACGAAAGCGATTATAAAGGCATGGAAATCGATATGATCCGGGAAGTGGCAAAGCGCCTTGGCCGCGAGCCGCAGATGGAAAATATTCCTTTTAACGGTATCATTCCGGCCATCCAATCAAAACAAGTCGACGTTGCCGCTACAGGTATGACCATGACAAAAGAGCGGGCTAAGAAAGTTGCCTTTGCGGCGCCTTTCTACGAATCGAAACTGGCCATTGTTGTTCCCACGGATAGTCCTGTCCAGTCGGCTGCTGATCTTAAGGGCAAGAACGTCGCCGTTATGGTTGGCACAACAGGTGCCAAATACGCCGAAAGCCACGGTATGGTGGCTAAACAGTTTGACTCCAGCGCTAACGCCCTTCTCGAAGTCCAGGTTGGGAATGCGCCAGCTGCCATCGTTGACAAACCGGTGGGTGAATATTTTTCCACCCTTGAAGGTAAAGGCAAGGGAAAAGTCCGCGTCATTCCTATCCCTGATTCTAAATCGGAACTCTTGGGTTTTGTCCTAAATCAAGACGATAAAGAACTCAAGGATGCCATCAATAAAGCCATTGCGGATATGAAAAAAGATGGCACGTATGCAAAACTCTATAAGAAATGGTTCAACCAGAAAGCCCCGAACCTGCCGGAAAGTGCAGAAAAAGCACTGGGACTGTAAAAGATTATCATCATGTATTCCCCTGACCGAATGCAGAAAACTGTATTCGGTCGTTTTTTATGCGAAGGGAGGCGATGAAACTAACGGATAGGTCAACGGGAAGAGGGTGTGTTTCTTGGATAAGGACTGTTAAGCTACAGAAAGGGAAGGGTAAGCTATGATTGCTTTAGTGGTCGAGCTGGATCTTCCAGACTGCAGTTTCAGTTTCCTAGCCTTCATTTAAAGATGCCGTTAGCCCCTAGTAAATGGTATAATCAAGACAGCGGAAGCTTTTTATCGTCTCATCCTGCGGTGGAAAAGATAATAAGGTTGGTGATTTCCGTGAAAACCCATGACTTGACAAAAGGAAATATTTCCCACCAGCTTCTTTCTTATTTACTGCCGCTTATTTTATCCAATTACCTCACCCTGACCTACAATGCTGTCGATAGTGCCATTGTTGGCCGCTATATTGGGGATTTGGCTCTTGCAGCGGTGGGAACGAGCAATCCGCTCATGACGTTTTCACTTCTTTTTATCAATGGCATCTGCCTTGGCGCAAGCATCCTTATTGGTAAGGCCTATGGGGCAAAAGACAAGGAAGCCCTGCGCCGCCAGATAGTGAGCGGCCTTGCCGCAGGAGCCCTGGTGTCCCTTGCTCTTTCAGCCGTGCTGATTATGTTTGCGCGGCCCATCCTGCTTCTTCTTCAAGTCCCAGTGGCTATCTTAACGGAAGCAGCGCTCTACGTGAGGATCATCATGGTGGGGCTCTTTTTCCATTTTTGCTATGGCTATTTTTCAACGGTCCTAAGGGCCATGGGGGACAGTCAAACGACGCTCTTCATTCTCGCTGTAAGTGCGGGGCTCAATGTTCTTGGTGATTATCTTTTTGTTGTTGTTTTTGGCTGGGGCATCGTAGGTGCTGCCGCAAGCACGGTCCTTTGCGAATTGCTCTCATCCTTGTTCTGTTTGCCTTTTCTTGCAAGTTTTATGGGTAAACTTGCGATCAAGCAGCATCTTGCCGTTGAGTGGACCATAGTAAAAAAAATCTTTTCTTTCAGTATGGTGAGCGCCCTGCAGCAGTCTTCCCTGCAGATTGGCAAACTGGGCACCCAAGCGATTGTGAACACGCTTGGTACGACCGTCATTGCCGCCTACAGCGTCAGCAGCCGGTTTGAAGATTATGCCATGGTGCCTTTATCGACGATAGCCTATGCCATGACCACCTTCATTGCCCAGAATATCGGAGCGGGTACGTCCGCACGGGTGCGCAGGAGTATTTTTGCAAGTCTTTCCTTTTCCCTTATCTATGTGTTGGCCTTTGCTGGGGTGATGTATGGCGCAAGTGGACGGATCTTGGGCCTTTTTACACAAGAGCTGGCCATTATCCGATTGGGAGAGGCTTATCTCCTTACCATGAGCTGGATCTATTTGCTGTGCGCCCTGACGAATGTGATGCAGGGATTTTTCAGGGGAATGGGTGAGCTATCCACAACCCTTTACAGCAGTGTTGTTAATATTAGTGTCCGCGTCGCAAGCTGCGCCATTCTTGCATTTTATTTTTCTGTGGGCTTTCTTTCCGTTGCCTATGCCATGCTGATTGGCTGGATTGCCATGACTTGTTATGAGCTGCCTAAGATGATATCTTTTCTTCGCGGAAAGGAAAAGGGGAAAACGTAATGCACCCTTTCCTGTACCATAACGCCCGTAAAGTTCTGGCAAGTGGAGCAGAATAATGAAAGCATAAACATGCGAAAAGATAGGCAAGACGTAAAGTGAGTCCTGCTTTTTGTACTTCTTGCATCCTAAAATGGTAAATGGAATCCAGATATTGCAAGGAATCCGGATAGTGCCTTATACTAGGGGAGACTTACGAAAAAATGACAAGATGATACCTACCCTCTTTCAAGAAAGGAACTGACAATGGATCGACCCATTCCGCAAACTGGAGAATTTTGGCTCCTCAAAAACCAGCACCTTGCTAAGATTGTTGCCTGCCCTGTGGAGATGGTGCAAAACGGCACGCTTTGCTGTGTTTATATGGACTACAACAACCCGAACCGTCTGATGGCAAACGAATTGGAAGCCTTTATGGAAAGCGCCCATAGGCTGTATGAGTCATAAGTTGAAGGACTGGCTGTAAGACCAAGGCACCTATGTTGCTTGATATAAGGAACCCCCTTTGTACTATGCAAGAAGGGTGCATGTAAGAAAAAAGAAAGAATTTTTATTATGCGTTTTTACGTATTCCTTCCACCGGTTCGTGGCTGTTTGAATGGTTTCGCTGCAGGCATAACGTGTCTGGAGAGAGCTGATTGTGATATCAAGATTGGCATCTTCCGGGAAGGTTTCCTGCTCGGATGCAAGACTGATAACTTTTGCAAAATTGCCTTTCGGGGAACCTTTACCAAGGTAATGCCTTTTTACCCATTTAAGAAATGGTTGGGGTTTATTTTTCCATATGTTACAGCATAGAAAAGAGTTTCCCCCTCTTGACGGCATGGCTCAAACCTCTCGAGTTTCTGTGCTTCGCGGAACTGGTTGTCAAAAATGTAAATGCCTGTCGTGGACATTGCATTTTGCTTCATCCCATAGCTTGAAAGCATTTGTGTTTCTTCATTTGTTCCTGGAGGATAAATGTAGCAGCGAATCCATTCCTGACTTTTTGCTGATCTGCGGCAGGTAATTTTCAGTAAAGTGAAGATCCTTTGCCTCCTGCATTTCTATGACTCCTTTTAAGTATGAGAGTTTATAAGGAGAAAAAGCCCTCCTGTTCCTACTAGTTGGTAGGGGTGGGAGGTTTTTTGTATGGGGATGCACTTTCAAATTTTTTCCCTCACGGTCTCTTTTCATTTACCTTTTTCGAATATGGCCCAGATTGGTCCAGATGCTAGGAAAAACGCGAGAGCGGAAGGGCGACGCCGTACAAAGATTTCTCGGTATTACGTATCTGGGTTGATACGAAAAATAGTGCTGCTTTTTTATTCTTTTACTCCATTTGCTTTTTACAAATTCGGTTCCGATGGGTTCAGATACGAAGCGCTCCCGGCCTCAGCGACGAGGCATACGGTTTGTGTACGTCGAGGAGATTGAGGTCGCGGGCGACAAAGTAGATGGGCCCATATGGGACGAATTTGTAAAAAGCTCCCGCTTTGATGAGCTGGGCGCGGGAGTGACGACACGTGGTTAGGAGGGGGGCGCCCAGGCGTAAGGTATCCCCAATCAGGAACGAAACATGGTACGAATCGTCATGCCTCCATTACTTCCATAGATTTTTCATAGTGTAATGGAGGCACGTCATTGTGGTGAATCAGAGCGATCTTTGATCTGAACAAATCCAGTCCAATTGACTGCCCCCGCATCACCTTTCCCCAGTGCTGCAATAAAATAAATAACGTGAACGGGGCACGGATGATGGAATCAGAGTGGAAAAAAAGATGAGCAGTATTATGCGGTTTATCGTAGGAGAATCGTTTTTCCTATCATCCAAAGATCATGATACGACAGTCCTGGCCTCTAACGTTGAAAGGCGCGCCCCGTTCCGGTGAAAAAAGGGAAAGGACAGAAGATCTTTTGGGCCGCACGCCCTCTTGAGGAGGCAGCAAAAAAGGACGCAAGCGACAAACGTTTACGTCCTTAGGGTTAGAGGTTATTGATGACCCAGGTCAGGATTTTGTTCCCCCATTCCAGGAGGGTCTCGTTTTGTTTCAGCTGGTCCACGATTTCCTTGGTGTTGTTTCCGTTCTGGACTTTTTCAAGGAGCTGCTGGGTCTTTGCCTGCAGTTCATCCTGATGTTCCAATAGGGAGCGGAGGACTTTGCCGGCAACCGGTTTTTCCAAGATTGTCTGCATTTTTTGGGCGGCGTCCTCGACTTTTTTGGCGTCTTCCGGCGTAATTTCCTTGGTCCCCTTCGTCCCCGATGCCTGCGGCAGTTGGTTCAAGATGACTTTGGCTTCTGGGACTTCTTCGGCAATCTTGTTTTTGACGGCTTCATAGAGGGCGGCGTCCGTTCCTGGGGTGGGGGCGTTTTCTTTTTTCGTCATGCCTTCCCCTTTGAGGATCTTGGTGTAGTACCATTTGAGGTTCATGATTTCCTCGAGCTTCCAGCCTTTTTTGTCTTTGCGCAGGCGCAGGACGAGGATGTCATCGCTCTTACTGGCATCATTTTTCATCTTGACATTGACCAGGGCTTCGTCTTTTTGCGTCTTCACGTCCTTGATCTCGGTCAGGGAAAGGTCTCCCAGGTTGACCTTGAGGGCCCGCTCGGGATGGGTCTTTTGGTAGGAGTCAGTCCAGTCACCGGTCAGGATGCCGTTATCGATGACTTCTTTCATGTGCTTGATGAATTCGGGCTTGTCTTCTTCCGTGAATTCGCTGTCTGGATTGAGCTCCCACTCGGCATCGCGGATGGCGTCGGTGCTCTTTGAAAGCAGGCCGTCCATATCAACTTTTTGGTGGACCGTTACGGCGTCATGCTGCTGGACCGCTTTTTGAATCTGTTTGACCGTATACTGCGGCGTCTGGGTGTAGTAGAAGAAGTACCAACTCAAGGCACCAATCAGGACGAGGAGGGCGGCCCCTATTTTTTCATAGCGGTGCCGTTTTTTCTTTCGTTCCTGTTCCTGCGCCTTCGTCAGCGTTTCCTGGATGCTGGGTCTGCCGCTGCGGGCCGCTTCGTATTCTTCCATATAGCGGTCATTCATATTTGCCATCGTGTTCACTCACTTTCCTACATTAAAATCACGTTCCTCATTATAGCAGGTTTCTGCCAAAGAAACCGTAAAAATCCATTTTTTTTGTAAAATCTTATCTCTCTTTTTTAAGGCGAGTGGGAAAATTGACAGGACAGGTGATTTGTGAAAAAATGGCCCTAATAAGGTCGGTCAAATACTAATCAGAGGAAGGGTGGCAATTTAGATGGATGGACATACACGACGCGAAAATCTCAGGCAGCGGCTGCAGGGAGCCAAAACGCCGATTTCAGGGGCGGTCCTTGCCGCTGCCTTTCAAGTGAGCCGTCAGGTCATTGTGCAAGATATCGCGCTTCTGCGCGCCCAGGACGTGCCGGTCATTTCGACAAACCGGGGGTATCTCATCTTGGGAGAGGCGTGCCGCGTGCATCGCTTCAAGGTCCGTCACGACCTGTCACGGATGGAAGAGGAACTCAATATCTTCGTTGATGCAGGAGCTACGGTCCGCAACGTGACCATCGATCATCCTGTCTATGGGACGCTGGAAGGAAAACTCAATCTATCGAGTCGGCGGGATGTGCAGCGTTTCATGAAAGCCATCCGGGCCCATCCGGAAGCTCCCTTGTCCAATATCGCTGGCGGCGTCCATTACCATACCGTGGAAGCTCCCAGTAGGGAGGCCCTCAATGAGATTAAAGAGGCCCTAGAGGCGGCGGGCTTTTTGGTTAAGTAAAGGCTTGCAAAATTTTGTAAAACGTCTATAATGGCATTTTGGTACTTAAAGAAAAAAGGAGATAATTATATGAATATTGGTTGCCGCATCATCAAGGACTTTACGCGTCCGCCAAAGGAACTTGTCCGCCAATTCTATGATCTTGCTACGTCCGATCTGGACGATACGATGAGCCGTTTTGGGGCTGTTGATCACAGCATTACGCCTCTTAAGAAATACACCCGTTCTGTCGTGGGAACGGCCTTTACCATCCGTCTGCCCCATGGGGACAACCTGCTTTTTCGCGCCGCAATCCAGTATACGAAACGGGGCGATGTTGTTGTCATCGATGCTGGTGGGTTCGCAGACCGCGCCGTGGCAGGCGAAGTGACGGCCAAATACTGCAAAGCTCGCGGCGTCAAGGGCCTTATCATCGATGGGGCAACCCGTGACTCGGCGGCCCTTGCTGAAATGGACGATTTTCTCGTCTTTACCAAAGGCGTCAGCCCTAACGGACCATTCTTTAACGGACCGGGGGAAGTCAACGTGCCGATTGTTGTCGGGGGACAGATTGTGTATCCTGGTGATATCGTTGTTGCCGATTCGGACGGGATTGTCTTTATTCGTCCGGACCAGGCCGAACAGGTCCTGGAACAGTCAAAGAAGATTACGGCCCGGGACCAGGCCAACCTACGCCAACTCGAAGAAACGGGATCCTGCAACCAGGATTGGGTCTATGAAAAATTAAAGGCCTTGAATTGTGAGTTTGTAGATATGGCCGATCATTCGGAAAAGTAAAGGCGTCAGCCTAAAGAGCAAACTGATTTGATGCCAATGCTGCCGAGCGAAAAGGCAGTAGGACCGTATGATCGAAAGATCAATTCGACGCCCTCCCGTAGGGCGGTTTGGCGCCATACACTACGGTCTTTTAAGGCACTTGTTGGCACAAGTTACGCCGGACCCAAACCGTCCCCTGACGGGGAAACGGATCCGAAATGATTCGCTTTCAAACATGTTCTTCGGCTTTTCGCCATCGCTCCAAAGCAGCCTCAGAACTTGGTCGAATCTGCCTCGCTAATCGCTCGCAAGGAAACGTCAACGGCATTCCTCATCTACCACCACAACCGGGAAACTATGTTGATAAATGTTTATGGAAATTTCGTCACAATATGAGTGGCAATATATTTTTTAGCGGGTCCGTCGTACACGAAGACGATTCTTTTCCCTCCGCAGCCGCAATGGATTTATACGGGTGCGGCTGTAAGGGATAAAAGGGGGCGCTCTCTGCTGTTTCACATCAGAAGAACGGCCTTTCCGGCAGAGGAAACTCCGACTGCTCCTATCGTCGCTGCCCTATGAGTAAGCTTTCTGCACGAATTTTTCAGCATAAGAGAAAACGAAAAATTCGGCGACTCACTTAACCACCCTGCGGAATCTCTTGCATCGCTTTTTCTAAGGCACATGGAAGCTTGCGAATCAATCGGCGATGCGCTTACCGTCTTACCAAGGCGGAGCGATGCGTTGCATCAAGTTCTAAAGGAAAAGATTGGACGCAGGTCGTACCAGATGCTGTTGTGATCCCTATATTTCCAAAAGAACAGCTTCTCACAAAAGCTAAATAAAAACCAAAAGCCCAAAATCGAACCGCTGTCTACGTTCGGTTTTGGGCTTTTCTTATGGTTTTTACCTTACAATCTTTCGCCTTACGGCCTTTTGCTTTGGACACGGTGAAAGCCGTTCCGCCTTGCCAAGGCGGGAGTATCCACCAAGCAATCTTGTTTGCAGGACGTGTGATCGAAAAATCAATTTGGCGCCGGACTCACAGTGTTTTTCCTCACGGTCTTCATCAACTTAGCCCTCCGTTTTATGAGCAGAGCAACACTTATTCCTCCCCCACCAGATTACTGAAATACTCGATCTTTCCGCTCAATACTTCATCATAAAAATCCTGTTTAAGGTCGATATATTCAATGGCGGCCTGGATTTCGCTATGCTTTTTGATGAGGATGGCCCGTTTTTTCATGAGCATTTCTTTTCGTTCTGGGATGGTGGACTGGCCTTTCAGGCACAGGGCGAGGTATTCCTTCATTTCCTCGATGGACATGTCGCAGTTTTTGAGGCATGTGAGGCTCTTGATCCAGGAAATGTCCTTGTCGTTAAAGACGCGGCGGTTCCTGGCATCCCGTTTGACGCCGGGAACAAGGCCGATGTTGCAGTAAAATTTTAGGGTTTCATAGGCAAGGCCCGTTTGCTCACAGGCTTCTTTCATGGGGTAAAGTCTTCCTGTGTTGACGACTTTTTCAATATGAAGTTTCTCTTTGATTTCTTTATCCATTGTGTTTCCTCCTTCTAGGGGTATCGGATGCTTTGCGGTATTAATTACCGAAAAAGAAACACATGACGAGCTTCGGTTATTATATATAAAATGCCGCTAAATAGCAAATTGTTTTTCTTTGAAAAAAGTATTGACAGGTAGTTGCTCCCGGATGATACAGTGGGGCCATCGAATGGAAACCATGACAGCCATCCTAATGGAAATGAGGTGTTTTTATGAATTGGAAAATCATTGGCATGACCCTTGGTCTTTTTGGCATCCTAGGTGGGAGCGGTTTTGCAGCAGCTGGGTCCGGCCGCAGTGATGTGGCGGAGAGAAACTACAAAACCGCCATGGCAGAGCAGTCGCTCGGTCTTGAGAAGACCGATCCAGAACTTGAGGCTATGATGAAGGGCTATATTTATGGAGATATTATGGAACAGGCCCGTCTCACGCGGCGGGAACAGCACCTTGTGACCATAGCAACCCTCACGGCAAGCGGGGCACAAGACTTACTTGAAAAGAATGTCCGCGGCGCCTTGACTGACGGTGTGACGCCCCTTGACGTGCGCGAGGCCATTTACCATCTGGCGCCCTATATTGGCTTTCCTAAGGTGCTGACAGCTATGGAACGCGTAAACCGCGTCTTTAAGGAAGAAGGGGTGAAACTGCCCCTTGAAAACCAGGCCGCAACGACGGATGGAGACCGCCTTGAAAAGGGCCTTGCCTTCCAGGTTGCAACTTATGGCGAGCGCATCGTGACTATGCGCAAAAACACGCCAGCTAACCAAAAACATCTGCAGGATGACCTGTCGGCCTTTTGTTTTGGCGATATTTACACGCGCAGAAGTTTGGATCTTAAGACACGGGAAATGCTCACGGTCGCAGCGATCGGCACCCTTGGCAATGACGAACCGCAGTTTAAATCCCATGTGCGGGGCTATCTTGCGGCAGGAGCTACGGAAGACGAAGTAATCGGCGTGCTCACGGTCCTCAACCCCTATGTCGGTTTCCCGCGGACCCTCAATAACCTGCGGGCTGCAAACGAAGCTTTTCCTAAAAAATAAAGGAGCGAATGAATCAATATGAAAGTTTTACTTGTAAACGGTTCTCCCCATAAAAATGGCTGCACCCATACAGCCCTTGGCCTTGTGGCTGATGTCCTCCACGAAGAGGGAATTGAAACGGAGGAATTTTGGATCGGCATCAAACCCATTGGTGGCTGCATCGCCTGTCATCAGTGTGACAAGCGTCATGACTGCGTTTTTGATGACGCCGTGAATGTATTCCGCAAAAAGGCCTTAGAGGCAGACGGCTTTCTTTTTGGGTCGCCCGTCCACTATGCGGCTCTTGCGGGGAATATGAAGACGTTTCTCGACCGGGCTTTTTATTCTGAGGCACGGGGAAACGGCAACAAAGCATTTTACCTCAAACCGGCCGCAGCCGTCATCAGTGCCCGCAGGGCGGGGACCACGGCGGCCTTTGACGAGATGAACAAGTACTTTGCCATCCAAGAAATGCCCATTGTCTCGAGCCGCTATTGGAACCAGGTCCATGGCACGACGGCGGAAGAAGTCCTTAAGGATAAGGAAGGGGTCTGGACCCTGCACGTATTGGGCCGCAATATGGCCTATCTCCTGAAAGCCATGGAGCTTGCAAAAAAGGCCAATCTTGCCCAGCCCAAAAAAGAGCCGGCCGCCTTCATGAACTTTATCCACGGAGAGGAGGCGTGAGAATGCGAAAGAATTTCCTAAAAAAAGCAGGTCTCCTGTCATTTTGTGCAGCCCTTATCATGAATGTGGGAACGACTTTTGCTGCACCGACGGACGTCGCTGTTGTACAAAAAGCACTGGAAGAGGAAAAGGCGGCGGCCTTTCCTGTCGGCGTCTACAATGCCCGCAATGTGGACCACTTTACGGGGGATAGCTACGTAGCCCCCTTATCAAGCATAGGGCCTATGGCGGCCGCCGTGACTTTTTATGACGGCGCCCGCACACATTGGCACGTCCACCATGGGTCCTGCCAGATCCTTCTGGGAACGGCAGGGGAGGGCTATTACCAGATCTGGGGTGAAAAGCCGCAGAAACTGCTCCCTGGAAAGAGTGTCACCATCCCCGAAGGCGTCAAGCATTGGCATGGTGCCGCACCTCATCACACCTTTCAGCATGTGGCTGTGATGGAACGGAAGGAAGGGGTGTCGACGGAGTGGTTTGAGGCGGTCGTACATCCTGATATCGAATGAGTTTGACGGTGTACCCGTCAAACGGCTAAGGCGGAAGGCAAAATAATTAGGGCCTTCCTTGGCTAAGGCCACCGGAGGCGGCTGGTGAAAAGACCGTAAGTTCGGCCCCAAACGTCCTTTCGTCGAAGGGTGGGAACGAACTTAATCCGCCCTCAAACATGTTTCTCGGACTTCCGCTTCGCTCCAAAAGCGTCCTTCGAGACTCCGGGCGAATAAGCCTTGCTGTCGCTTGCAAGGATACGTTCGCTTTGCGTCCTCGTCCACCACCAAAACCAGGAAATTTTAATGATATATGCTTGTAAAATTTTCCTGGTTTTGGTCCCTCGCCCCTGAAAACACGTTTCTTGTCATCCCAAGGGAAATAATCCGAAGAGCGATACCCCTGTGCTTCGGACTAGTCACGCCTTTTGGTTCTTTTGCATTCTGGTCTTTTCCCTTACAGCCGCCTTTTATAGGACCAGGCAGCTGCCAAAGTACCGGATCCGCATTTGAGTACATATAGCCGGCGTCCATTATAAACTTAGCAGACATTTGTTATGCGTTTGACAACGCAGATGGGTCGATATGGACCGTAGGCAAAAAAGGTTTCTTCTGCAATCCGAAAATATTCTTAGGAGTGGCCCGCCCGACGACGGCATTTTTTTGGGTGACTTTAAAATGAATTTGTGTTACGTGACTTCTTACGATAGGTCATGTCCCCATTACTATCAAGAAAATCTTTTTTCAGTAATGGGGACACCTAACTCCATCGAATCGGAGCAATTTCTGCTCCAAGTAAAAAAGAAAGGAACCAACCATGTCCAATAACCCCAAACAACCTCTTATCATTGCTGAACAAGGCAGTTTTGCCATCGGCGGATCGACGCTGAAACATGACGGCGTTTTCCGCACGGACCATTTTCTTGAACCAGAAGGACAGATTGCCTATGGGGACCATGCCTATGCCTTTTACCAGGTACCCGTGGACGCGCGTCCCTATCCGCTCATTTTTCAGCACGGCGGCGCTCAGTGCAAACGGACATGGGAAACGACGCCTGATGGCCGCGAAGGCTTTCAGACCCTTTTTTTGCGCAAGGGTTACACGACGGTCCTCATCGACCAGCCCCGCATGGGGGAAGCCGGTCTTGCCTTAAAAGCGGATGACGGGCGCAATCCTTATGCAAAAAATCCTCTGTATGCCGATAAGACGATGTACATGCTTTGTCGCTGCGGCATTTTTGACGGGGATACGCCCGTCCCCTACGAAGATTCGGCCATGGCTGGCGACGCTGAGACGTATAACCAGTTCCAGCGCTCTTGGACGCCGTACGAAGGCGAACTTGATGACGATGTGAGTGCCAATGCCATGGCCGCACTCCTTGAAAAGATGGGCCCGTCCATCCTCGTGACCCATTCCATGGGCGGCACCATTGGCTGGCGCACCCCCTTCCGCACGGATAAGGTCAAGGCCATTATCGCTTTTGAACCGGGTGGATCGCCCTTTATTTTTCCTGAAGGGGAAGTACCGGAACCCGTGCCGACTCTCTACGATCCCGTCAAGGCCCAGGCCATGGGCGTTCCCCTTGAGTCCTTCCTTGCCCTGACGAAGCTTCCCATGGTCCTTTTTTATGGTGACCACATTTCGGATGGCACGACTGATGAAATTGGCCCCGATAAGTGGCGCAGCGAATTCATGATGGCAAAAGAATTTGTGTCCTGCGTCAACCGACACGGCGGGATGGCGGAAATCGTCCATCTGCCCGACCTTGGCATCAAGGGCAATACCCATTTCCTCATGGCCGATAAAAACAATGAAGTCATTGCAGGTCTCATGGCGGACTGGCTTTCTGCCAAGGGCCTTTCCTAAGGAGGTTTTATCATGCAAGTCTTACAGCAGATGCTGATTTTTGTCATCATCATGGTCGTCGGCGCCTGGGCACGGAAAAAGAATATCCTGACGCCGGATAATCAGGGCCAGATTACGCAGCTTGTCCTGCAGGTTGCTTATCCGGCCATCATCCTTTCCGGTGTGACCGGAGATGGGCCCCATATGGAAGGCGGTGCCCTTCTTTATGCTTTTGGTGTCGTCGTTGTCATGCTGGCCCTCTTGATGCTCGCAGCCTTCCTCATTCCGAGGATCCTTCACTATGGCAAGGCGGAAAAAGGCATCGTGAACGTCATGGTCGTCTTTACGAACATCGGCTTCATGGGCGTTCCCATGGTGGATGCTATTTATGGAAAGGAAGCGCTCATTTATATGACGGTTCTTCTCATTCCCTTCAACCTGCTCTTTTTCTCCTATGTCATTGAAACCATCAAGGGCGGTGGTGGCGCCAAGGAACCTTTTCGCTGGAAGAACCTCGTTAATCCGGGCATGATATCCTGCGTCCTTGCCATTGTTATCTATCTGTCCGGCATCAAACTGCCCTATATCCTTACCAGTTCTATCCGTATGGTGGGGAGCATGACGGGCCCTCTTGCCATGATGCTCCTGGGTTCCTTCCTCCTTGATACGGACTGGAAGAGCCTCATCAATCAGAAGATTATTGCTTTTACCATCCTCAAAATGCTTGTTCTCCCCATTGTTGTGACACTTATCTTGAAACAGTTCGTTGATAACACCTACCTACTTGCGGTTTTGATGGCCGCCCTTGCTACGCCGTCGGGCAATGTCATTCCTCTTTTGGCCAATCTCTACAATAAAGAAGGTTATCCTGTTTCAGTCCAAGGTGTTGCGGTAACAACGGCCGCTGCGGTCATCACTATGCCGGTAGTTGCTCTTGTCACCGGACTTGGCTGAGGGCTGTAAAAAAAGAATGGTAAGGATAAAAAAATACTTGACCGGTATTTACTACCGAATAGTAGAATAAAGTCATGAAGAGAAGAACCGATGAAAACCCTATCATCATAAGACCTTAAGGAGGAATAGTCCATGAAACAGAACCTTTTGGCGGCGCTCGTCCTTTCCCTTGCTCTTACGGCCTCTGCAGAAGCTTTCCATAACCCTGTGACGCTTGCGGACCAGGGAAGTTTTACGGCAGGGGGGACGGTTGTGACGGCACCGGGAACGCTCGATAACAGTAAGCCTCTTGATCCTTCCGGTCAGACCCTTCACGGTGATCACGCCTATGTGTTCTATCAAAAGCCTGTGAAGGCCAAAAAGAATGTGATTGTGTTCCTTCATGGGGCCGGTCAGTCCGGCAAGACCTGGGAAACAACGCCTGATGGGCGGGATGGTTTCCAAAATATCTTCCTTGAAAAAGGGTATGCCACCTACGTCGTGGATCAACCCCGCCGCGGCCGAGCTGGTCAGTCAACGACGGGAGGAACCGTATCAAAGACACCCATGGAGCAGCTTTGGTATGATAACTTCCGCATTGGCCTCTATCCGAATTATTATCCCGGTGTCGACGTCAAGTGGGACGAAGCGGCACGGGAAGAGTTTTTCCGCAGCATGACTCCCAACACGGGTGCTTTTGATGAACAGGTCATCAGCGACGCTATGGCAAAGGTCTTTGAAAGAAGCGGCGACGGCGTCCTTGTGACCCACTCCCAGGGAGGCGGTCCTGGCTGGTGGACGGCCATCAAAAGTGATCATGTGAAAGGCATCATTGCCCTTGAACCGGGAAGCGGCTTCATCTTCCCCGAAGGCGAAGTACCCGCTCCTATGGAAACGTCAAGTCCTTTCGGCGCCCTTAAAGGGACGGCCGTGAAGCTTTCGGACTTTGAAAAACTTACGAAGAGACCCATTCTCGTCGTCTACGGCGACAATATCCCGACGGAACGGACGGAGGCATGGAACCTTGATAACTGGCGCGTCCGTCTTGCCATGGCAAAGCTGTGGGTCGACGCGGTCAACCATCACGGCGGCAAGGCAACGCTCCTTCACCTGCCGAAAAAAGGCATCAAGGGCAACACACACTTTCTCATGAGCGATACGAATAATGAAGCCATTGCGGATATCCTGGAAGACTGGATGAAAGCAAATGGGCTTGCTAGATAAGGAGGCATGACAAGCATGCAGAAAGCATTTTCCTTTAAAAATCTCCTGCGCCACGTTTTCGCTGTTGTGACGCTGACGAGCCTCTTTCTTGTGAGTACGGGCTGCAGCAGCCAGGCGGCGCAGACGGAGCCCGTAAAAGAGACAAAGCCGGCCGCAGCCGCAATGGCGGATAAGAGCGGAAAGACCCTCGTCGTCTATTTTTCCGCAACAGGTCACACGAAAAAGGTCGCTGAGACCATTGCCAAAGAAACGGGCGCTGACCTTTTTGAAATCAAACCGGAACAGCCCTACACGCTAAATGATTTGAACTACAATGACAAAAACAGCCGTGTTCAGAAAGAACACAATAATCCGTCCCTGCGCCCGGATTATGTAGGCGACGCAAAGGACTGGGCCAAATACGACCGCGTCTTCATCGGTTTCCCGCATTGGTGGCGTCAGGCACCTCATGTGGTCTACACCTTTGTAGAAAAGCATGACTTTACAGGTAAGACGGTCATTCCTTTTGCCACGAGCATGTCTACACCAATGGGGGACAGCGGTACAAATCTTGAAAAGGCAGCGGGTACGGGCAAATGGCTTGAAGGCCATCGCTTTGAAGGAAACGTGCTCAGCCAGGATGTCATCAGCTGGGTGAAATCCCTGAAATAAACCATGAAAAATTGTCAAAGACCCCGGACTGGAGCCCTTTGGTCCTTTGGTCCGGGGTTTTCCGTGAAAAACAAGGAAACAAGAAAAAAGAAAGGTGACAATCATGAATAGTTTCGTGTTTCAAAATTCTACGAAAGTCTATTTTGGAAACGATAGTGTCTCCACTTATCTGCCGGGCCTGCTCGCTCAATACGGCCCCAAGGTCATGCTGACCTACGGTGGGGGCAGCATCAAGAAAACGGGTATCTATGAAGAAATCATGGGATATCTTAAGACAGCCGGCAAGACCGTTGTCGAATTTTCCGGCATCCGCAGCAACCCGACCTATGCCAAGGTCCTTGAAGGGGCAGCCCTTGCTAAAAAAGAAAAGGTGGACCTCATTCTGGCTGTAGGCGGCGGCAGCGTCATGGACTGCTCCAAAGCCATTTCTCTTGGTGCCGTCTATGATGGGGACCTGTGGGACGCGTATTGGGCCCATGCTGGTAAGATCGAAACAAAACCCATTCCCCTTGGCATTGTCCTTACCGTATCGGGAACGGGGAGTGAAACGAACGGCGGCAGCGTCATTACAAACGAATCCCTCAAAGTAAAGACGGGCCGCGACTATCCGGAACTGAACGCTCAATTTGCCATCTTGAACCCCAAATATACGGAAACAGTGCCGAAATTCCAGTTCATCTCCGGTGCTTTTGACAGCCTCTCCCATATGATGGAAATCTATTTCAGTGAACCCAATGACAATAACGTGTCTGACGTCATGAACGAAGCCCTTATGAGAAGCGCTGTCGATAATATCCGGGCCATCCTTGTGGATCCTCACGACGAAGGAGCCCGCAGCAACCTTGTATGGCTTGCGACTATGGCGGAAAACCGGATCCTCAAACTGGGAAAGAAGACGGACTTCCAGTGCCACATCCTGGAACACAGCCTGGGCGCCTATACCTTCTGCAACCACGGCGCTGGTCTTGCCGTACTGCATCCCGTCTACTACCGTCATATCGTAAAGGATGGGACCAAAAAGTTTGCCCGTTTTGCTGAAAAAGTCTTTGATATCGACCCTAGTGAAGGCGACGAACTGACGCGTGCCCAAAAAGGCATCGAGGCCCTGACCGCTTTTATCAAGGAAATCGGCCTTCCAACGAGACTGCGCGACATGAACATCGACCATGCCGTCCTTGTTGACGTTGCCGCTGGCTGCGTTGCTTCTCCCGGCAGCTTCCGGCAGCTGGGTAAGGAAGAAATCAGAGAAATCTTTGAGGAGGCGTATTAAAGAAAAGCGGCCTATAACTGTGAGGTTAAAGCTAGTAAAAAATATGACCGGCTGAATACCGCAAAAAAGCTGTGCCAAGCGTCAGCTGGAAAAGATGTTGTGGTGCAGCTTGGCTCAGACCGCCCGAGGTGGCTGGCCTAAAGGCCTTAAGGCTGTCTAAAGCCTGCGGATCTTGCTCTAAAAGTCAAAACCATAGGCTTAATCATCGTCCCATAAAGTTGTACGACTAAAGAAAATCGCCCAGATTGACGCAGGACTTCTGCCAGTAGATAAGAAACCCCTAGTGTGCAAAACTGACAGAAATAAAGCGCTTGATCATGAGCGGTTTTCTTTAGCTGCATGACCGATTGGGTGAATCATGAAAAAAGAAGTCTGGTTTAACTGGAGCAGATCGGCGCCATCCATGCGTCGAGTAAAAATAAAGGAGGTTTTTATGCAATCTTCAAAATGGGTATCGTTACTTGTTCTTTCTGCTTTGCTTTCATCGGCCCCGGCTTTTGCCAGAGCTGCTGCACCGACGCTTGCTGCCGAAAAAGCGGCTGCTCGCGTTCAAGCATCCCTTTCCCAAAAAGACCAGACTTTTCAGGCGGGACCCGGAATTGCCGTGACAGAGACGGACGCGGGCCGCGTACAAGGATTCATCAAAAATGGGATCTATTCCTATTATGGCATTCCCTATGCGGAAGCCACGCACCGCTTTGAGGCCGCAAAACCAGTGAAGCCGTGGCGCGGGATCCGTATGGCAACGCAGGTCGGCCCCATTTCACCTCAGGCCCAAGGCAATTTTCCCAATGGGGAGTGGGGAGAACCGGGCCGCAGTTTTACCATGGATAATAACTGCTTGAACCTCAACGTGTGGACACCAAACCTCACGGATGGGAAAAAGCGCCCCGTCATGGTTTGGCTCCATGGCGGCGGTTTTGAAGCCGGTTCTTCCCTGGAGTCACCCGCTTATGACGGCGCCAACCTCAGCCGTCGCGGTGATGTGGTCGTTGTTTCCGTGAATCACCGCTTGAACCTTGCCGGTCATTTCAACCTTGAAAAATATGGCCCCCAGTATAAGGATTCGGCCAACATTGGAATCGTAGACCTTGTGGATGCCCTCAAATGGGTGAAACATAACATTGCCTCCTTTGGCGGCGACCCGCAAAACGTCACCATCTTTGGTGAATCCGGCGGCGGTGCCAAGGTGCTCACCCTCATGACTGCTCCGAGTGCAAAAGGGCTCTTCCAAAAAGGCATCGTGGAAAGCGGCGCCGTCGAGTCCATGGGCCCCTACGTCATGAGCAAAGAGCAGAGTGAAAAAGTGACAGATCTTACTTTGAAAGAGCTGGGCGTGACAAAGGACAATCTCGAACGCCTGCAGACGATTCCTTATGAAACGCTTGCCGCAGCCTCGCGTAAAGCCCTTAAGACCGTGGGCACCGAATATAAGGTCCCTCAGGCCCTCGGGACAGGCTACGGTCTTAGCTGGGAACCTGTCGTCGATGGGGATTTCCTTCCCACCAACCCTGTGACGGAAACAGGCTTTGCCGAAGCGGGCCGCAAGGTGCCGCTGCTCATTGGGACCAACTTGACGGAATGGACAGGGTTTCAGGATATTGTAGACGCTGCGGACCGTCAGTATGACAATAAAAATACCTGGACGGATGCTGAAGTAGAAAAGCGCCTCAAACAGGCCTACGGCGATAAAAAAGACGCCGTCGTGAGCGAATTTCTAAAGGCGTATCCCAATAAGAAAAAGGCCGATGCCCTTTATATCGATACCCTGATCCGCCAGCCAATCTTGAAGATTATGCGCCGTAAGGCCGCACAAGGCGGAGCTCCGGTCTACGCCTATCTTTTCAGTTGGGAATCGCCGCTTATGGTTGGGACGTACATGTCCTATCATACGGCGGAAATCCCCTTTGTCTTCCATAATGTGGACCGCATGCTGAGCCGTACTGGCGGAAGCAAGGAAGCACATATCCTGGAAGACCGCATGAGTGACGCTTGGGTCCATTTTGCCCGCTATGGGACGCCGCAGACGGATGCCCTGCCGAAGTGGGACGCGTATACGAAGGACAGCGGCGCCACCATGATTTTTGACAACAAGATCCGCCTTGCCCGTCACCATGACGAAGCCCTTTTGAAGCTTCTTGATCCGGGTTATACATATTAAGAATAGAGGGTGTGGGGTTGGAGTAAAAAGTGCTCTGATTCTCCACTGCAGCGTGCCTCCATTGCTTAATTCTATACGAATGCAATGGGAGAAAATACGGACGCATAGAAACCTGTGGCTGTGAGAATTTTGTCAGTGGAAGTGAGGGCTCCTCACAATTGGACGGACCCCGCTGAACCGAATTGATAAAAAACAAATGGGAGAAAGACCACCAGGTAAAAGATTATAAAGCAAGCCCAAAACCGAACATAGACGCAGGTTCGGTTTTGGGCTCTTGGTTTTTATTTGGATTTTGTAAGAGGCTGCTTCTTTGAAATGGGAAGATAACGATAGCGCTTAGAACAATCCCCATCTTTTTTTTTGCCTCTGAGCTCGATACGCGAACTTCCATCTGCCTTAGAAAAAGCGAAACAAGAGATCGTGCAGGGCGGTTAAGTGAGTCGCCGAATTTTTCGTTTTCTCTTATGCTGAAAAATTTGTGCAGAAAGCTTACTCAGAGGGCAGCGACGATAGGAGCATTCGGAGTTTCCTCTGCCGGAAAGGCCGGTCTTCTGGTGTGGAACAGCAGAGAGTGAGCCCTTTTATCCCCTACAGCTGTACCCGTATAAATCCATTGCGGTCGCAGAGATAGGGGAACCGTTTTCGTGTACGACGGGGCCGCTAACATAATTTATTGGCACTCATGTTGTGTGGAAATTTCCATAAGCGTTTATCATTACCATTTTCCGGTTTCGGTGGTGGATGAGGACGCACAGCGACGTTTCATTACGAACGGTAGTGAGGACCATTTGCCCGAAGTTTCGAAGGACGCTTTTGGAGCGAGAACGAAATGTCGCAGGCACATGTTTCCGGGCAAATCTTTTCGAACCCGCTCCCCCGTCAGGGGACGGTTTGGGTTCGCGTCTGCACGGTTTTCCCTTTGCTCGGTAGGTACGGGATTGTGCTTCGGAGAAGACTGCATGAAAGCTGCTTGCTGTTTTTAGCATTACAGACGATGTTTTTTTATCCGGTACAATCTACCGATATAAGGATTTCGTAGGCTTCCAAGAACATCCGACAAATACTTAATTATTCCATTCTAAAAAATTCCAGATATTTTTTAGAAAAACTATTGACAGGTAGCAACTACCGAATAGTAAAGTGGAACCATCAAGGCAATCGGTGCTTTTCAATCCTTTTTATAGGATGCGCATCGGTGTTTTTCCATCGTATCAGGTAAGATAAGGAGTGATTATTTATGAAGGTAAAGAAAATGGCTGCAGCAGCCCTCGTCCTTTCCAGTGTCATGGCCCTTGGGGCCGTGGGGTATGCCGCCCCTGCCGCTGATTCCGTAAAAGATATCAAAAATAACGGCATTACTTTTTATGGCGGAGCCAATCTTGTGGAGATTCCCTTAAAGGATATCAAGAGCCCTAACAAGAATCCTTTTGGCCTTGTTTATCAAGGGGCGATTACGAAGAATGAAAACGGCAAGGTCAACATCCACCCCGTCCGCTATACCCTCAATGGCAACACCATAGCTGCGAATATCTATACGCCGGCAGGTTACGACAAGACGAGCGGAAAGAAATATCCGGCCATCGTCGTGGCTCATCCAAATGGCGGCGTCAAGGAACAGGTGGCAGGCCTTTATGCCCAGAAACTTGCGGAAGAAGGCTATATCACCATTACAGCCGATGCTTCCTTCCAAGGTGCCAGCGGCGGTACGCCCCATATGCTCGACAATCCTGCCTTCCGCACGGAAGATATCCACGGCATGGTTGACGTGATTGCGTCCTATCCTGGCGTCGATGACAGCCGCATCGGTGCCCTTGGTATCTGCGGCGGCGGTGGCTACACCTTGAAGGCAACCCAGACGGATAAGCGCGTCAAGGCGGTAGCAACGCTTTCCATGTTCAACTTCGGCATCGTTCGCCGCAATGGCTTTTTGAACAGCGGCCGTGACACGATCCAAAAGCGGCTCCTTGAATCGAGTCAGCAGCGCGCCGCCGAAGCAAAGGGTGCGGCCATCAAACGCACCGCGGGCATGGAAACCCAGGATATCCCTGAAGAAGAACTGAAGAAGATGCCGACCCTTTACAGCGAAGGCTACATCTATTATGGGAAGACCCATCGTCATCCTAACTCTACCTTCCAGTACACGGTCCGCAGCAACCTCGACCTCTTTACCTTTGATGAGGCAGACAATATGGACTTGATCAACCAGCCGCTCCTCATGATTGCCGGTGACAAGGCTGATACGCTCTACATGACGCAGGACGCCTTCAAGAAGGCGACGGGCACGAATAACAAGGAACTCTACCTCGTCAAAGGGGCTACCCACATCCAGACCTATTGGGTTCCGAAATACGTCAATGAAATCGAAGGCAAATTGGCTTCCTTCTACAAAGGCAATCTTTAAGGAGTGAAATCTCATGGAACGAGTATGGTTCATTACGGGAGCAAGCCGCGGGTTTGGCCGTGCCTTTACGGAAGAAGCGGTAAAACGGGGCGATAAGGTTATTGCCACCGTGCGCCGCGTTCCCCATGATGACATTTTCAAACATCCTTCCGTCCTCACCGTGGTCATGGACGTGACGAAGACGGACGAAGTGGAAAAGGCCATCAAGGATGGGATGGATCGTTTTGGCCGCATCGATGTCCTCATCAATAACGCAGGCTTTGGCTTCAGCGGGGCTTTTGAAGAAACGACGGACGAAGACCTGCGGAACCTTTTTGAAACGGATTACTTTGGCGTCGTAAACGTTACGCGCCGCGTCATTCCCCTCATGAGAAAGGCGGGGAAGGGCGTCATCCTGAACGTTTCAAGCCAAGGCGGGCTCATGGGCTTTAGCGGGAGCAGCGCGTATTGCGCCGCAAAATTCGCCGTCGTCGGTCTGTCCGATGTCTTGCGGGCAGAGCTTGGCGAATTTGGCATTGCTGTGTCTGCTGTTTGCCCAGGTTCTTTCCGGACCGATTTCAGAAGCAAGCATTCCTTTAGGAATCCTTCTGCAAGGCTTGATGCCTACAAGGACAGCAGCGCCCATAAAGCCGCAAAGTTCCTTGCGGAAAATACCTACACCCAGACAGGCAATCCGCAAAAGGCCGCCCAGTTCCTCCTAGATATGGTGGAAAAGGGGAACCTGCCGCCGCGTATCCTCATTGGTGCTGCCTGCTGCCGGGCTATGAAAGCACGCTATGAGGCGGAACTAAAAGACATTGCGTCTTATGAAGCGGCTGCGTCGAAGACGGATTTTGAAGAATAATTGAATGAAATGAAAAGGCAGTGAGAGCAGTTGCTCTGCTGCCTTTTGCATGAAAAGGAGACGATACCACTATGCAGACTTGGCTTATTACAGGCTGTTCCTCCGGCCTTGGACGGGGCTTTGCGAAAGCCGTCCTTAAAAGTGGGGACCAGGTGATTGTGACGGCGCGCCGCGTCGAAACCTTGAAAGACTTGGTGGATGCCTATCCAGAGCAAGCCCTTGCCCTGTCCCTTGACGTTACGAAGGAAGAAGACATCAAAAATGCCGTAGAAAAAGGCTTGGAGCGCTTTGGCACCATCGACGTCCTCATCAATAACGCCGGCTATGGCTACCGCGCTGCCGTGGAAGAAGGCGTTCCAAAAGAAGTGGACCAGCTCTTCCAGACGAATCTTTTCGGACCCATTGCCCTCATAAAAGCCGTCCTTCCCATCATGCGGAAGAACCATCGCGGCACCATTGCGAACGTTTCGTCCATCGCCGCTTTGGGCGCAGCCTTGGGATCCGGCTACTATGCCGCCACAAAAAGCGCCTTGGAATCCATCTCGGAAGCCCTTTACGGGGAAACGAAGGACTTGGGAATCCATGTCATGATCATTGAACCCGGTGCCTTCCGTACGAATTTTGCCGGCACGTCCCTTAAGGAATCGAGCGTGGAACTGGGGGACTACGAAAAGACGGCCGGTACGCGCCGCATCCGCAACGACCATACTGATGGCACGCAGCAGGGCGATCCTGATGAAGCGGGCCGCGTCCTTGTGGACCTTGTGCACAGCGGGAAGATGCCCCTGCGCCTCCTCCTCGGAAGCGATGCCCAGGCTTACGGCAAATCGCGGCTTACAGCTCGCCTTGATGAATATAAGGCATGGGAAGTAACCAGCAACAGAACAGACTTTAAGGAGTAATCACCATGAGCATTTTATTTATTAACGGCAGTCCTAACAAAAAAGGCAACACGGCACGCCTTGCAGCGGCCCTGCTGGGGAGCCGTGACTATGAAACCCTGAACCTGACGGATTATCGCATCAACGTCTATGGCCAGCGCCTTGCCGGCGATCAATTTGATGAAGTCATGGCAAAGATCAAAGCCGCCGATACCATTGTCATCGGTTCGCCGCTTTATTGGCATAACATCTGCGGCAGCGTGCGCACCCTCTTGGATCGCTTCTACGGCCCCGCTGCAAGCGGCAGCCTGCGTGGCAAGACCCTGTACTTCCTCTTCCAGGGTGCGGCGCCGGAACAATGGATGCTCGACGCAGGCAAATTCACCATGCAGCGCTTTGCTAAGCTCTATGGCCTTTCCTGGGGCGGTATGGCGACGACGGAGGGGGAAGCGCGGGCGCTATTTAAATAAGTCGGAGCAAAGATTGCTCCGATGATAAGAAGGGCGCACCCGCAGAAAGCCGAAGAACATGTTTCCGGGCAAATCTTTTCAGACCCGTTCTCCCGTCAGGGTCGGTTTGGGTCCGCATCCTCCAGCCGCTTCCCAAGGTCTTGAAAGATCAAAGACCCGGTCTTATGCTGTATGATTTCTCGCCATATGGGCCTATTCCGTTTTCTTAAAGTGGGCAGTCACAAGTTCTTTAAAACAATGGACCAATGGATTTGCTGTCTTACGATGAACCAAAAGGGCCGTCATAGAGGGATGATCGAGTTCAAGGGAAATTTTTTTCATAAGGCCTTTTTGCAGTTCCTCATGAACCACAAATTCGGGGAGAAAGGCGACCCCGAGGTTGCTTAAAATACATTGCTTGATGGCTTCCAGACTCCATACATCCATTTCTTGGGAGAGCGCAATGCCTTTTTCGCGTAGGTATTCCCGAAAATAGGTTAAGTAGAGGGCCTGTTTGTCATTGATCAGCAAACATTGCTCTTTTGTTTGTCCCTTCGTCATAAAATCACTGTCTTGCGGGGAAAGAAGCGGGGAAGCAACAAGGACCAGAGGATAAGTGATAAGGGGCGTTGTCTCAAAGGGTGAGGGATAGGCGGCGACATCGTAATGAAGGGCAAGATCAGCTTCCCCATGCCTCATGCTGTCATAAATGGCAAAGCAGTTTTTGACATGGAGGGAGAGCCGAACCTGGGGCGCTTTTTTTCGAAAGCGTTCCAGTACGGGCTGTAAGTGGTAGGTTAGAAGGGATTCGGGAAGGAGCACGGTCAACTGTCCTTCCAGGCGCTGGCTCCCGGCATGGGCGACGAGCTGGTCGGCAGAATGGAGGACCTGATCTACGTAGGGCTTTAGGGAAATCCCAGCAGACGTCAGGCGCTGTTCGTGGCCGCGGCGCTCAAAAAGGGAAACGCCCAGCTCTTTTTCCAGTTGTTTCATTTGGAAGGTAATCGTGGATGGGGCGTAGGACAGGACTTGTGCTGCCTTTTGAAAGCTGCCTGTCTGGATGATGGTTTCAAAAGTGTGTAGCTGTTTGATATCCATAAAAACCTCTTAATTCAAAAATATTAAATTTTATATTTTATAAATTCAGTTTGATTGAATTATCATGATTTTTTATAATACCCTATGAAACATCACGTGACAAGAGGGGGAAACCTGCATGAAATTTGACACTAAAATCAAGATTGTTTTGTGGGAGGGCCTTAAACCTTGGCAAGCACTCAATGTAACCGCTTTTCTCATGAGCGGGATTGCCGGGACGCAGGAAATCATCGGTAAGCCCTACGTCGATGCTGAGGGTCATCAGTACTTGCCCATGTCCCAGCAGCCCATCATGATTCATGGCGCGTCAAAAGAGCAGCTGCAGGAACTGCTTCAAAAAGGTCTGTTTTCAGAGGGCCTTGCCGTATCCATTTATACAGAAGAGTTATTTGAGACCTTTGACGATGAAGCTAACCGGGCTTCGGTTGCGGGGTATCAGGCACAGGAGCTCAATCTTGTTGGTATTGGCCTGCGTGGCAAAAAAATAAAGTGGACCGGTTGACAAAGGGCCTTCCTCTTCACGAGTGATCTTTGTATAAGGAGTTCGCCCTGTTTTCGTCATAAGGACCTTCCACGAAAAAACCCCACCGTTTCAGGGCCCTTGGCCCCGTAAACGGTGGGGTGCATGTTTTGACAGTTTTTTTGCCCGATGGGAAAGGGTCCGTGTCAAGAAACCGTAACGGGATGGCATGCCTTGTGAAGGGAGGGGACTATCTATGGAGTGCCCTTGGCCTATGCTTTGAAAAAAGGTTGGAACGGGCTTCCTTAAGAACCTTTTCCCAATCATTCCGACTAGAGAAAGAAATAGGGCCCCTCAAGTTCACAGGAGTCCCATAACATGCTGCAGGAGGAGACTGACAAGGGTGATGCCAATCCAGCAGCAGGCACCGAGGAAAATCGGCTTACCGCCTTTCTTGACGAGGTCCACAAGGTTTGTGTTGAGCCCAATGGCAGCCATGGCAAGAACGATGAGAAACTTGCTAAGGGTCTTCATAGGTCCAAAGACAGCTCCCGAAATGCCCAAATGAATGCTTACGGTCGTGACGACAGAAGCAAGGACAAAGTAAAGGATGAACATAGGAAATACGCTTTTGGCGCTTACGGTGCGGCCTTCGCCCGCCCCACAACGGGAACGGTTCCAGGCCAAAAAGAGCGTAATGGGGATGATGGCAAGGGTCCGGGTGAGTTTCACCGTGACGGCCTTATCAAGGGTCTGGGTTCCTAGGTTCCACATGCTGTCCCAGGTTGCGGCCGTTGCCGTTACAGACGACGTGTCGTTGACCGCCGTACCGGCAAAGATGCCGAAAGCTTCGCCGCTCAAGGTATCCATATGGAGCGCCGTTCCAAGGAGAGGAAACAAAATCGCGGCAAGGACGTTAAAGAAGAAAATCGTCGAAATGGCTTGGGCCACTTCATCATCCGTTGCCTCGATGACTGGCGCTGTCGCTGCAATGGCGGACCCGCCGCAGATGGATGAACCGACGCCGATAAGGGTGGCCTTGTTGACGTCAATGTTCATGGCCTTTTGCAGTCCGTAAGCGATGATAAGCGACGTTGCAATGGTGCAGATGATGATAGGAAGGCTCTGCCAGCCTGTTGCGAGGATGACAGAGAGATTCAGGCCAAAACCCAAAAAGACCACAGCCGTCTGCAGGATGTATTTGGATGTAAAGGAAATCCCGCTTTTGACCTTTGTCCGGTCCTTGAGGAACTGGCCGGCGACCATGCCGAGAAGGATGGAGATGATAGGCCCGCCAATGATGGGAAAGGTTTTCCCCAAAAACCAGGACGGCAGGGCAATGACAAGGCAGAGTGCGATGCCTGGAAGTTTCGATGGATTCATGATGATTGCCTCCTCATATTGCGGCAATAAGCGCCGCTCCGATTGAATTCGGTATCATTCTACACAGATTTTATGATAAAATAAAATTATCTTTTATTATTAATCGATAAGAAAACTTTATGGAGGACTCATGTTAGACCACCGAATGGAAACTTTTCTTACGGTCTGCGAGACCATGAACTTCACTAAGGCCGCGGCAAAGCTTCATATTACGCAGCCTGCTGTGTCGCAGCATATCCGCTATTTGGAAGCGGCCTATGACATACCTCTTTTCCACTATAAGGAAAGGAAGCTTATGTTGACGCCTGAAGGGGCCCTCTTATATAAGGCAGGCCTAGCCATGCGAAATGATGATCGGGAGCTCCGTCAACGCCTGCACCATGCTCGCGCGACGTCGCAGCCCATCCATTTTGGCGTGACCAAGACCATCGGCGAATATGTCGTAGCGCCGCCCCTTTCCCGTTTCATCCGCCGCCATCCTGACGCGGCCATGACCATGAAGATTGCCAATACGGAAGAGCTCATCCGCGGCCTTGAAGAAGGGGATATCCAGTTTGCCCTTGTGGAAGGTTATTTCGATTCCGAGGAATTTGAAGCCCTGCGCTACGATACGGTGGCCTTTGTGCCCGTTACAAGCGCACGGCATGAGTTCCCAAAAGTTCCGGAAAAGCTGGAGGACCTTCTCACAGAGCGTCTCATCCTCCGCGAACCGGGAAGCGGCACCAGACGTCTTTTGGAAAACCAACTCGCCCTCATGGGGCGGCAAATCAGCGACTTTTCGCGGCGCATTGAAATTGGCGGCATGCACGCCATATTGCAGCTTCTCGAAGAAGATATGGGTGTGTCTTTTTTGTACGAATCGGCCGCTGAAGGCCCTATCCGTGAAGGTCGGCTCATGCGCATCGACCTTGTGGACTTTTCCGTCACCCATGACTTCACCTTCATTTGGGAAAAAGGCAGCCTTTTTGGCGAGACTTATCGGGGATGGTGCAGGGAGATGATGGATGAATGAGATCAGCCAATTTGGGCTGACCTCATTCGATGGCTGTGAGTTATGAGTAAAATATAACGGTCTTAAAAAAATGAATAGAGTGCGGTGATGAAAAGGTCAGCATAAAGACCGGAAGGCGCGGACCCAAACCGCCCCCCTAACGGGGGAAGGGGACAAATGATTCGCCCGGAGACGTATTCCATCGTCCTCCCGCTGGCGCTGCAAAGCGGGCTTGGGATTCGGGCGGTCCTCACGTTTGCAAGGAAACGTTGCTGCGCATCTTCATCTACCCTTTCGGTTCCCCGCCTTGGCAAAGGCGGATCGACTCTACGAGTTGAACTCAGAGGAAAAATGTGAACGCAGGTCTACCAGATGCTGTCGTGATCTTTCCATTTCAAAGAACCCGCCTCTTACAAAATCCAAATAAAAACCAAGAGCCCAAAACCGAACCTCTGTCTACGTTCGGTTTTGGGCTCTTGGTTTTTTACCTTACAATATTCTGACTTGGAAACGGCGAAAGCCGTCCCATATTGCCAAGGCGGTAAGTCTATCGCCGATTGATTTGCAAGCCGTAAAATGTACTAAAACGGCGAAGCGAGAAATCGTGCAGAGGACTTATCCAGGGAACGCTCCAATGTAAGACTGCGGAACACAGAGCTCTTTTATCTCTTACATCCGCCTAACGTAGTATCAGGCAGATGCTAAAAGCAGCGGATACGTGTTCGTGTACGACGAAGTTTCGAATAGACTTTCTTAGTAGGGGTGTAACTAGCAAACTTGTTTGTAGGAGTAGGTGGTGGATGAGGAGACCGGTTTGGCGCCCGGTCTCACAGTTTTTCCCTCACGGTTTAGCATCAAAGCGTTTTCGTCTTTCTCGCTTGATGACATGCACCGAAGGCGCGAGACAGCCTTTCCATTCTTTTAGCCAGCGTAAATTTTGCGCTGGCTAAAAATTACTTCTCATGTACCAGCTTTCCCGTCATCTTTTCTACGTCAACCCGCACGCCCTGCACGCGGCCGCGGGTGCGTTCCAAGATGGCGTCCACTTCTTTGACGGTAGGGTAGTACTTGAGGCCAATGAGGCGAGTCATGCGCAGGGTTTCTTTTTCGTCCTCGACAACCTTTGCGCGGCCAAAGACGATGACGCTCTTGACGTAGTACGCCCAGTCGCCATCTTCTTTATAGTCTTCGTCAAAAACAGTAAAGCATACTTTGCCGCTCTTTTTTATGGCGTCAATCTTATGACCTTCTTTGGCACCATGGAAATAGAGGGCATTTTCTTTTTCATCATAGACGTAGTTGATGGGAACGCCATAGGGATAGCCGTCATCACCGATGACAGAAAGGACGCCTCGTCTGCCGTTTTTGAGGACTTCCTTACAGGCATCAAGGGGGAGAGCCTGTTTGAAGCGGCGCATGGATCGAATCACGGGAACCATCTCCTTTTTGGATACTCTTTACCAGTATATCACGGCACTTCCCCTTCTTTCATCCTTTTTTGAAGTGTTCCGCGTCTTTTAGGTGAACCAGATGGTCCCCTTCTTTGATGACACTTGATCCTGTCGGAATGAGGGTCTTGAGACCCCGCCGAATCAGCAGGATGCGCTGGCGGCTTGAAAGGGGAAGCGACTCCAGGGGTATGCCAATGAGGCGCGATCCGGCGGGAACCCGTTCTTCTTCAAGGGCCCATTCGCGGCTTGTAAAGCCGTGGGTTCCCAAAATCAGCGTGTCGCCGGCAGCGAGTCTGACTGCCCCCGTGGGGATGATGCCCTTTCCGTCACGGACAATCATGGCGACGATGAGGTCACCGGGGACATTGAGCTCTGCCAAGGTGCGCCCGTTCCAACCGCTGCGCTCGTCGACATGGACGTGACCAAAGGTGATATCCGTGTCTTCTTCGTAATCGGTAAAGGTCTTTTCTACGTCCGCCGCTGGATCAATCATGGCAAACTTTTTCGCCGCCCAGGGAAGCAGCGTTCCTTGAAAGGTGATGGAAAGGAGAACCATGCAGAAAATGAGGTTAAAGAGGTTCAGTGTCGTTTCCGCACCGGCCAAAATGGCTGATATGGCAAATACAATGGACGCGGCGCCGCGCAGGCCTGCCCAGCTCGTAAGAAGTATTTGGGAAAGTGGAGCTCCAAAGGGCCGCAGGAGAAGCGTCACAACAGCGGGCCGCACAATGAAGGTGAGACATACAGTCAGCACTAGGGCGGGCACAAAGACGCTGGGAAGCGTCACGGGCGTTACGACAAGGCCCAGCAAAAAGAAAATCATGACCTGGGCAACTTGGGTCAAGACATCAAAAAAGTGCACCAGATTCCGCTTTTGTGGCATGGGCGCGTTTCCTAGATGAATCCCGCAAAGATAGGTCCCCAGATAGCCATTGCCGCCAAGTATGGTAGGAACGGCGTAGGATAAAAGCATGACGGAAAGGAGAAATAGGGTTCGGGCCTCGCTGCCATCCAAGGCATTGCGCGAAAGAAGGCGAGCTACGCCAAAGCCGAAGCAAAGGCCTGCGGCGGCGCCGATAATCATCTGTTTTCCCATGAGAAGGGGCAGGGAAAGATCCGACCCCGTCATGAGAGCAATGGCAGCCGCGGTCAGCATGAAGGCCATGGGATCGTTCGATCCTGACTCAATTTCCAAAAGGGAGTCTGTGTGGTATTTGAGGGAAAGACGGCTGCCGCGAAGGATGGAAAAGACCGATGCGGCGTCTGTAGAGGAAATGACGGCCCCAATAAGGAAACTTTCCGCAACCCCCAGGTCTAGGATGAAATGGGCGAGTGCGGCAAGCCCCAAGGCAGAAAGGACAACGCCGACCGTCGATAAAAGGACCGACGCCCTGAGAACGGGGCGTGCCGCTTTGAGGCTTGTCCCAAAGCCTCCATAGAACATGATGATGACAAGGGCACTGCTGCAGATGATGTCAACGGCTTGGTAATCATCGAAGGGAATGTGGAAGAGCCCGTTTTCGCCAAAGAGCATGCCCAAGGCAATGAATAGAAGCAGGGATGGCAGCGGCGTATGGCGCAGGGCCTTGCTGATGAGGAGGGATAAGAGAATTACCGATCCCGTAAGGAGAAGGGAGAGCGTCATGGAAACCGTCCTTTCTTTGACATGATACAAGATAGCCTTATTTTATCATAGGAATATGGAAAAAGTGTGAAGTAAGAGTTCCCATAATTTTTGCTGATTCATCGGCTGGATAAGTAGGAAAATAAGAAAATATTAGCCAGTATAGAATATTGAGAAATTATTGCATAAAGTATTAAATAAAGTAAAAATCGCCATCTAGGATAAATTAATGAGTAAAAACTAAAAAAATAGATGACCTTGACTTTATAAGAATAAAACAAGTTGTTAAGAGAAAGAAGTGTTTATTTTCTGATAATAACATGATGTGATGAAAATATAAAATATATCCGGAATGGATCCGGGGGAAAATGGGAAAGGCCAGGGGAACGCTTCGTATCATCGGGGTGATTGGCCTTTTCTTTACCTTGAAGAGGTTCAAAAGAGGAGGACAAGGTATGAACCGAATCTGCAAAATCATCTGGAGTCTCGTTCAAAATGGCTATGTCGTTGTTTTCGAACTTGCCAAAGGGCGGGGCAAAGTGGCGGCTCAAAAGTTGGTACGCATCCTGACGGCGGCCGTGCTGGGTATGATCCTTGGCGGGGCGGCCTTGCCGGCCTATGTAGCAACGCCAACGATGCTGGTTACGTCGGATCTGACACATCCCATTGCCGGACCTTGCTTCTTGCTTAGCCCAGATGGGCAGCCTGTCCAAATTACGGGAGATGGCAATGCAGAAAAGGCGCCCACCGTTGTCATCATGGGAAGCCTCAACGGCGTCAAGTTAAGGGGCAATCCCTTTGATGGCGCGGAAGTTCCATTGTGGGGCAGGTCAACTATACAGAAAACGCCAATTTAGCCCTGATCTACGGTGCCGCGAACAGGGTCACCAATTCCTATCGCGATGTCAAGGGCAGCGATGAAATTCTAAGACAAGCGCCTGTCCTTGCCCAAGCAGGAAAATGGGATGAATTGTCCCAGCTCCTGCAAAAGCCATTCTCGAAAGCGGCGGCCAGGTTATGGTCATGGGTGGGGCCAATACAGTCGATAAAGGCTATCTGTCGTAGGTCATGGGCGTTGGCAACATTCTCGCGGGGAACACGAATGAACTCAATGACAGCGCCACACAGATGAACTTCGTCGACGGGTTCTATAATACGGTCACAAATGGCTAGCACATCTATGTCCTGGGCAGCAAGAATACGGTGAAAAATGCTGTCGACGGCGACAATACCAAAGTAAATCATCCTCTTCTGCGCGTCACAGCCACAGACACGAGCTACGTCTGGAAACCGACCTTAGCCGCCGTCTTCGTCGGTGGCCCCGATGCCAACGGAAAGATCAACACGCGCCGCATTACCTATGTCGCCGCCGGTTCTGCCGATACGGACGCCGTCAACGTGGCCCAGCTCACAGCCGCTACGGAAATGGCTGGTACGTCCATCAGCCTCAAAGCAGGTGATGGCATCAAACTCGAAAACGATGGCAGCGGCAACTGGACCATCAGCACGAACTATAAGGATTCCGGTTCCGACAAAGTCACCTACGAAGAGAAGAACGACAATACGGCAGTACCGGATGCAGGCGGCACTGAAACGGGTAATACCGATACGGGGAATGCCGATGCGGGCAGCACTGGCACGGATATCAACGATACGGGAAAGGCCGTCGATGCCGGCATACCCGCTGCCATTGAAACGAAACTCACAGCTGACGACAAAGGCGAAACGAAACTTGAAAAAGACGGCAAGCTTGGCATTATAAGAAGCGAAAATATTGCAACGGCCCGACAGCAATGTCAACGTCGCCCTCAAAGGCAACATCAGCGTCAGCAAAGTCAGCATCAAGAACGGCGGACCGACCATTTCCAACCCCGGCATCGATATGAATCACAACAAGATCACGAACGTCACCGATGGGGAAGTGAGCCCGACTTCGAAAGAGGCCATCAACGGCAGTCAGCTCTATGAAGCGACCAAAGAAGTTCGTGACGTCAGCAGCCGCGTCGAACGCCTTGATGACCGCGTCGATAAAGTCGGCGCTCATGCCGCAGCCCTTGCAGCCTTCTATCCCCTTGACTTTGATCGGGGCAACAAACTTGACCTTGCCGTTGGTACCGGCAGCTGCCGCGGCAACACGGCCCTTGCCATCGGTGCCTTCTATCGGCCTGATAACCGCACCTTACTGAGCCTCGGCGGATCGACGGGCGGCGAAAACATGTGGAACTTCGGCGTCTCCGTCAAACTCGGCTGCACCAGTCAGTACGAAGGCGTCAGCAAAGCCCAGCTCATTGCCGAAAACGAAGAACTGAAATGCAACGACACCCTCCTGGACCAAAAGATCCAGGAATTCATGAAGATTGTTGCAGAATTGCAGCAGAAAATGAAATGAAAGAAAAACAAAAAACAGAGCCAGCCGTAGGGTGGCTCTGTTTTTTGTTTGCTGTGGTGTTATGACGCTTTGATGCTGTGGTGCAAAAAACAGAAGGACTGCCACACGAAAAAGAGAAAGCAATAAAAAAAGAGCACCGCTCCGAACGCGTGTCAATTGTTCGGAGCGGTGTTCTCATTACGCACAGTTTCTTTAGGCTCGATGCAGGATGCATCGAACCGTCGCCGTTTGGTCTTTTGCCTTAAAAACGCCTTTGAAATGTTTTTCATCGATAAGAAACGTGGCCTCTACAACACATTTGCCGCATAGCGGCAATCCGCCGCCAGCTAGGACGATTTAGGAAGCAACGTTACGTTTTCCCTTCCGGTCTTTTTCCCATTTGCCTTTTTCGAATATGGCTCCAGATTAGCCCAGATGCTAGGAAAAACGCGAAGCGGGCCGACGACGCCGTACTAGAAGTGGGTTTCTGCTAGGAGGCTCGCCGCATTTGACAACGCGGATGGGTCGATAGGGACCGTAGGCGAGAAAGGTTTCTTCTGTCATCCGAAAAAATTCCTAGGAGCGGCCCGCCCGACGACGGTATTTTTTCGGGCGTCTTAGGAATGAAATTGTGGTACACCACTTCTTACGAATCGTCATGCCTTCCTTATTTTCAAAAGAATCTTTTCTCAAACAAGGAAGGCACGTAACTGCATCGACTCGGAGCGATTTTTGCTCCGAGTAAAAAGTAAGGGGCCCGACGTCTCCAAACGAGCGGGAGCAAGGAGCATTTTTTCGATGGGCCAAAACTGCTAATCGCAAGACATCGTTGAAGCGATTCGGTTGCAGGACTGTATTATCGAAAAACTTGTTCGGCGCCGAGTCACGCAGGGACACGGTTTGGCGCCGGAGTTGGGGCTTTTTAGGGGTTTTTACTCAAAACTCACAACGCAAAACTTACAACCATGATGAATCGGAGCAATTTTTTGCCTCGAGTAAAAAATTAGAGAGACAGTCTTTCCCAAACCAAAAATAACGCAAGCTCACGCTTGCGTTGTTATTCTCACCACGCCCCCGGCGTGGTGAGCGGATCCGGCCCGAACCGATTTGGCCCTTTTTCGCCTTCAATGAAGGAGATACGGATTGCAATATAAATGTTGACGAGGGGAACGATGCTCCAAAGGAGATACCAGCCGGATCTTCCGAGATCATGGGCACGGCGCACAGTGAACATGATTTGGTAGATCGAAACAGCGATGGTCAGGATGGCTCCAAAAAAGATGGGAAGCTCTGCGGGAATCTCCATGAAGATGGCCGCCATGATGTTGAGCACAATGCACAGCCCCGTACGGACCCAATAGCGCTTGCGGTTGAGGCGGCCTTCAATGGTGAGGTCGGCGCGCAGCATTTGCAGATAATCTTCCGCATTTTTGGGCTTCTGGGGGGACTGCGGTGTGGTAAAATGAGGAGAAACGGATTCCTCTTTTGATGTTTCCGTAACCGGCTGCTGTACAGGTGCTTGTTCCTCTGCCGTATGTGCTGTGGCTGCTTCCTGACGGGCGTCCGCGTTCAGCGCTGCTTCTTGGAGCACGGCGGCAGCAATCTTTGCGCCGCACTGGGGGCAGAATTTACTTGTCGGCGTCAGGGGAGCGCCGCACTGAGGACAAAAGTTTGCCATATGGATCCATCCTTTCTTAAAGGGAATTTATCAACAATGTCGCTGCCCTAAATCATAGCTTACAGAGGGAATCTCTGTCAATTCATGAGAAAAATGAGGTGCATTTTGTTTACACTGGAAACAAAAAGGCTCATCTTGAGACCCTTAACAGAAAAGGACGAAATAAATCTCAAACGGACCTTACAGGACGAAAAAGCCATGTACGCCTATGAAGGCGCCTTTACGGACGAAGAAGTAACGGCCTGGCTTACGCGCCAGTTGGCACGGTACGAAAAATGGGGCTTTGGCCTTTATGCCGTCATCCTTAAAGAAACGGGCGCTTTTATCGGTCAGTGCGGCCTCACCTACCAGCCTTGGCGGGGTGGGGAGGTCCTTGAAGTGGGCTACCTCTTTGAGCGGCTCTATTGGCATCATGGGTATGCCACGGAAGCAGCTCGGGCCTTTATGGATTATGCCTTTAATAATCTTGGAGCGGACGAAGTGTCGTCCCTCATCCGCGATACCAACGAAGCCTCCAAGAACGTTGCCCGCCGCAACGGCATGCATCCCGTGGATGAAGATGTGAAGGTGTATAAGAGGCTGAGGATGAGGCATGTGCGGTTTATGTGTTCGGCGCGATTTTTCTCCGAATAATGAGAAGAGAGCGTCAACAAAAGTCCGAGAAACATGGTTGAGGGCGAATTATTTCGGACCCGTTCCCCCGTCAGGGGGCGGTTTGGGTCCGGCGTTACGGTCTTTTAGCATCAAAGCACTTTCCGTCTTTCCCGCTTGACCGCCAGCACCATAGGTGTGAAATAGAAAAAGCTGAAGGCTCGTGATAGCTTGATGGCTTTTCTTGCCTTAGCCTACGGCTTCAACCTTTTTGAAAGAAGTGACATCCATGCTATATGCCTTTTCGGCCTTTTTGGCCTACTTCGTCAAAGGCCTCTGCGGATTTGCCAACACTCTGGTCTTTAGTTCCATTCTAAGTTTCTGGCAGGATAACATCTACATTACGCCCATTGACCTGCCTCTTAGTCTCATATCGAACCTGCTCCTCGTCTTTCATGATCACAAGGCTCTTTCCGTGAAAATCTGGGGCTCCGGGGCTTTTTTCATGATTCTTGGCATCATCCCTGGCACATTCTTTCTCAAGGCGGGTGATCCGGCTCTCATCAAGATTATCCTAGGCTTTCTTACCATGGGCCTTGCTCTTCAAATGCTTCTTAAGAAAAAATCCGCAGGCGGGGCAGGGAGCGCTCTTAGTCATGCGCTCATCGCTATCCTTGCAGGTTTTATCAGCGGCCTATTGGGCATCGGTGCCCTTATCAGCATCTATATGGCCCGTGTGACCAATTCCCTCGAAGCTTTTCGGGGCAATCTGTCGCTCCTTTTTATTATGACGAATCTTTTTCGATTTGCCATCTACATTCGGACGGGAATCCTGACGGCAGAAACTTTCAATATCTCCCTTACCTTGGTTCCTTTCATGCTGGCCGGGCTTTTGGGCGGCACCATGCTTTCATCCCGTCTAGGCGGGACGCTCGTCCGACGCGTCATCATTTTCTTCCTGCTTCTTTCCGGTGTCGCCCTTGTGGTGACAAATCTCCACATATAACTGCTTTTCCAGTGGTTTACCTGCAGCAGGACCCTTGAAAAGACCTGCCTCATTATCGACTAGCACAGAATATGACACCAGGCAGGCTAAAGGCATCATTACCTGTGCCGGCAGGGGAACAAAAATAATCCTTATGGGTGGTCCCCATCAGATTGACCGGCCCTTCCTTGATGAGCGCGTCAATGGCCTGAGCTATGCCTCGGGAAAAATGAAGGAAAGCCCCTCTTTGCTTCCAGATCATCATGCTGGAAAGCGAGCGTGAACGGTCAAAGCTGGCCATGGAAGTGATAAAAAGATTGTGAAGTAAAGGACGCCAGAGGCGGCTGGTTAAGACGGAAAAGGGTGGCTGCGAGTCTGCGGCTCTAGCGGTCAAGCAGTAAGGGGTAAAGTGGAAGGCGCAACGATAAGATGGCCGTCCTTGGCTGATGTCATCTGCGATGGCAGGATAAAAGACCGGGAGACTGTCAAACGAAAAATGGTAAACAATAAAAAGGGAGCACCTCTCCGAACGCGTGTCAATTGTTCGGAGCAGTGCTCTCGTTATCTTTTTTTAGGTCTTTTGCTTTCGAATCTTTCGCTTTGGTAAGGCGGTAAGTCCATCGCCGATTTCCTTTTTACTTTCCATTAAGCGTGGGCCGAGCCTTGTTCCAGAATCAGATCGTTTTGCGCAACCGCGTCAAAGAAGGCTTTGACGACATCGGGATCAAAATAGATCCCGGAAAGGTCACGAATCCTTGTTGGCGTGACAGCGCTCTGCCACTGCCAGTTATGGGTGCAGGGCTTGCAGCGCCGATCATAATAGTCACAGACGGCAATGATGCGGGCCCCCAAGGGAATGTTCACCCCTTTGAGGCGTTTGGGATAACCGCTGCCATCCCAATGTTCATGATGATGGAGGACCATCTTCATGATGTGACCAAAGCCCGGGATATTTTCCATCATACTGGCGCCGGCCAGGCAGTGACGCCGGTACGCAGCCCGTTCTTTGACGTTGAAATAGGGATATTTGGCAAGAATGGTGTTCGGTACGGAAACCATGCCGATGTCGTGAAGGAGTGCTGCGGTTTTGATAGCAGCCACTTCCGACAGGGGAAGCCCCATCTTGATTGCGGTGCAGACAGCGTAGTTGGCAACCTGCTGGCTGTGGAGGAAGAGTCCTTTGTTTTTATGCTCCAGAAGCTTCAAAAAGAAGGATACGAGAGCGCTGGTGTCTTCAGTTGTTGGAAACTCCAAAAATTGGGGTATCGTCAGCATAGTAAAACGACCTTTACATATAAAATAGAAAAATAGGGGAAAAATGCCCCACCTTTTTTTTCTGCCAAAATCCTCTCGGGGCTTATAGTATACTATAAAAATTTGACATTGAAAACACTCTGAAAAAAATTCGTGAAAAATGAATAAAAATACTTGCGTTTCCTTAACTTCCTCATTATAATAAATAAATATACAATTCAGGTCTGTGGTTGAAAGTCGATGCCAGTTGCAGGCAAAACGATCCACGTAAGCAGCGGAATCCGCTGTGAGCACGGTGCAGCTTAGAAGTAAGACCTGCCGCAAAATGCGAGAGGAGCAGTAGTGGGGAGCCAGAACGCTTAGGAGCGAACCTTCCAGCAGGCGAGTGTGGGGGCGAAGACCAGGTCAGCTGAATTGTATATTTATAAATAAGATGAGGGGTTGAGACGGATGAAAAGTTGGGTGAAAAAATTGGCCTTAACAGGCATTCTTGCTGCAGTGGTTGTAACCAGCCTTTCTGGGTGTGGAAATTCCGGCAGTAAGGATGCGGCACAACAAAAGAAGGAACTCATTGTAGGCACGGAGCCTTCCTTTGCTCCTTTTGAATTCCCTGATGGGAAGGATGGGGAAATCACGGGCTTTGACATGGATCTTATCAAGGCCATGGCAAAGAAGATGGGCTATGAAAAAGTGACCATTAAGGGCATGGGCTTTGATGCCCTCTTCCCGGCCATGAATGCCGGCCAGATTGATGTAGCCATGGCAGGTATGTCCATTACGGAAGAGCGAAAAAAACAGTTTCTCTTCACCGATCCCTACTATGAATCCGGTCTCATGACCATTGTTCGTAAGGATAATACGGTTATCCATTCCCTTGCTGATCTGAAAGGTAAACGCATTGGTGTCCAGCTAGGCACTACGGGCGCCCAGGAAGCCGAAAAGATTGAAGGTGCCAAGGTCACGAATTTTGACACGTCGGACCTTGCTTGCCTGGAACTTAAAAACGGCAATGTGGACGCCGTTATCAGTGACCTGCCGGTACTGGAGTATTTCCTTAAAAAGGGCGGCGCTTCCTACGCAAAGACCGTTGGAACCCCGAAAAAGGGTGATTTTTACGGAATCGCGGCACCTAAGGGGAAAAAGGAGCTCATTGATGGACTCAATAAAGCCCTCAAGGAACTGAAGGATTCCGGCGAGTATCAAAAGATCCATGACAAATGGTTTGGCGCAGAAACAAAATAAGATGGGAAAGAAAGGATGAAAACCATGAAAAAAAGTCTGAAGATGATGTGCCTCCTCGCAGCGCTTATTTTGGGTGTGGCTGGCTGCGGCGGCAATGCGGCCAAAGATGACAAAAAGGCAGCCGCGCCCCAAAAGAAGGAACTTGTCGTCGGGACGGCCCCTTCTTTTGCCCCCTTTGAGTTCCCCAGCGAAGAAGCGGATAAACCGACAGGGTTTGATATGGAACTCATAGAAGCCATTGGTAAGAAGATGGGCTATGAAAAAGTGACCATCAAGGGCATGGGCTTTGATGCCTTGATTCCTGCCATGAATGCCGGCAATATTGATGTAATCATTTCCGGTATGTCTATTACGGACGCACGGAAAAAACAGGTCCTTTTTACAGATCCCTATTATGAATCGGGACTGATGGTCATCGTCAAGAAAGACAACAATGAAATCAAGTCCTTTGATGATCTGAAAGGCAAACGCATCGGTGTCCAGCTAGGCACAACGGGCGCCCAGGAAGCTGAAAAGATTGAAGGCGCCAAAGTTACGAATTTTGATACGTCGGATCTTGCCTGCATCGAACTCAAAAATGGCAACGTTGATGCTGTCATCAGTGATCTGCCCGTGCTTCAGTACTTCCTGAAACAGAAAGGGTCCAGCTATGCCAAAGCCGTTGGCACGCCGAAAAAAGGCGACTTTTACGGCATTGCAGCTCCGAAGGACAAGAAAGACCTTGTGGACGGCATGAATAAAGCCCTGAAGGAACTGAAAGACTCCGGTGAATACAAGAAAATCTATACCAAATGGTTTGGTGAAATGAAATAAGTGAGAACGCCCCTGCCGAATAATCGGCAGGGGCGTTCTATGTGTATAGGAGGCTGTCAGGCTGAAAACTTATGGAAGGCAATCAATGAAAAACGTAAAGAACACCGATCTGAACACCTGTCAATCGTTCAGAGCGGTGCGCTCTTCTTATTAAGGCTTGATGCAGAATGAGCAAACCGTTGCCGCAGTTTTTTTGCTTTAGGGCGGCGAAAACCGATTCGCCTCACCAAGGTGATTTCGAAACGCTTCGTCATCTTTTCCCTTTCGTTTTTTTCCTTGACTCTTATCCCCCGGTCATAGACGCCGCAGCCTACGCCTTGCTGTTAGCTTAGGCTGCTTTTTTTAAAATCTCCCATTGTATAAAAATTCATTCAGATGTATAATGTCATATGCTTCTTAAAAATATCAAGTCTATCTGGAGGAACAGCCATGAAAAAACGTACCGTACTTGTTGGAATGTTAGCCGCTTTGACGATGTTTGCTGCTGGCTGCGGCGGTAAGGATGCAGCTAAGGAATCCAAGGTCCTTCGTGCAGGCACGGAACCGACCTTTGCCCCTTTTGAATTCCAGGAAAAGGATTCCAAGGATTTCACGGGCTTTGATATGGATCTGATCCGCGCCATTGGCAAGCAAATGGGCCGTGACGTGGAAATTAAGAATATGGGCTTTGATGCCCTGATTCCAGCCATCAATTCGGGCAATATCGATGTTGTAGCTTCTGGCATGAGCATTACGGAAGAACGTAAAAAAGCCGTGACTTTCTCCGATCCGTATTATACGTCCGGTCTTGCTATCATTGTCAGAAATGATGAAAACAACATCAAGAGCCTGAAGGACCTTGAAGGCAAAACGATTTCCGTCCAGATTGGGACGACGGGGGCCGATAAGGCCGCTTCCGTACCGGGCGCCAAGGTCAAGACCTTCAACACGAATGCGGAAGTCTTCCTTGAACTCAACAATAAGAATGCCGATGCGGTCATCATTGACCGTCCTGTTGGGGCTTACTTCCTGACGAAGGAAGGCAAGGGCCAGGATAAGATTGTCGGTGAAACGATGGATGCTGAACCGTATGGATTTGCCGTCAAGAAGGACAGCAAACTGGCTGGCGAAATCAATAAAGCCCTGGGCGAACTAAAGAAAAACGGCGAATACGATAAGATTTACAAGAAATGGTTCGGCGAAGCGCCAAAAGAAAAATAATGGCAGAGTAAGGATTGGTGGGTATGGATCTAGAAATTATTACGTCGTCCTTTCCCCTGCTTTTGGCAGGGGCGGGCGTAACCATTGAAATTACAGCACTGAGCGTTGGTTTTGGCATGGCCATCGGAATTGTCATTTCCCTCATCCGCATGACGGGTATCCGCCTCCTGCGGATCTTGGGCAATGTATATGTCGATTTCCTACGCGGGACGCCGCTTCTTGTGCAGATCTTCCTTGTTTACTTTGCCTTGCCGGCACTCATCCATCATCAGGTGGATGCCTTTTTTGCTGCGGTCTTTGCGTGCTCCATCAACAGTGGGGCGTATGTTGCGGAAATTTTCCGCGGAGGCATTGAATCCATTGACAGAGGGCAGATGGAAGCGGGCCGCAGTTTGGGCATGAACTGGTGGCAGACCATGCGGTTTGTCATCCTGCCCCAGGCCTTTAAGCGGATCATTCCGCCCCTTGGCAATGAATTCATCGCCATGCTGAAGGATTCGTCCTTGGTCTCCGTCATTGGTTTTGAGGAACTGACCCGCCGCGGCCAGCTCATTATTGCCAGGACCTATGCCTCTTTTGAAATCTGGCTGTCCGTCGCGTTTATCTACCTCATTATGACATTTGCTGTGGCTCGTCTCGTAGGGCTTCTGGAAAGGCGGTATAAGAAAAATGAAAAATGATCTCATCAAGATTACCGGCCTTCGGAAAAGCTATGGCAAGAACGAGGTCCTAAAGGGCATCGACATCAATATCAAGGAAGAGGAAGTGGTCGTTGTCATCGGCCCTTCAGGCGGCGGCAAGAGTACATTCCTGCGCTGCATCAACTATCTGGAAGTGCCTACAGGCGGCGAAATTGTCTTTGATGGCATTCCTCTTAATGGCGAGGCTAACATCAACGAAGTCCGCAAGGAAATCGGCATGGTTTTCCAGCGCTTCAATCTTTTCCCGCATATGACGGTCATGGAAAACTTGATCCTTGCGCCGATGAAGGTGCGCCACGCCTCGCGGGAAGAAGCGATGGAAAAGGCCGAGATGTATCTTAAAAAGGTTGGGCTCCTTGACAAGGCCGCTGCTTATCCTGATTCTCTATCCGGCGGTCAGCAGCAGCGCGTTGCCATTGCCCGTGCACTTTGCATGAACCCCAAAGCCATGCTCTTTGATGAACCGACAAGCGCCCTTGACCCGGAAATGATCAAGGAAGTCTTGGACGTCATGAAAGACCTTGCTGAAGGAGGGATGACCATGGTTGTTGTGACCCATGAAATGGGCTTTGCCCGGGAAGTGGGGGACCGCGTGATTTTCCTTGACCAAGGCGTCATCCAGGAAGAAGCGGATCCACAGGAATTTTTCTCCCATCCAAAAAGCGAAAGGGCGCAGCTCTTTTTGTCAAAAATCCTGTAAGGAAACAAATCCAGCCGGCCAACAATTAAAAAAGGTTTCAGTTATTACTGGGGAAGCCCGATGGAATCGGAGCTTCCTCTTTGTTACATTTTTAGAAAATTTTTCAAGATTTTTAGAGGAATTTCGCTTCATTTGTAGAAATAGGATAATAAGAACGAACAGGAAATATCCTGTGAGTTAGGAGGTAATCATTATGACAGTTAGAGTTCGTGGTAAGAATCTTGAAGTAACGCCTGCATTGAAAGATTATGTGGAAAAAAAGGTTGAAACCATTACGAAGCAGTTCAAGACCGTTGGTGAAATCACGGCCGTCATGAGAATTGAACGCAATAAGCACATTGTGGAAATTACGGTTCCTGCAAGCGGCATCGTTCTCCGCGCCCAGGAAGGCAGCGAAAACATGTATGCTTCCATTGATAACTGTGTGGAAAAGATTGAGCGCCAGATCCATAAATATAAAACCCGTCTCATGAAGCGGAAATACAACAATTTCCGTGATGCCGCGGTTCCGCCGGTTTCTGGTGATGTTGAAGAGGCCTCGGCTGACGGCGAATTCAAGGTCGCTCGCACCAAGACCTATGCGATGCGCCCCATGAATGTGCAGGAAGCCATCATGCAGATGAACATGCTGAACCACGACTTCTTCGTCTTCTTCAATGACGAAACGGAATCCATGGCCGTTGTGTACCGCCGTAAAGCCGGTGACTATGGTCTCATCAATCCGGAACTTGTCTAATCAAAAAACATGCCGCCTTCGGGCGGCATGTTTTTTTTAGGAGCTGTTTTAACTAGCCCAAAAATCGGGCTGGATTGATGAAGAAGGGGCGCCTCACATCCGCTGCCAAATCTGAGAAATCATAAACTGGATCCACGCTGATGCCCGGTTTAGGGCTCTGGAATTGTATTTGACTTTTATAAGAAGACAATCTTTTTGAAATATAGAAATCACAATAGCGGCAAGATCGTCCCGCTTTCGTGTTTTCCTTTTGTACTCGATGTGCGGCATCAATCCGACTTACCAAGACGATTTGCAATCATTTTGTCATGTTTTTGCCTTCCGGTCTTTTATTCCATTTGCTTTTTACAAATTCCGATCAGATGGTTCCCGTTGCGAAGAGCTCATGTTTTCATCGACGACGTAAGTTACTTGTCTAATGCGGTTGGTTAAAGCCTTCGCGTTTTCTTTCAATTCCTTTTTTTGAATAGGGGACTCAGGCAAATCATGCTTCCTCTAAAGAAAACGAAATAATACCAAGACGGGCTCGCCCAAGGACTCCACTTTTTCGGACGATTTAGGAATGAAAATGCAGTACGCGATTTCTTACGAATCGGCATGCTCCCGTTGCAATCGAACGAATCTTTCTCAAGCAATGGGAGCGCGTCACTGCATCAAATTGGCACGATTTGCACACCGAGTAAAAAGGGGAGGGGGGCTTTGGTGTCGGCTCGACCTTTAGTTTCCCTCACGGTCTTTAAGAACCACAGCATCAAAGCTAGAGCGTTAGTTTTTTTTTACTCGACAGCCGCAGCCTTGCATGCAGGACAGCCATTCGGCCAATAGACAGCTTGAACGCGGCTTTCTATGTACCCACTCGGCGTAATTTGCAGACCCAGCAAAAAAATAAAAAGTTCTCTCTTTTGACACGCTTTTTGCGTGCCTTTCTTTGACTTTCCTATATGCATTTGATAAAATGAAACGATGAATAAATAGGCTATCTATGCGTCCATGAGGAGTGATTTTAGTTGCTGGAACAGCTAATGAAAATGGTCTTTGGTGACCCCAATAAAAAAGAACTGAAGGTGTGCCAAGGCTATGTAGATAAAATCAATGCGCTGGAACCGGAAATTTCTGGTCTTAGTGATGCCCGTTTGCGCGCCAAGACGGATGAGTTTCGTCTGCGCCTGACCAAGGGAGAAACGCTCGATGATCTCCTGCCGGAAGCTTTTGCCGTTGTTCGGGAGGCCGCCAAACGTGTCATGGGTCTGCGTCATTTTGACGTTCAGCTCATGGGCGGCTGCATCCTTCACCGTGGAAAGATTGCGGAAATGCGTACTGGTGAAGGGAAGACCCTTGTGGCAACGCTGCCGGCTTATTTAAATGCCCTTGAAGGCAAGGGCGTCCATGTTGTGACGGTCAATGACTACCTGGCTCGCCGTGACAGTGAGGATATGGGCCGTGTTTACCGTTTCCTGGGACTTTCTGTCGGCCTTATTACTCACGAAATGGATTACCCTGCCCGTAAGGCCGCTTATGCTGCCGATATTACCTATGGAACAAACAATGAATTCGGGTTTGACTACCTCCGTGACAACATGGTCATTTCCCTTGACCAAATGGTGCAGCGTCCCCTGCATTATGCCATCGTCGACGAAGTGGACTCCATCCTTATTGATGAAGCCCGTACTCCCCTTATCATTTCCGGCCCTGGCGCCCAGTCAACGAGCCTTTATCAGGTCATGGCGGATGTGGCGGCCAAACTGAAGGAAGGGGAGGACTATACGGTCGATGAAAAGCAAAAGACCGTTGCCCCGACAGAAACCGGCATTGCCAAGACGGAAAAACTCCTCGGCGTTTCCAATATGTATGACGGGGAAAATGGCGTCGACTATTCCCATCAGCTCATGGCAGCCCTGAAGGCCAAGGCCCTCATGCACCGTGACCGCGATTATGTCGTAAAGGATGGGGAAGTCATCATTGTCGATGAATTTACGGGTCGCCTCATGTTTGGCCGCCGGTACAGCGAAGGGCTGCATCAGGCCATTGAGGCAAAGGAACATGTCAAGGTCGAACGGGAAAGCCAGACACTTGCCACCATCACTTTCCAGAACTACTTCCGTATGTATGATAAGCTCTCTGGTATGACCGGTACGGCCAAGACCGAAGAGCAGGAATTCCAGAAGATCTACGGCCTTGATGTTGTGGTTGTGCCGACAAATAAACCCAATATCCGTATCGACTATCCAGATGTCATCTATAAAACGCGCCGTGCTAAGTACCGCGCCGTGGCAAATGCTATTGAGGAACTTCACAAGAAGGGCCGTCCGGTCCTTGTAGGAACGACGAGCATCCAGCAGTCGGAAGAGTTGTCCGAACTCCTTAAAAAACGCGGCATTGAACATAATGTCCTCAATGCCAAGTTCCATGAAAAAGAAGCTGAAATCGTCGCTGATGCCGGGCAAATGGGGGCTGTTACGATTGCCACCAACATGGCCGGCCGTGGGACGGATATTGTCCTGGGGGATGGGGTCGCTGAACTTGGCGGCCTGCATATCATCGGTACGGAACGCCATGAATCACGCCGCATCGATAACCAGCTCCGCGGACGCTGTGCCCGTCAGGGAGACCCAGGGTCTACGCGTTTTTATCTTTCCCTTGAAGACGACCTGATGCGTCTATTTGGTTCGGATAACATTTCGGGCATCATGGATAAGCTCGGCATGGAAGAAGACGAGCCCATTGAGCATAAGATTGTGACCCGTTCCATTGAGTCGGCCCAGAAGAAGGTCGAAGCGCGCAACTTTGAAATTCGTAAGCAGGTCCTTGAATATGACGATGTCATGAACCAGCAGCGCGAAGTCATTTATGACCAGCGCCGCCAGATCCTTGAAAAAGCAGACCTCAAGGAGACCGTCCTTGACATGGCAAGCCATATTGTTGACCGCTCCATGGATATGTATGCACCAAAAGAGGCTTACAGCGAAGATTGGGATGTCAAGAGCCTCATCAGCTATGCAGAGGAGTTTTATGCGCCGGCCGGTTTCCTGAAGGAAGAAAAACTGCAGGAAATGAGCCGTGATGAACTGGAAACCTTCCTCCACAAGGTCGCGGTTGATTACTACAATGCCCGCGAGGAAAATAACACGGCTCCCATCATGCGCGAATTGGAAAACCTGGTCATGCTGAAGGTTGTTGATTCCCACTGGATGGAACATCTCGATGCCATGGATGCCCTGCGCGAAGGCATTGGGCTGCGCGCCTATGGACAGCGTGATCCGTTGGTTGAATACAAGTTCGAAGCCTATGAAATGTTCGAAGCCATGAAGGAAGCCATCGTCGATGATGTGGTCCGTTATATGTACCGCGTCAACGTCGTTACCCAGCCTGTTGTGGAAGACCATTTGAGCGAAGCCTCGACGAACAACCCGAACGTCGACGGCAGTACAGAAACGCCGAAGGAACCGGTCAGAAATGACAGCACGGTGGGGCGGAACGATCCCTGCCCCTGCGGCAGCGGCAAGAAATACAAGAATTGCTGTGGTAAAAATCAAAACAGCTGACACCGCACAGTCATGAAGAACGGGACCTTGCCATAGGTCCGGAAAAAAGGCCTGCGCCTTTTTTCGTGCGGCGCATGACAGAAAAGGGGATGCCGCCTTGGCGGCAGCCCCTTTCGGACATTGAAGGGAAGAATCCAACATGGGGCCCTGTGGCTCCTCATTCAATAGGAAAGGGATTGAACGAATCGTGTTACTTGAAGAATTAAGACCGCAGATCGGCGAACTCAGAAACCGTCTTGGCGAACTCAAGACGGGCCTTAAAATCGAACCCAAGAAGGAACGCATCCAGGACCTTGATTACCAGATGGCGGCACCGGGCTTTTGGGATGATCCCGATAAGGCCCAGAAAGTCGCCCAGGAAGCCAATAACCTGAAATCAGAAGTGGATACCTTTACGAGCCTTGAAACGAAGGTCGACGACCTCGATACCCTTTGGGAAATGGCCATGGAAGAAAAGGACGACACCCTGGTTTCCGAAATGGAATCGGAACTGGAAGGGGCCAAGCATACCCTTTCGGAACTGGAACTGGGCATGCTGCTCAGTGATGAATACGATGCCAACAATGCCATCATGAACCTTCATGCTGGTGCGGGCGGAACGGAAGCCCAGGATTGGACGGGCATGCTTCTGCGGATGTTCACGCGCTATGCCGAAGGAAAGGGTTTTGAAGTGGAACTGCTCGATGTCCTGCCCGGTGAAGAAGCAGGAACCAAGAGTGCTACCCTTGCCATCAAGGGACATAATGCCTATGGGTTCCTCAAAAGCGAGAAGGGCGTGCACCGTCTTGTCCGTATTTCTCCTTTTGACTCCAATGCCCGCCGCCACACCTCCTTTGCGGCGGTGGACGTTATGCCGGAAATCGATAATACGGTGGAAGTCAACATCAACATGGACGATGTCCGCGTTGACTACTACCGCGCCAGCGGTGCTGGCGGACAGCACGTCAACAAGACGTCTTCGGCTGTCCGTATGACCCATTTGCCGACGGGCATTGTTGTCCAGTGCCAGAACGAACGGTCCCAGCTGCAGAACAAGGAACGCTGCCTGCAGCTGCTGCGTGCCAAACTCTTTGAATACGAAAAGGCCATCCAAGATCAAAAAATCAGCGACCTTGCCGGAGACTATCAGGCCATCGAGTGGGGGAGCCAGATCCGCTCCTATGTTTTCCAGCCCTATACCTTGGTCAAGGATCATCGGACTGGCGCGGAAACCGGCAATATCCAAGCCGTTATGGACGGGGACCTGGATCTTTTTGTGGAAAGCTATCTCCGCAGCCTGAAACATTGATCAGGGGAAAGGGGTAAGCCGTGAAGAAAATCAAACAGCTATTTGTGGTCCTCGTCAGTCTCGGCCTTTTGGCCTCCCTTTGTCTTAACTGGAGCCGGCATCAGGTGGAACAGGCCAATCGGAGTATGGAAACGGTCATGGATTATCAGGCCCTGGTCCGTATGGCGGACAGTGAGGGTCTATCGAGGCAGAGCGTCTTCAAAAAGTTCAAGGACGCCGGCGTCACGACCCTTGCCGTTTCAGACCGCACCATCATGGATATGGCAGGCGAAGGCCTTGTTACTTACTATACGGGCGGCGAGCTCCTGCGTCAAAAGGAAATCGGCGGCCTGAGCCCGAGCTGGCAGGCCATTGTATCCTCACCGGATTTTACCTATCAGGCTGTCTACCTGGCCGATGGAACGAGCCGCCGCACCTTTGATGCCCTCATTGAAACACTGGGCGCCCGTTTTGACAGGGACCGCTTCCAGAAGGTCTCCGATACGCCCCGTGTCTACATGCTCAAGGCTCCGACGGCCCTCAATAAGAATCCTTTCAGCCAGGACCAGCTGGGCATCCAGGAAACGCCCTTGATCCTTGTGCCGGACGAGCTTCTTGCCGCCAAGGAAAATGGCTTTATGGTGGCCATTCGTCCCAATAATTTTGTAAAGACCACCAAGGATGAAGAAAAAGCTCAGCAGCAGCTTGCTGTGTTCTTTAAGGAAATTGATGAAACGGGAGCCGATGTTTCGCTCATCATTGGCAGCGGCCGCAGCATGCTCGGCGAGCCTCGCTATCTCAAAAATGTGGCGAACGCGCTCAAAAAGCGGCATATCACCCTGGGTATGGTCGAAGCCGATGTACAGCTCCAGTTCATCAAGATGGACGGACTTGTACCCCTTTCGGAAGTCATGGACTATGATGCTGCCCGCGTCTATACCATTGCCGAAGACGAGCAGCGCAAGATGAAGGTCTTTGATGCGTTCCGCCGCTGGTCCCTTGCCGATGATGAGCGCAATATCCGCGTCAACTACATCCGTCCTTTTGTTACCGGTCTTAATGGCAACACGGCCCTTGAAACGAACCTTGAATACGTAAGTGATGTGACGCGTGACGTGGCATCCCATGGATATATAAGCGGACGGGCCGGCGTCTTTGCCCCGTACCATTCGTCCCGTCTTTTCTATGTGCCCATGGCTTTTTCTGTCGTGGCCGCTTGGTGCCTTTATTTCCTTCTCCTTGGCATCGTGCCCCAACGCCATTATGGCAAGCTGGTCCTTTTGGGCGGGCTGGTCCTATCTGCTGGTTACTTTACAGGCAGCCACGCACTCTTGTTCCGCCAGGTGACGGCCCTTTTGAGTGCCATCATCTTTCCCGTCCTTTCCATGGCCCGCATGATCACGCTGTGGGACCGCCGTAAAGGAGAAAGGACGATGAAAGGCCTTCTTGCCATGACGACGGTCCAGCTAGGCTATGCCGTGATTCTGTCCCTCATTGGTGCCTCTTTATTGGGGGCAGTCCTTGGAGATACACGTTTTCTCCTTGAAATTGATATCTACCGCGGCGTGAAGGTCACCTTCATGATGCCCGTTCTTCTTACGTTCCTACTCTTTGTCAAACGTCATGGCCTGTGGAACGAAGGGGAACGCCTTACGGCTCCCTTATCAAGGATCCGGGCGTTTCTTAACCGCCCATTTACGCTGTCGACCCTCATTGTTCTCCTTGCCTTTGCCATCGTGGCGTGGGTCTTTATTGGCCGCAGCGGCCATACGGCAGGGGTTCCCGTTCCGGCCTTTGAGGAAAAGCTTCGCTATTTCCTTGAAGAGACCATGTACGCCCGGCCCCGGGAAAAGGAATTTCTCATTGGTCATCCGGCTTTTTACCTGACGGCTTGGTGCGTCTTGCGGAAACTTCCGACTTGGGCCTATGGCCTTTTTGCCGTAGCCGCGACCATTGGACAGGCAAGTCTCGTCCAGACGTTCTGCCATATGCGGACCCCTATTTTCATGAGCTATGTCCGGGCCCTTGATGGTTATGCACTGGGCGTGATCCTAGGCGTTTTGGCCGTTGTTGTGTTTGAAGGACTTTATCGTGCCTATGGGGGTTACAAGAAGGGGAGGGACGCCCGTGGCTAAGGTGCTCATATCCGGATATTACGGATTTTCCAATGCCGGTGACGAAGCCATGCTGACGGCCATTGTGGACAGCCTTAAACGGGAGGCCCCTGATACGGTCATTACGGTCATTAGCGGCCATCCCCGCTCAACCTGTGCCCTCCACGACGTAAAGAGCATCGGACGCTTTGATTTTCCCGCCATCCTGCGGGCCATGGCAGGGACGGACCTGCTCTTATCGGGCGGCGGCAGCCTGCTCCAGAACGTAACGAGCCATTTCAGTCTCTTTTATTATCTTTCCATCATCGCTCTTGGCGTCATTATGAGGAAAAAGGTGATGCTCTTTGCCCAGGGAATCGGTCCGATCAAGGGCTGTTTTTCCCGCTTCCTGACCCGGTTCGTCTGCCGCCACGCCGATTTGATTACGGTCCGTGACGATGGGTCCTTGGATGACCTTTGTGAGATGGGCTTTGAGCGAAAGGATATCCTCGTCACAAGTGATGCTGTCTTTTCCCTTCCTGACGGCAATCGCAAGGTGGGAGAAGTCATCCTGCGAGGCATGGGCATCGATCCTGAACGGCCCGTCATTGGCTTTGCCCTGCGGCACTGGAAGGGAGAGGATCGCTTTATTCCTGAATTTGCCCGCGCGGCCGATGGTCTCAAGGCCGCCTTTGGGGCGCAGATTCTCTTTGTCCCGTTTCAGTTTCCGTCTGACAGGGAAGTTTCCGATGCGGTGCTTGGGCAAATGGAAAATAGCCGCGACGTCTTTATCCTGCCGCGAAAACTTTCCACAAAGGAATATCTTGACCTCATGGCCAGCCTGCGCCTTTTGGTGGGGATGCGGCTCCATGCCCTGGTCTTTGCGGCCCTTGCCGGCGTGCCTTTTATGGCGGTTTCTTATGATCCCAAAGTGGACCGTTTTGTAGATGGGATGAAAGGAACCGTTGTCGATACCATCGATGCCATCACGGCCGGTGAAATCGTTTCCCTTGCCGATTCGATGCCTGCCGATTCAGGAGCCCAGGAAGCTTCGGAACTTGCCGCTCTTAGAAAGGAAGCACGTTCCAATATCCTGCGTGCCCTTGCCCTTATGCATGAATCCAACGAAAAAAGGAGTGGATCCCATTGCTCGTAATGAAACATGCCAGCAAGATCTATCCTGGCGGAGCCGCTGCACTCCAGGACGTGAATGTTCATATCAAGCCAGGTGAGTTTGTCTTTCTCGTCGGTCCCAGCGGGGCCGGCAAATCAACCTTCATCAAGACCATTTCCCGTGAGATTGAACTGTCAAGCGGGCAGATCTTTGTGGACGGCGTCGATGTCATGAAGCTTCGCAATGACGAGATCCCCTACCTGCGGCGTCAGCTGGGTATCGTATTCCAGGACTACCGACTGCTGAATGACCGGACGGCCTTTGAAAATGTGGCCTTTGCCATGCAGGTCATCGAGGCCCCTTCCAAGAAAATCAAGGAACGGGTCATGGAAGTCCTGACCCTTGTTGGTCTTGGCGACCGGGCAAAGAACTATCCCAGTGAAATGAGCGGCGGTGAGCAGCAGCGTGTGGCTATTGCCCGGGCTATTGTCAACGACCCGCTGCTGGTCATTGCCGACGAACCGACGGGAAACCTCGACCCGGAAACCAGTATGGAAATCATGAATATCTTTTCCGAAGTCAATAAGCGGGGCGCGACCATCATCATGGCCACCCATGACAAGACCATGGTGGACTATATGCAAAAGCGGGTCATTGCCATCGAAGATGGTCGCATTGTCCGTGACGATATCAAAGGAGTCTATGGTTATGAGCTTTAGTACAAAATGGTATTATTTGAAGGAAACCTTTACGTCACTAAAACGCAACTCCCTTATGAGTATTGCGTCCGTGACGACGGTTGCCCTTTCCATCCTTGTCCTGGGGCTCTTTTTGACGATGGTTCTCAATGTCAATAACCTTGCCCAATACCTGGAAAATCAGGTCCAGGTGACGGTCTATATGTCGGATGCCGCAACGAGCGTGCAGCGCCGTCAAGTAGAGCAGCAGCTCAAGACGACGCGGGGCGTCATGGAAGTCAAGGGCGTGACAAAGGAAGAAGCCCTGCAGAATTTCAAGAAACGGCTCCGCGAACAGGAAAAGCTCCTTGATGCCTTGGGAGAGGACAACCCCTTCCCTTATTCCTTTGAAGTCCAGGTGGATAAACCGGAACGCATCCAGGAAATCGTGCCCCAAATCGAAAAGATGCCCGGAGTGGAAACGGCTAAATTTGGACAGGAAGTGGTGGAACATCTCTTCCAGTTGACACGTATCCTGCGCCTGGGAGGCATTTTCCTCATCATCATGCTTGCCATTGCCACCCTTTTCATTATTTCCAATACGATCCGCATTACGGTCTTTGCCCGTCGGCGGGAAGTGAGCATCATGAAATATGTGGGGGCCACCAACTGGTTCATCCGCTGGCCTTTCCTGCTGGAAGGGATGTTCATGGGCTTTGTCGGGGCTCTCATTGCCGCTGTGGCCCTTTTCAAGATGTATGACGCTGCCCAGGTGAAAATCTATTCAACCCTGGCCTTCTTTCCCCTCCTGCCAAGCTGGCCCTTTATGGTCTACCTCTGTGCCGGTCTTGTGGCTGTTGGCACCTTTATCGGGGCTGCCGGAAGTGCCATCAGCCTGCGCAAGTTCCTGGATGTTTGATAGGGGGCCTTGTCATGAAAAAAGAAGTTGCCGTCGCAACGGCTCTGATGGCCCTTATGAGCTATATGGGACCCGTTTCGTGGGCAGAATCCATAGAGGATAAAAAAGCAGAGCTCGACGAGATTCAGCGGCAGATGGACACGAACACTTCCCAGCGAAAGGAAAGTGAAGCTCGCATTTCAAACGCCGTGGACCGCCTTGTCAGGGCCCGGCAGGAACTTGCCGAGGCAAAACAGCAGCTTGCCGTTGTCGAAGGCCAGCAGCGCATTCTTGAAGGCAAGATCCGCAGTAATGAACGGGCCCTTGTCATCAAGGAAAAGGAATTTGACAATACGCGGGAAATCTACAAAAAACGGCTTCGCGACATCTATGAGAACGGACAGGTGAACTATCTTGACGTGCTTCTGGGATCGAGTGATTTCCGGGATTTTTCCTCCCGCATGTATCTCTTGCAGCGCATCATTCGCCGTGATACGAACCTCATTGAAACGCTGAATGCGCAAAAGCATGAGCTTGAAGCCAAAAAGGCCGAGCTTGACGCGGAACATGCGGAACTTGATGGGAAGCGCCAGGAAGTGCTTCAGAAAAAGGCCTATGTGGAACAAAAAACAGCTGAGCAGGAGCAGCTCTATCAGGAAGCTCTAGCGGAAAAATCCCGTCTTGATGCAGAGTACGAAGAACTCCAGCGCAACAGCCAGGAAATTACGGCCATGATCCAGCGCATGGAGCAGGAGGGCCGCATGATGGCTTCTGCCCACGGGTCTGGTCAGTTTACCTGGCCTTGTTATGGGGAAATCACGTCTCCTTTTGGCTGGCGCGTCCACCCCATTTGGGGTACGGAAATCTTCCATGCCGGAATCGATATCGGTGCCGACTATGGGCAGCCCATTGTGGCCGCTGATTCCGGTACGGTGATTTATGCTGGCTGGATGGGCGGTTATGGCAATGCGGTGATGATCGATCATGGTGGCGGCCTTGTGACTCTCTACGGACACAACAGTTCCCTTACTGTCGGCGTTGGCGAAAACGTTTCCAAAGGTCAGACCATTGCCCTTGCAGGCAGTACGGGGAATTCGACGGGGCCGCACTGCCACTTTGAAGTGCGTATCCATGGTGAAGTCACGTCCCCGCTCAACTATTTGCCATAAGGAGGGTCTATGGGTAAAAAAAGATTTGGCTGGGCCCACCTGATCGTGGCCGTCTTGGTTTCTTTTTGCGTCTTTATCTTCGGAAGTATCACGGTCCTTGGCCGCTATGTCGGCAATCCCGCGGGATTTCTCGAGTTGATACGGACCCTGCATTTGATTTCCAGCTATTATGTGGGAGACATGGAAGAAAAGAACCTTTATGACGGCGCTATCCGCGGGATGGTGGAGGAACTGGGTGACCCGTATTCATCCTATTTGGATACATCGAATTTTGAAGCCTTGAATGCCATGACTGAAGGCCATTTTGGTGGTGTCGGCATGGTCTTGGGCATGAAGGAATCAAAGGAAATTATCGTTGTTTCTCCCATTGAAGATACACCGGCTTACAAAGCCGGCATCAAGGCAGGGGACATCATCCTTTCCATTGACGGGAAGGACGTGACGGGCGAAAGCCTGAACGAGGTTGTAAAAAAGCTTCGCGGCAAAGATGGGACGCAAGTGACAGTGGGACTGAAGTCTGCCGATGGATCCACCCGCGAAGTGACGCTGACAAGAAGCGAAATCAAGGTCAAGAGCGTCTACGGACGCATGGAAGAAGGCGGCATCGGCTATATCCGGATCACGAATTTCAACGAGGAAACGGACCGCGATTTTGCCGCCACACTGGGAAAGTTGCAGGGGGAGGGCATGAAAGCGTTGGTCCTTGATCTGCGGGACAATCCAGGGGGCCTTCTCCAAAGTGGCGTCAATGTCGCAAAGCACCTTGTTCCCAAAGGCCCCATTGTTTCCATGACGGATAAATCGGGGGCGACTGAAACCTTCTCCTCAGAGCTTGAAAAGGTGCCTTTCCCCATTGCCGTATTGGTGAACCATGGAACGGCAAGCGCGGCGGAAATTGTTTCCGGTGCTATCCAGGATACGGGATCAGGCAAACTTTTTGGGACCAAGACCTTTGGCAAGGGTGTGGTCCAGAATGTCTTCATGTTAAGCCAGAAAACTGCTGTCAAGCTTACCATTGCAAAGTACTATACGCCCAGTGGGCGCAGCATCGATAAGGTCGGCATCGAACCTGATGAAACCGTGGAAGCAATAGGAGCTGCCGGCACCAATCAGCTGGAAGCCGCTGAGGCCTATTTGAAAACGGTCATTTCCCAGTAATCGCCGAAAGGAGTCGTTATGAATCTCATCAAATCTTGGCTGGAATCGCTTTCCGCCATCCTTCCTGCAGAAGCGTCCGCGTCTGTGTTCCTTGAACGTAATGCCGGTCATCTTCTCGTGGCCGCGGTGGTCCTCATTGCCTTTTTTGCACTCCTTTACTTTTTTCGGACCCGGCAGGTCCGCAGGGAACGGAAGGCACGCTATCGGATTAGTCGTCTCATTGGCTATTTTGTGGAAACCTATGACCGGGTAGCCGAGCTAGATCTTAACCATCATACAGCTTATTGCTATGAAGATGAGGGAGAAAAAGTTACGGTCAAGGCTGTACCCATTGATTCAGTGGATGCCATTTTTGGCGAGCTCCATCCCAGCGACCAGCTGAAATACACGAAGGAAGTGCTCCAGACAAATCTGGAACGGACGCGCAAGACCTGTTCCTCTTATGAATTCATGGCCCGCGTCAAGGACGGGGATGGCACCTATCATTGGGCCAGCTTCCTGCTTCAGGGCGTGAAAAAAGGGCGCAGCCATCATCGGGACGTACTCTTCCTGCGCCGCCGCATCGATGATCAGAAGAGCCTTGAAATGGAGCGCCGTGCCCAGCTGCATTCGGCTATGAGCCAAGCCCGTGATGATGCAGAAACAAAAGGTAAGTTCATGAGCCGCATCAGCCGCGACACGCGGGAAGCCCTCAATTCCATCATGGGCTACCTGACCCTTGCCGGCGAAGAAGACAATGTGGACCAGCGCCGGGCTTACGTGAAAGGAAGTCAGGATCAGGTCCGCTATCTCCTTTCGGTCCTGAACGACGTCATTGACCTTTCCGCCATGGAAAATGGCACCCTGTCGCTTAAAAGCGAACCCTTTGAACTCGATGGGGTCCTCAGCCGCATTGAGTCGCTCTTTAGTCAGGAAGCGCAGCGCCGCCAGATTGAATTTACCATGGAAACAGACGGCGTAAAGCACCTGTCCCTTGATGGTGACCGGGTCCGTTTCGAGCAGGTCATGATGAACCTATTGGCCAATGCCATGCTCTTTACAGGCGAGCATCATCAGCTGCGCTGTGAGATTCGTCGGCGGGAACAGAAAAAACGCAAAGTGATTCTGGAAGTGGTCGTCACCTGTGAAGGAAAGCGTATCCCTGAGGACCTCATGGATAAGGTATTCCTGCCCTTTGAAATGGTTTCCCAGCTGGAAGAACGGTCCAGCTTCCACGGCGGTCTGGGCCTCGTCGTGACCCATAACCTTGTCCACATCCTGGGTGGGCTCATCAAGGCTGACAACCAAAGCGGCGAGGGTATCCGCTTTACCATGGAACTGCCCTTTACGTATCACCAGCTTCCGGAAAGTGATAAAAAGCTTATGCCCCTTGCGGGAAAACGCCTCCTTGCTGCTGATGACAACGACCTGAGCATGGAAGTCCTGGAAAAGCTCCTGACCAACACGGGCATCCTCGTGGAACGGGCCCACGATGGGCGGGAAGCCTGTGAGATGTTTGGCAAGAGTCCCGAAGGCTATTATGCAGCCATTTTGATGGACCTTGATATGCCTGGTGTCGATGGCTGCGAAGCGGCAAGCCTCATCCGCATGGCTGACCACAAGGATGCCAAGACCATTCCTATCTTGGCTCTTACAGAAAACATCCTTTCCGAAGACGTGGCAGAGGCCCTTTCAAGCGGCATGAACGGTCAGATCCGGAAACCCCTTGAAAAGGAAAACCTGCTCCATACCTTAACCACCTTCATCGAAAAGTAAATACACAGCCGAGCGCGGCCCCATTGAAATGGGCCCGCGCTTTAGCGTACAATGGGGCCTATGAGCGGCCTTTGCCGTTTGTCATGCCAGAAACTGAAAGGAGATCTTTCTTTATGTTACATATTGGCTGCCATCTTTCCTCTTCCAAAGGCTTTGCGGCCATGGGGGAGACGGCCCGCGGTATCAAGGCAGATACCTTTGCTTTTTTTACTCGCAATCCGCGCGGCAGCAAGGCCAAGGCCTTTGATCCCAAGGATGCGGATCTTTTCAAAAAGGCATGGGCCCCTTATGGGACAGTTCCCCTTGTGGCCCATGCACCCTATACCTTAAATCCCTGCTCTACGAAGGAAGAAGTGCGTCAGTTTGCCCTTGAAACCATTGCCGATGACCTTCATAAACTGGAGGCCCTGCCGGGAAATTATTACAACATGCACCCAGGAAACCACCTGGGACAGGGCGCGGAAATCGGTATTGAACTCATTGCGGCCTGCCTCAATCGCGTCCTTTATGAAAAACAGCAGACGACGCTGCTTCTTGAGACCATGGCTGGCAAGGGTACGGAAGTGGGGCGCAGCTTTGAGGAAATCCGCGCCATCTTGGAACGTATTGCACTTCAGGATAAGGTCGGCGTTTGCCTTGATACCTGCCACATCTGGGATGCGGGCTATGATATTGTCTCTGACCTTGATGGTGTTATCCGCGAATTTGACCGCGTCATTGGCCTGTCCCGGCTGAAAGCCATCCATCTGAACGATAGCAAGAATCCCTTAGGTGCCCATAAGGATCGGCATGAAAAAATCGGCGAAGGCATGATCGGACAGGTTGCCCTTTCCCGCGTCGTCCGCCATCCTTCCTTAGCGGGCCTGCCCTTTATCCTTGAAACACCGAATGAACTTTCGGGCTATGCCCACGAAATTGACATGATGCGGCAGGAGGCAGCAAAGTAAGATGGAACTTTTGACGCAGCTCATGAAGGTGCCGAGTGCAGCCCTTTGCCTTTTTGCCCTTTTTTTCCTGCTGGTAGCGCTCCTAAAGATTAAACAGGTGCGGCTGTCTGTATCCATGGCGGCAAGTAGTGGCCTTATGCTTGCCATGGCTGTGATCCTTACGGCCTTTCCATTTTACCGCATGCCGAATGGCGGATCGGTTACGCTTGGCGGCATGCTGCCCCTTTTTTTCATAAGCTTTGCCTATGGACCGGAAGTGGGCATGCTGGCAGGTTTTGCCTACAGTCTCATGAACCTTGTGATGGCACCATATATCCTGCATCCTGTTCAGGTCCTTTTCGACTATCCCCTGCCTTTTATGGCCTTGGGTCTTGCAGGCTGTTTCCCTCGGCACCACATGGCAGGCATCACGGCCGCCGTGGCGGTACGGCTTTTTTTCCATTTTCTTTCGGGCGTGGTCTTTTTTGGCAGTTACGCTCCGGCAGGCACTTCGATCTATCTCTATTCCTTTGTGACCAACCTGACCTATCTTTTGCCAAACCTTGTAATCTGTCTTGTCTTTTACCGGCTCCTTCCCGTGGAGCGCTTCCTTTCCCTCATGAAACGGTAAGAGGCGGGAGAGAGACTATTTTACAAAAACTTTTTTGGAGCTAAAGCGAAAAGAATTTGATAAAGCCCATCATTTATGCTATAATAGCCTCCGTCAGACATGACATACGCCTGTAGCTCAGTGGATAGAGCAACGGCCTCCGGAGCCGTGTGCGGCGGTTCGATTCCGCCCAGGCGTACCATATTGGATTTGACCCCATGAATCGCCACAGCGTTTTATGGGGATTTCTGTTGTTTTACGTGTTCCAGGGTAAAGGAGATGACACGATGGTATCTTTCTCACTCAAGGTCCGGTTCTATGAAACCGACCTCATGGGTGTTGTTCACCATGCCAATTACCTGCGCTGGTTTGAAATGGGACGGGTGGAATATTTGCGGCAGGCGGGCATTGACCTCAATGAGATGATGGGGGAAGGGTTCATGGTTCCTATTGTCGATGTGAATTGCCGCTATCGTCAGTCGGCCCGTTTTGATGATGAAGTCATTATTGAAACTGTCCTTGAAAAACTCAGCAAAGTAAAGCTCAGCTTTTCCTATCGAGCCCTGCGTGCCAAGGATGGCGTGCTCCTTGCCGAAGGAAAGACCACAAACGGCATCACGACGGCCGAAGGAAAGGTTGCGCGGCTGAGTGATTCCTATATGGAACGTTTGAATAAAATGCTGGAAGAAGAAAGGGAGACGAGAAAGGAATGCTGAATTTTATTTATCTCATCCTGGGCCTGTGCGTCCTGGGAGCTTTGGTCATGACGGTCTACGCGTTTTTGAAACCGACGGACGACACTCACGTCTGCGTCGATGAACGATCGGCCTTGAAACTCGAGAAAATCGAAACAGACCGCGCTGTCTTTAGTTTCACCGTACCTATGCGGAACACGAGCAACCAGATTGCAGCCATTACGGATGCGTTTGTGCGTCCTTATCTGCCGCGGGAACAGTTCCCCGATGCCATGTGCTGGGGCCGATTGGAACTTGATACGGCCCGCCGCGATGACAACTATTTTGAAGCGGTCATCATGAACCCCGGTGTGGAACGGACCCTTGTCGTGACCCTTTTCTTTGAAGCTCGCAATGGAAAGAATATCCGCGATACCCTGCGTCATATGGTCGACATGGACCTTTGCATCTACCTGACTGGTGTGGGCCGCAAAGATCATTACGTCCGCAAGGCTTTTGAAACGATCTATGCGGAAGATGTCAAGAAATTGGTTGGAGGTGCTTACCATGGCTGAGAAATATGAAATCCTTCCTGTGCCGACCCGTATCCTGACGGTCCATGATAATATCGTCGATGCCATCAAGGAATTTGGCGGTTCCATGATTGGCCCCCGCGATGTGGTCTGCGTGGCGGAAAGTGTCGTGGCTATTACCCAAAATCGGGCCATCCGTCCGGAAACGCTGAAGATTGGCTTTGCGGCCAAAGTCTTTTCCCAGCTCTTTCCTGGTTATGGCAGCATTTCTAACTGGAGTGCCATGCAGAGCCTTATCAATGAAGAAGGCACGCTGCGCATCACCTTTGCCGTCGTTGCCGGCTTCTTCATGAAACTTATCGGCAAGGCTGGCTGGTTCTACCGCCTAGGCGGGGAACAGGCCCGTCTCGTCGATGATATTACAGGAACTATGCCACCGTATGACAAGCACATTGTCTTGGGTCCGAAACATGCTTCCAAAGTGGCGGAAAGCATCAAACGCGGTTTGGGCTGCTTTGGCGCAGCTGTAGCTGACGTCAACGACCTCAAGCGTTCCTGCGTTTTGGGCGCAACCAAAGGCGTCGATCCCCGTCTTGTGGAAAAGATCCTCATCGACAACCCCTTCGGCAACGCCAGCCAGAAGACTCCTATCTGCATCATCAAGGACTTCATCCGCTAATGGATAGCCCCCGCTTTGGCGGGGGCTTTGTTTTTTACTCGGCCCCTTTCTTTTGACTCGGCGCATTTTGTGCGCCAAATAAAAAGGGAAAGGTGAGGGCAGTTTGGCGCCGCGCCTTTGAGTCTGCTCAAGGCCTTTTCTTTACGCAAAGGCCTTACACACTGCCTCAACCCAGCCCACTTTCTGGGGCTGAGTCAACATTATTGAAAAAGCGTACCAGCGGACACCCTTTCTTCCCCTCCTTCTTAATTTGTTGTCAATCCCCCCAAAACCAGTTACAATATAACGTATAGAAAGTGGGTGAACCATACATGCAACAAGTCGTTATTGCGACCCATAACCAAGGCAAGATGGAAGAATTCAAGGTTCTTCTTGAAGCCTTGGGACTTGATTTTTGCTGTCTCAATGATTTCCCGGATATCCCCGAACCGGAAGAAACAGGGAAGACTTTTGCCGCCAATGCACGCCTGAAGGCTACATACTACGCCAAAGCAACAGGCCGGATGTGCCTGGCTGATGATTCCGGACTTGAGGTCCTAAGCCTCAAGGGTGCACCCGGTGTCCGTTCTGCCCGGTATGCAGGCGAAGAGGCCACGGACGAGGAAAACAACGAACTCCTCCTTGCTAACATGAAGATGCAGGTTCGTCGCAACTGCCGTTTTTTCTGTGCCCTTGCCGTTGCAAGTCCCGAAGGCAAGATTGTCGTTGAATCAAGCGGCATCTGTGATGGTATCCTGCTCCATGAGCCCCATGGCACCAATGGCTTTGGCTACGATCCGCTTTTTTGGTCGACGGAGCTCCATAAACCGTTGGGAGAAGCTACTATGGAAGAAAAAAACGGCATCAGTCACCGCGCTAAAGCGGCAAAAAAACTTGTCAGCCAATGGAGAAAGATGAAATGAGGATTGGAGTCATCAGTGATACCCATGGCGTCAAAAAGGCCATGGACCGCGTCATCCTTGATGCGGGAAAGGTCGATCTCTGGCTTCATGCCGGTGATTACAGTCAGGACGCACCTTATCTGGAAGCAAAGACCGGCGTACCTGTCTATGCTGTCTGCGGCAACTGCGACGTCTATGAGGACCGGGGTCCTGTGGAACTTGTCACAAAACTTGAAGGAACGACTCTTGCCATGGTGCATGGCAACCGCTATGTATCCCGTTCCCGCTGGGACAATCTCATTTACTGGGGACAGGAAAAAAACGCCCAGGTTGTTGTCTTTGGCCATATTCACACACCTGTCAATGAAGTGATTGACGGAATCCTTGTCATCAACCCCGGCAGTGCAGCCAAACCGCGGGGCGATGTGCCGACCTATGGTATCTTAACCCTCGAAAAGGGCAGAGCCCCCTTCTTTGAAGTGCGGGAACTCGCCAAATAACTACTGAACCAGAAAGGACCTTGGGTCCTTTCGCTGTAAAAGGCCCTAGGCCTCTTGGAAAAGGAGGAATCCCTTATGGCAGATACGGAAAAAATCAATGCCGAAGCCCTGGCGCTTCACAAGAAATTCCATGGGAAGCTGGAAGTGCGCTGCAAGGCGCCCCTTGAAAATGGCCATGACCTTGCCCTTGCCTATACGCCGGGCGTTGCCGAGCCGTGCCGCAAGATCAAGGAAAACCCTGACCTTTCCTTTGAGTACACCTGTCGGGGCAATATGGTCGCCGTCATCAGTGATGGCACCCGTGTCCTGGGGCTGGGGGACATCGGTCCGGAGGCGGCCATGCCTGTCATGGAAGGCAAGTCCGTCCTTTATAAGAAATTTGGCGATATTGATTCTATCCCCATCTGTATCGATACCAAAGATCCGGAAGAATTTGTGAACATTGTCACAAAACTCCAGCCTTCTTTTGGCGGCATCAACTTGGAAGACATTGCTTCACCAAAATGCTACTGGATTGAAAATGAACTCATCAAACGCTGCTCCATCCCGGTTTTCCATGATGACCAGCACGGAACCGCCATCATTGCCTGCGCTGCCGTCCTTGGCGCCTTGCGCTTTGCCAAAAAGGACATTACAAAGGTCAAGGTTGTGGTGAACGGCTGCGGCGCCGCAGGTTCTGCCATTGGCAAACTGCTCTATCGCTTGGGCGTAACAGACCTGACGATGATCGATATTGACGGTGCGGTCTACGAGGGCCGTCCCGGGGACATGGACATGGCAACAAAGTATCTGGCAAGCGTCACCAATAAGGCCCACTATAAAGGAAACCTTGCCGGGGCCGCCAAGGGTGCGGATGTCCTTATCGGTGTATCGGGACCGCGTCTTTTCACGAAGGATATCATGGAAAGTATGGCTCCCAAGGCGGTTGTCTTCGCCCTTGCAAATCCCGTTCCTGAAACGACCTATGAAGAAGCCAAAGCTGCCGGCGTACTTGTGGCGGGAACGGGCCGCAGCGATGCTCCGAACCAAGTCAATAATGTCTGCGTCTTCCCTGGTATTTTCCGCGGGGCCCTCGCTGTCCGCGCCTCTGCCATTACGGAAGAGATGAAGGTGGCTGCCGTTCGTGCCATTGCCGGCCTCATTCCTGAGGATGAACTGCGCGAGGACTACGTTGTCCCCGGAGCGTTTGACCGCCGTATTGTACCGGCTATTGCCGGCGCTGTGGCAAAAGTGGCCATGAGTGCGGGCATTGCCCGCCTGAAACGGGAAGTGCAGGATATCGAGAAGGAAGCGGCTGAACGAGTTCTCCATAACTGGAATGCATAACAAGACATAACTTATATGTATTTGTGCCTTTTCATGCATAACGGTATAATCACATCATAATGCAGACAAAGCCCCAGACGGGGACCACTGAAAGGATGTTGATGACAATGAAGAAAACAGTTTGGGCCCTCGCTGGCCTCCTCGCCCTCGGCGCACTTGTTGCCGGATGCAGCGGTGAAAAGAAAGAAGCAGCCCAAAGCAGTGACAAGAAAGTCGTGCTGAAAGTCGGTGCCACGCCGGTTCCGCACGCGGAAATCCTAAATGAGATCAAACCGCTCCTTGCCAAGGATGGCATCGATCTCCAGATTATTGAATTTACGGATTACGTCAAGCCGAACCTCAGCTTGAACGACAAGGAAATTGACGCCAACTTCTTCCAGCATGAACCCTATCTGAAGAAGTTTGCTGCTGACCGTAAGCTTGACCTGGTGAACCTTGTTGCCGTTCATATCGAACCGATGGGGGTCTATTCCAAGAAACTGAAAGACATCAAGAGCGTTCCCGACGGGGCCAAAGTCGCAATCCCGAATGATCCGACCAACGGCGGCCGTGCCCTCAATATCCTTGCTAAAGCAGGCCTCATCAAACTAAAGGATGGCGTCGGCATTTCGGCAACGGTCGGGGATATCGTGGAAAATCCGAAGAACCTCAAGATCACCGAAGCAGAAGCTGCGATGCTGCCCCGCACCTTGGATGATGTGGACCTTGCCGTCATCAATTCCAACTTCGCAATGGAAGCTAAGCTGAATCCGACGAAGGATGCCCTATTCATCGAACCGAAGGATTCACCTTACGCCAATATCGTCGCCGTTCGAAAGGGCGATGAAAACCGCAAGGAAATTCAGGCCCTGAAAAAAGCCTTGACGAGCCCGGAAGTCAAGAAATTCATTGAAGAAAAGTATAAAGGCGCTGTGATCCCGGCTTTCTAAGACCGAGTGGAGGCCTTATCGTATAAAAGAGTGAACCCTCATTGCGGAACCTTTCCGCAGTGGGGGTGACTTTTTTGGAACAATGGTTACATTCTCGGGTCGGAAAGTGGGGGACAACAACCTCTTAGGGACAGATTCATGAATCTTTTTCATAGATATGGTATAATACGTCCAACTTTTTTCAGGGAGGCTTTCTATGGAACTTGAAATGGAGTTCATCCGTAAATTGCCGTCACCTCAGGAGCTTAAAATGGAGCACCCTGTGGATCCGGGCCTTTATCAGATCAAAACGCGTCGGGATCAGGAAATCCGGGACATCCTGACAGGAAAGGATGCCCGGTTCCTTCTCATCATTGGACCTTGTTCTGCTGATAACGAAGACGCGGTCACCGAGTACTGCACGCGCCTTGCCCGCGTCCAAGAAGAAGTCAAGGAGACGCTTTTCCTCATTCCCCGCGTCTATACCAATAAACCGCGCACCATTGGTGTTGGCTATAAAGGTATGCTTCATCAGCCCGATCCCCACGGTGGGGAGGACATGCTCAAGGGGATTCTTGCCTGCCGCAAGATGCATGAACGGGTTATTCGGGAAACGGGCTTTACTTGTGCCGAGGAAATCCTTTACCCGGAAAATCATCGCTATCTGTCGGACCTGATTTCCTATGCTGCCATTGGGGCCCGTTCTGTCGAAGATCAGCTGCATCGCATGATTGCAAGCGGTGTGGGCATTCCTGTGGGGATGAAGAATCCTACCAGTGGAGACATCTCCGTTATGCTCAATTCCATTGCGGCGGCCCAGCATGAGCAGCAGTTCCTTTTCCGAGGCTGGGAAGTGCGGACCAAGGGCAATCCGCTCGCTCACGCTATCCTGCGCGGCTATGTGGACCAGTTTGGCCGGAGTCTGCCCAACTATCATTACGAAGACCTGGTCCGTCTCCATGAATCCTATGGAAAGCGGGGCCTTTCCCATCCAGCGGTCATTATCGATGCCAACCATGCCAATTCAGGGAAAAAATACCTGGAACAGGTTCGCATTGCAAATGATGTTCTATACAGCCGCCATATGAATCCGGATCTTCGAAAGCTGGTCAAAGGAATCATGATTGAAAGCTATTTGGAAGATGGCAGTCAGTCCATTGAAGAAGGTGTCTACGGGAAATCCATCACCGATCCCTGCCTGGGCTGGGAAAAGACGGAAGCCCTCATCAAGGAACTGGCCGGCCGCGTCCAAGGCTGAGAGGGGAGCGTATATTCATGCTGAAACAAATCTCTATTTTTGCCGCCAATGCCAAGGGTGCCTTGGGCAGGATGACGGACGAATTGGCAAAAGGTAGGATCAATATCTATACCATGTTGGCAACAGACAGTGCGGAATTTGGCATTGTTCGCATCATCGTAGATGATGCGAATAAGGCCAAGGACCTGCTTACCAAGGCCGGCTATCAGTGCCGCATTGATTTTGTCATTGCTGTCGATATGGCCTCTGATGCCCCTGGAACCTTGAACAAGATCTTAGACAGCCTCAACCAGGCCAATGTCAATATCCGCTATCTTTATATCTCCTTTGACCGCAAGACATCGAATCCTATTGTGGTGATGCAGACCGATGAAGCAGAAACGGAAACGTTCCTCATGGGGAAGGGCTATAAACTGGTAGACCGCTTCTAAGTAAAAGTAAAAGCAGGTTGGAAAGAAAGGAGGCTGCCTTTCTTTCCAGCCTGCTTTTTGTTGGGCCTTACCCTTCAAGGCCGTTGCCTTTTTCCATTTACCATTTTCAAATATGGTTCCAGATTGGCCCGGATGCTAGGAAAAACGCGAAGCAGGCTGATGACGTCGTACAAGATTTGGGTACTTCTAGGAAGCCTGCCGCGTTTGACAATGCAGATGGATCGATATGGGCCGTAGGCGAAAAAGGTTTCCTGGATCATCCGAAAAAATTTCAAGAAGTGGCTTGCTCGCCGAAGGCATCTTTCGGGCGACTTTAATATGAGATTGTGGTAGGTAATTTCTTGCGAATCGTCATGCCATCCTTGCTCTCAAAAGAATCATTTCTCAAGCAAGGATGGCAAGTAACTGCATTTACTCGGCGCGATTTCTGCAGCGACTAAAAAAAGGGAAGGTTAGGAAAGAAAGCGCCCAGGCGATAGCTATCCCCAACCGTGAAGGGCACTGTTGTACGAGAGGCCATGAGCCCATTGCTTCAGATTAATCTTTCTCAAAGCAATGGACATACGTACTTCATCAAATCAGCTTGTTTTTTGGGCTGAGTAAAATAAAGAAAAAAAAGGCCCCTTACCGCGGCCGATGTTTCCAGAACAAATAGAAGTAAGCCACTTCAAGAAGGCAGCAGGTCATCCAGCCCACGGGGTAGCCAAAACCCATGGTAAGAGGCGTATTGCTGATAAAGCGGCTCATGACAAAAAGGTAAATCTGGCGGATGAGGACAAAGGAAAAGAGCATGATGACCATTGGCGCAACTGAATCCCCGCGGCCGCGGAGGGCGCCGGCAAGGACCTGGTTCACGCAGTTAAAGAGCATGAAAAAGAGGTTCACGTGGATAAAATCGACTCCCGACAGGATTACGCCTTCGTCGCTTGTAAAAAGGCGCAGGGCCGTATCGGCAAAGAGCACGAGAAGAGTTGTTATGACGCCAACGATGCCAAGACTCAGGATAATGGAAGAAACGGTGCCTTCATCGGCTCTCTTGTCTTTTTGGGCACCGACGTTTTGAGCCACAAAGGTGGTGGAGGCCATGGCCATGGACTGGACGGGGAGCATGACGAACTGGTCAATCTTGTTGTAGCAGCCCCATCCGGCCATGGTGGTGGGACCAAAAAAGTTGATATAGGACTGGACAAAAATGTTGGAAAAAGAGGTGATGACGCTTTGAATGGCGGCGGGAAGGCCTACACAGAAAATTTCCTTAAGAATGCCCCAATCAAGGCAGAGGTCCCCAAGACGGAAACAGTAGATGTCATCCGTACGGATAAGGACCGCCATGGTCGCCGCGGCCGAAATGAATTGGGCAAGAATGGTTGCATAGGCAACGCCGGCAATGCCCATATGGAACTGGAGCACGAAAATAAGATCCAAGATGATGTTGAGGACGCTTGTGAGGACCAGGAAATAAAGGGGTCGTTTCGTATCTCCCACGGCGCGGAGAACGCCGCTTCCCATGTTATAAAGGAGCAGGCCTGTCACACCGGCAAAGTAGATTCTCAGATACAGGGAGGCTTCCCCAAAAATGTCGGGTGGTGTTTTCATGAAGCGGAGCATAAAATCATTGGCAGAAAGAAAGAAGGCCGTAAACAGCAGGCAGAGCAAAAAGGTCGCTGCCATGGTCGTTTCTACGGCACGGTGGAGCTTTTTATGGTCGCCGGCACCAAAATATTTCCCGATGATGACGGTGGCTCCGATGGAAAATCCATTAAAGAAGAAGACCGACATATTTGTGACCATCGTTGTGGAGCTGACGGCTGCCAGGGCGTTTGTCCCGACGAAGTTTCCCACTACAATGGAGTCAACCGTATTGTAGAGCATTTGAAAGATGTTGCCCACCATCAAGGGGAGGGCAAATTCAAGAAGCAGTTTGGGAATGCTGCCCTGGGTCATATCTTTTGTCATTGTTTTTGCTTGAGCCATTGCGGGAATCGCCTGCCTTTAACGTAAAAAATACAGAATCATTCTTCTATTATATCTGATATGTCCACGTGACTGCAAATGGAGGGACGCTTTCTTTTTTCCTTAGATTCAGGGAACTTTTCAAAGCGGGCAGGGACAGTCTTTTCTTTTATGGGGCCATGTTTTTACGAGATTTTTATTTAATCCCTCCGATTCATATGTTACAATAAGGAAGTAATTCAAGAAAAACGAAGGATAGAAAGCCATGCGCAATTTCATTCAGATTACAATCACCAAAAAAGGCGAAAATCGGGCCCGTATGGGTCATCCGTGGGTCTTTGAGGGAGAAGTCCTCAAGGAATCGGAGAAACCGGAAAATGGCAGTCTTGTCGATGTTGTCAGTGAAAAAGGCAAATACATCGGCACAGGTTTTTACAATGACCATTCCAAGATCAGGGTCCGCCTCCTTTCCTATAATGCCAATGACCGCTTTGACGAGGCCTTTTTTGAGCGCCGCGTTCGGTATGCCGTGGACTATCGCAAGACCGTTATGCCCGGTGCGGATTTTGCCTGCTGCCGCCTGATCTTTGGCGAAGCCGATGGCTTTCCTGGGTTGACGGTGGACCGCTTTGACGACGTCCTTGTCGCCCAGGTCCTGTCCCTTGGGATGGAACGCCATAAAAACCAGATCTTTTCCCTTCTCCTGCGCGTGCTGCGGGAAATGGGCGAGCGCGTCAAAGGTGTCTATGAACGCAATGATGTCAAGATCCGTGAGCTGGAAGGTATGAGCGAAAAGAAGGGAATTGCCCAGATTCCGGAAAATGAACTGACGGAAGCTGACCTGATGCCCATCATTGTTGAAAATGGCCTTTCCTATATGGTTGACGTGGTCAATGGACAGAAAACTGGATTTTTCCTTGACCAAAAATATAACCGTCAGGCCGTAGCCCGTATTGCCAAAGGTAAGCATGTCCTTGACTGTTTTACCCATACAGGGGCTTTCGCCCTGAATGCAGCCCGCGGCGGCGCCGCTTCTGTAACGGCTGTCGATATTTCCGGTGAGGCCCTGAAGACGGCCCAGCAAAATATCCTACGGAATCATTTGGTGGATGTCGTAACGACCCGGGAAGCCAATGTCTTTGAGCTATTGACGGAACTCAAGGCGCAGGGCCATGCTCCCTATGATTTCATCATCCTTGATCCGCCGGCCTTTACGAAGTCAAGTTCCACTGTGCGCAGTGCGTTCCGCGGTTATAAGGAAATCAACCTCAAGGCCATGAAACTCTTGCCTCGAGGTGGGTATCTGGCAACCTGTTCGTGTTCTCACTTCATGGAAGATGCCCTTTTTGTGAAGATGCTTCATGAAGCGGCCCACGATGCCCAGGTGAGCCTGCGCCAAATCGAGGCCCGTCAACAGGCCCCGGATCATCCTATTTTGTATAATGTGCCCGAAACGGACTATCTTAAATTCTACCTATTTCAGGTTGTCTAGGAAAGAAGGAAAAACGCGATGAAACAACGTATGATCATGGCGCTTACTGCACTTTTTACCGTCATGGGAAGCACATTCCTTCCCCGGCTTGAAGCAGCGGCACTGACAACGGAGCAGCGCTACCACCAGTCCCGCATTGTCATGATGACGACCCAGGATAATGCCGTACTCCTTGCCGAACCTAACAAGGACGCCCTCGTGATGGGGTATTATCCTAAAGGCACGCTTTTTGTGCCCATCAATCAGAGCCGCAATGAAACCGAAGGTAAGACCTATAATCTTGTCATTCGCTTTGACGGGGCCGTGGGGTGGCTCGTGTCAGATACCGTGGTTCTAGGAAAACGCTGAGATCCCCTAGGGGAAAGCCGTACTGGACGGCAGAGGGAAAGACATTTTCCCAGCAGAATACCGAGGAAAGGGAGGCACTTCAGGGATGGAGAAGCATGAAGAAATGGGTTCAGAAGTCGCGGCTCAGAATGAAGCCAATCAGGAACTTTTGGAAGAGCAAGTGGAAAACGACCTTACGACAGCCCTTGACCGCAAGGATCGTGACGCGGTAACAACCTTATTGGAGGAAGCCCACCCTATAGACGTTGCCATTGCCCTTGAAGAGGTCTCTGACAGCGACATCCTCTTTTTAAACAGTTTGGTCACGGCTGAGCAGCTGGCCGAAATCGTGGAACAGGCAGAAGAGGATCTGCAGATACGGATCATGAAGCTCCTTGACCTGGACCGCATCCTCGCTGTCTTCCAGTTCATGTCAAAGGACGATATCGTCGATATCCTGGGCAATATGCCCGTCAACCGCCGTAAGGAACTGTTGAAGCTCATGAAAAGCGGTGACCAAACGGTCATCAGGAACCTCCTCGGTTACTCGGAAACGAGCGCCGGAGGGATCATGACGACGGAATTCATTTCCATGCGCAATACACTGACGGTGAGCCAGGCGCTGGAAAAAGTTAAGGAAATCGCCCCCAAAACGGAAGAAATCAATATCCTTTATATTACCAACGAGAAGAAACAGCTCGTTGGAACCGTTTCACTGCGGGAACTGCTTGTTGCCCAAAACTATGATACCCTGCAGGACATCATGGAAGACAATGTCATTTCCGTTGAACCGGAAACGGACCAGGAAGACGTTGCCAGACTCGTCTCAAAATACGACCTGCACGCCATTCCGGTTGTCAATAAACGGATGGGCATCATCGGCATCATCACCGTTGATGATATCATCGATGTCATTGAAGAAGAAAATACGGAAGACATGCTCAAATTGGGCGGTGTCAACAAGGAAGAAGATGTGGACAGTTCTGCCCTGGAATCGGTCCATATGCGGCTGCCCTGGCTCCTTGTCAATCTCGTGACGGCCTTTTTGGCGTCCGCCACGGTTTCCATGTTTGAAGATACCATTTCTCAAGTCGTGGCCCTTGCCGCTTCCATGCCCATTGTAGCCGGTATGGGCGGAAACGCGGCTACCCAGACCCTGGCTGTGGTCATTCGCGGCATTGCCATTGGGGACATCAAGCTTCATGGCAATGAAAAACGCATCCTGAAAAGCATTTTCGTGGGCTTTATGAATGGTATGGTCTGTGGCATCCTTGCGGCCTTTGTTGTTTCCTACATGTATGGCAATCCTTATTTGGGCGTCATCATCCTTGTGGCCATGGTGGCCAACATGATGATTGCGGCTTTTGTTGGCTTTGTCATCCCAGTGGTCCTTAAAGCCTGTCATGCCGATCCCGCTGTTGCCTCGAGCATTTTCATCACGACCTTTACGGATGTGTGCGGCTTCTTCATCTTCTTGGGACTTGCCAAGATCTCCCTGCCTTACCTCATCCGGTAGGAATCCTTTGCTAAGACCGATGGAACGATTTATCCATCGGCCTTTTCGTTTTTGTATAGAATTTGTAAACTCTTTTTCTGAATTTCCCCGTTATTCCTTGAAACATGATATAATCAAACAATATAAAGAAAGGAGCGATGCTGCCTTGTCGCAAAAGTATGGTCTGACCACTCAGGAAGCAGAAGCCTCGCGTGCCCAGTATGGACGCAATGAACTGTCCCGTCCTCCCAAGGAGACATTCTGGCAAAAGTTTGCCGCTAACCTCAAAGATCCCATGATCCGGATCCTCACGGCCGCCCTTGTCATCAATATCATCTTTGTCTATACGGGACATGGAGACTGGCTGGAAACGGTGGGAATCTTTCTTGCCATCCTTCTGGCGACTCTTGTCAGCACCTATTCGGAATATGCCAACGAAAACGCCTTTCAGAAACTCCAGGAAGAAGCCTCTCGGATTTTCTGCAAGGTCTATCGGGATGGGGAGCCCCAGGAAGTAGGCATTGCCGATATCGTAAAGGGAGACGCCATCATCCTCCAGGCGGGTGATAAGGTCCCTGCCGATGGGGTCATGCTCGCCGGCACCCTCAAGGTGGACCAGTCCGTCCTCAACGGGGAAAGTGAAGAAGCTCCTAAGATTCCGGGGAATCCTTCCCTTATCCTTGACCCGGAAAAAGTCGATTTTCTCCAGACCTATGCCGTCTACCGCGGTTCCGTCGTCCTTGAGGGTGAAGGCATTATGCGGGCTGACTGCATTGGGGATCTGTCCGTTTATGGAAAACTGACACAGGAACTCAAGGACAATGAACGGGAAACCCCGCTCAAGCACAAACTGCGCATCCTGGCTGCCGTCATCAGCCGCATCGGGTATCTGGGCGGGGTCTTCATTGCCCTTGCCGTCATGATCCATAAGATGCTGCAGGCCCCGAGTCTTGGCGCGTACCTCACAAGCGGCGGCGCCCTCGTCCAGGATCTGGTTCAGGCCGTCATCCTCGGTGTCATCATCATCGTCATGGCCGTTCCTGAAGGGCTTCCCCTTATGGTCGCCCTTGTTTCGAGCCTCAACATGCGCAAGATGCTCAGGGATAATGTCCTTGTCCGCAAACTTGTAGGAATCGAAACGGCGGGCAGCCTGAACCTGCTTTTTACAGATAAGACAGGAACCATTACCAAGGGAAAACTGACTGTTGTCACGTTTCTTGCCGGCGATGGCACGGTCTACACAGAATTTACGGCTCTTCCGGAAATGCTCCGCAAGGCCACTTATGCCAACTGTGTCATCAATACGTCAGCTGCTGTGAACGAAGAGGGCAAGATCATTGGCGGGAACATGACGGAAACGGCCCTGAGCGCTTATATGGAAGGCTATAAGACGGATCTTGGTGTGACACGGACCCATTTTGTACCTTTTAACAGTACCAATAAATATTCCTGGGCCCATGTGACGGGGACCTATGATCTGTGCCTTGTCAAAGGGGCTCCGGAAAAACTCCTTCCCGCCGCTGACCAGTACCTTGACGCAGAAGGAAAGAAAGCCGTCCTTACGGGGGACATGAAAAAGTCCCTTGATGAAACCATGGTGGGCTATGCCAAGGACTCCATCCGCATGTTGGGACTTTTCATCCGTGAAGGGGCGATTGCCGGTGAAAAGGTCCCTCAAAACGGGCTGATTCTTGTCGGCATCGTCGGTATCCGTGATGATGTCCGCCCAGAAGCCGTAAAGGCCATCAAGGAAGTCCAACGCGCCGGTGTCCAGGTTGTCATGATTACCGGTGACCGCCGGGAAACGGCCATGGCCATTGCCCGCGATGCAGGCATTCTGAAGGAAGATACCGATATTGTCTGGACCAGTGATGATCTTTCCCGCCTTTCTGACCAACAGGTGCGGGAATCCCTTCGCCATCTACGTGTTGTGGCCCGAGCTCTTCCGATGGATAAATCCCGCCTTGTCCGGATTGGGCAGGAAATGGGACTTGTCGTGGGGATGACCGGAGACGGTGTCAACGATTCGCCGGCCCTTAAAAAAGCCGATGTGGGCTTTGCCATGGGCAGCGGCACGGAAGTTGCCAAGGAAGCCGGCGATATTGTGATCCTTGATGATAACTTCTTATCCATCAAGCAGGCCATTCTTTACGGACGGACCATTTACAACTCCATCTGCCGCTTCATTGTCTTCCAACTGAGCATCAATTTCTCGGCTGTAGCCATCAACCTGCTGGCGCCTTTCTTAGGAATTGAAAAGCCGCTGACCATCATCCAGATCCTGTGGATCAACCTCATCATGGATACCTTGGCAGCCCTTGCTTTTGGCGGCGAGCCTGCCCTTGACCGGTATTTGGAGGAAGCACCAAAGGAGCGGAGTGCGCCCATTGTCAGCTCGTCCATGCTGACGAAGATCATCCTGGGCGGGGCTTACACGACTCTTCTCAGTCTGATGCTGTTCTTGTGGGGGCCCTTGAAGGATCTTTTCCGGCCCCATGCAGAAGCACTGCCCCTTTATACGGGATTTTTCTGCACCTATGTGTTCCTTGCCGTCATGAACGCGTTCAATGTGCGTGTTGATTCTGTCAATCTTTTCGATCACCTCACAAAGAATCGGGGCTTCATCGAAATCAATGCCATGATCATCGTCATTCAGGTCATCATGACCTATGTAGGCGGCCGCGTACTGCGAGTCGTACCGCTTACCTTAGGGGAGTGGGGGACTGTCCTTCTTCTTTCTTTGTCCATCCTCGTTGTGGGGACGCTCTTTAAGGTTATTGCCCAAAATCATTAAGGCCGGGGGCCATGGGAAAATGAGGACGTCGTTTTTTCATGGCCCTTTCTTTTGATTGATCCATCTTGACATTATCTTCACATTTTCTCCACCCCTTGATCAAGGACATCTGCTACAATATAGGAGAAGCAGAAAGGAGATGGAAGCGATGAAAAAAATTATGATTCTGGCCCTCTTGACCCTATTTGCCATTCCGACCTACAGTGTCCTTGCTGCAGAAAGCCCAGCGTCTAACAACACGGCGCAGACTGATCGCGCTCCCTATTGTTGGGGTGGGTATCGTGGTGGCAATGGAAACTATGGCGGCTGCCCGGGCTGGCAGTACCAGAACCAAAATAACAACTGATCCCTTTGGGAATCGACCCTTCTCTCTAGGCTTACGAGGGAAGGGTCATTTTCTTTTTTTCCATCCTATGCTATCATTACAGGCACTGAAGGAGGTGGCACGATGCCTGCAAATTCCATACTCATTGCTGATGATGATGAGAAGCTTCTCAGCGTCCTTCTTTCCTATTTCAAGGACGAGCAGTTTACTGTCTATCTGGCCCGCGATGGGGGGGAAGCCCTCAAGCGCCTCAAGGAAGATCATCCCGATATCATGGTCCTTGACATCATGATGCCCGGAATCGATGGCTTTGAAGTCTGCCGCAGGGCGCGGCAATTTACAGATATTCCTATCATTTTCCTTTCTGCCAAGGACGATGAAGCCGACCGGCTCGTTGGGCTCCATTTGGGGGCTGATGATTATGTGGTAAAACCTTTTCATGTACGGGAACTGATTGCCCGCGTAAAAAGCTTTCTCCGGCGCCGCCGCGGGGAAGTCCTCAGCCAGGTCGTTTCCTACGAGATCCGGGACCTATTCATTGATAAGGAACGTTTTGAAGTACGCCGGAAAAAGGCGTGGATTTCCCTTACCCCAACGGAATTCAGCCTGCTTGATATCCTTGCCTCTGCACCGGATCGTGTCTTTAACCGCATGCAGCTCTTGGAAAAGGCCATGGGCGGCGCCTATTACGAAGGTGCGGAACGGACCATTGATACCCATATCCGGAACCTCAGAAAGAAGCTGGAACCGGATCCGTCCCAACCAATCTATATTGTGACCGTTTACGGAGTTGGCTATAAATTCCAGGGAGCGAACCATGAAGCATAAAAACAGCCTTGCTTTTCGTTTGACCGTCATGGTCCTTGTCTTGCTCCTTGTGACCATTGGGGCCATGATGTTTCTTACAAAGTTCCAGATGGATGCCCATTTTTCCCAATACCTATATAATTCATCCCATATGATGGGGCAAGCAAGAGGCATGCACGGCATGATGCATGGACCGGCTGAAACTGTCTATCTGTCTTCCGTCCATAGCAGCCTTTTTTGGCTGGGCTTTGGCATGGCCCTGTTAAGTGCCTTGATCTGCTTTCTCATGGTGCGGGAAGCCCTGCGTCCTCTTAAGGACCTTACGCAGGCGGCTCGATCCATCAAGAAAGGCCGCTATGACCAGCACGTTCCGGTTTATTTTTATGACGAAGTCGGGCTTCTTACGGAGACTTTCAATGAAATGGCCCGCGCCCTCGATGAAGCGGAAAAAGGAAGACGGCAGCTTTTTGCAAATATGGCGCATGAACTGCGGACCCCCCTTGCTATCATCAGCAGCAATCTTGAAGGCATGATTGACGATGTGTTTCCCCTTGACAAGAAACGTCTTCTTTCCATGGAAGACGAAGCCCTGCGCATGGGGCGCCTGATCCAGAACCTGCGGGACCTATCCCTTGCCGAAGTGGGGCAACTGGAGCTCCATAAGGAAAAAGGAGACCTAGTCGTGCTCATCAAAAAAGCCGTCGCCATGATGGCACCCCTTTTTGAAGAAAAAAAGCTGTCCGTGACCCTGTCCCTTGAAGATTCTCTTCCGGATCTTCTGTTTGACCGGGACCGCATGAACCAGGTCATCTATAACTTATTGGGCAACGCTGTGCGTTATGTCCCACAGGGGCGCGCCCTCTTTATTTCCGCAGTTAGCCAGATGGATGGGAAAAACGCCTATCTCCTTACGGAAATCCGGGATACGGGGGACGGCGTTCCGCCCGATAAGCTGCTGCACCTTTTCCAGTATTTCTACCGCGGTGAAACCTCGAGGAACCGCCAGAGCGGCGGCAGCGGCATCGGCCTTGCCCTGGCCCGTCAGCTAGTCCAAAGCCATGGCGGAAAACTCTGGGCCGAAAGCAAGGTGGGGGAAGGGACAAGCTTCTTCTTTACCCTCCCCGTAACAACTGACAACGCACACCCTACAATTCAAAACTAGCAGTAAAAGGGCCCTGCCAAGAGATGATTCCCGGCAGGGCCCTTTGAATCATGATTTTTTGAGGGCTGTAAGGTCCGCATCGTAGCGCTTAAGAACGGGGTCAATGGCCTTTAGGAAAATGGCAAGACGTTTTGTCCCAAGAGGCGTCAGATGGATGAAGGTGGACCGCTTATCTGTCTTACAGGTGGTGCGCATAATGACGCCGCAGGAGTGCTCAAACTGCTGGAGCATGCGGCTTGTGGCGCTGGGACTGAGTCCGACTTTCTGGGAAAGGTCCTGGATGGCAAGGGCCTTATCCTCACTTTTACTTAAAAAGTAGAGGGTGTAGAATTCGTTGAGGCTTACACTGTGCTCACACTCAAGAAGGGTTTTTTCAAGGGCTTTCTTGATTTCTTCATGGCGGCAGCGGAAGCTAAGCCAATCTGCTAACGTTGCCATAGCTTTATGCCTTCATGCGGATGACCAGCTCTTTTGCTGCCACAAGACCGAGCTTATTGGCAGCAAGGGGACTGTCACCGGTGATTACATTGCGGTCCACATGGACGGCCCCTGTAATGTCGGAATTGAGGAGATGGACCCCAAGCTTTTCGAGGCTTGCGGCAAGAAGCCAGCGGAGGCACCCCGGCATGTAGCCAATGTCCTGGTTGGCCCCTTCGTCAAGGGCATCGGGGAAGACTTCCATATCAAACCCTTTGAAGAGATAATCTTCCGGTTTTTCATCAATGGCCGCAGCAAGAAAGGCCGCCGGTCCATGGCAGAGGGAAATCAGGACCTTGTTTTCCTTCATGGCCCACAAAAGGACGCGTTTGACGTCGAGGCTGAACGGTAGTCCTACAAGGGCTGCATGGCCGCCTGGAAAGAAGGCTCCGACATAGCAGCTCTCAGGTTTTGTTACTTCGCCAATGATGTCAGACAGGCGTTTAGGTTCCTTGAACTTTGGCAGGATGCTGTCATAGTAGCCCATGACAGCCTTGTCTTCTGTCGGCATGGCCCATTGCTCCAATTTGACCGGATTTCCGGAGAGCGTAGCTACCTCGATTTCAAAACCCGCATGGGCGAGATGCATCATGGGGAGCAGGGTCTCAACAGGATGGTTCCCCGTGGAAAAGAAATTATCCTTTTTCGTAAGGACGTAGCGTTCATCACTTGCGACAACAAGGATTTTTTTGGTGGGCCCTTCATAGGGGGTGATGCCGCCGTATCCCTTGAAATCGGTGACCTTGCTTGTATAGACGCTCAGGGAGTATTCGGAAGGGAAAAAGGCATTGCGTTCTGCCCGGTCAGGAACTGGAAGCTTACTGAGTTCAGTGGTCATAAGAAATTTCTCCTTTAACAATGAATGAATTTTTAAATTGCTTGCACACGCAAATAAATAATACCGAATCATTGTCCTTTTGTCAAGAAAAAAGGGGGAGAGGGGGTCTTTCCCCACCCCCATGAAACGGGCTAGACCCGGAATGAAGCATGGGACCCCATAACCCCGCCCGTGACGATGAGCTGGGCGGGAATCCGTTCCTTGAGCTCTGCCACGTGGGAAATGATGCCGACAAGGCGGCCCCCTTTCTGGAGGTCCATGAGCGTGTTCATGGCTTTGTCTAGGGTTTCCGGATCAAGGGAACCAAAGCCTTCATCGACCAGGATGGTATCCAGATGAAGCCCCCCGGCATAGGACTCAAGGACATCTGAAAGACCAAGGGCAAGGGAAAGGGAGGTGAAGAAGCTTTCCCCGCCTGACAGGGTATGGACGGACCGTGCCTGTCCCGTGTACGCGTCAAGGATTTCCAGGTCGAGTCCCTGCTCCTTCCGGGCATCGTATATGCCTTCCCGGCGATAGAGGGTATAACGGCCTTCACTGATGGACGAAAGGCGCAGGTTGGCTGCCTTGAGAACAGCGTCGAGGATGGATTGGAGAACGTAGGCAGAAAAGGACAGGTTCTCGCTGTTTTGCCCCTTTGCTGTGGCCGCAAGAAGGCCGATAGGACCATAGTCGTCCTGGAGTTTTGCAATTTTTTCTTCAAGGCTTTTCAGGGCATCCCTTTCCTTTTCCTCGCGGGCGATGCGCTCGCCAAGGGCACCTCGTTGTGTTGCCAGGGCTTCATAATAGCTGCGGGCTGCCTTTTCCTTTTCTTCAAATGGCGCCAACAGGGGTTTTTCCTTCCCTCTGATTTCGTTCTGAAGGATCTTCAGTTCCCCTTCCGTGCTGGCTTTCTGCGCTTCAAAACGGGTCACTTCTTCTTGCATGGCCTCTTTTTGGGCAAGGTCATGATGGGCGGCAAGAAAGGCGGGCTGATCGGGGAAAGAAGAGGCTTCAAGAGCCTTTTTGAAGGACTCTTTGTCCTGATTGAGCGCTTGATGGGCTTCCCTTGCGGAACGCTTTGCCGTTTCCAGGCTGCCGGCTGCTTTTTTCAGCGCACCTTGGGCCTTTTCAAGGGCGTCTTGTTCTTTTTTCAGGGCCGCGATTTTTTCTTCAAGATCGTGCTGCTCTTTTTGCAGACGGGCCTTTTCTTCCTGGGTCTGGGTAGCTGGATGGGGATGGGTGAGGGAGCCGCAGACGGGGCATGGTTTCCCCTTTTCAAGACTTCCAGCAAGGCGGACCATTTCGCCTGAAACTGCCCTCATGCGGGCCAGTTCTTCCCGCGCCCGGGCTACTTCTTCTTGGAGCAGGGCCGTATTGGTGCCTGCTGCTTTTTGGGAACGAGCCGTGACTTCTAAAAGGGCGCGCCCATGGTCCTTTTCCGCTTCTTTTTCGAGAGCTTCCGCCTGACGCGCCCGATTGAGGCTTTGCCAGGCCCTGTCATAAGGGGCGTGGAGTTTTTGTGCTTCATCAAGGAGTTTCAGCTTCTTTTTCAGACTTTCGATGGACCCTTCTTTTTTTTCAAGGGCTTTGCGGCGCGCACAGACCGCTTCGTAGGAGGCAAAGAGGACCTGCTGCTTTTTTGCCCCTTCAAGGGCTGCTGTCGCTTTTTTAAGGACGGCATTGGCTTTTGCGGCTTCTTTTTCCTTTTCCTTCAATAGGCGCTTATTTTCGCTGAGCACCTGGACCAGTTCTTCCAGGGACGCGGTTTGGGCCTGTTCCAGCAGATGAGTCTTTTGGGCGGCTGTTTCTTCGTAGTCTTTTTTGAGGGCCTTTGCCCGCGCGTCGAGGGCTTCTTCCAGTTTTCGGTAGGCTTGGGTCTTGAAGAGGGTCTCCAAGATGATGCGGCGCTCTTTGGAATCGGCCATGAGGAAACGGCGGAATTCACCTTGGGGAAGGACCATGAGCTGACGGAACTGGGCCGCCTTGAAGCCTAAGATGGCTTCTACTTCCCTTGTGACGGCGCCGTAGCTTGACGCAAGGAGCGTGCGTTCCCCCTTATCATCGATTTCAACAAGGCAAGCTCCGGCAGGAACGCTCCGCGTTCCTTCGCCGCGCTGTTTTACAAGTTCCTGTTCCGGCGTCCTTGTCACCTCATAGGTGCGATCCTGGTTCGTAAAAACAAGCTGGACCTCGGTTTTTACTTTGGGGGACGCATAGTCGCTCCGTAAGGAGCGGTTTTCCCGCAGGTCGCCGCTGGCGGTTCCATAAAGGGCAAAGGTCATGGCATCAAGGATGGTCGTCTTGCCACTTCCCGTGGGACCGGTGATAAGAAAGAGCTGATGATTCTTAAGGACTGTAAAATCAATGGTTTCCTTGTCCGCATAGGGCCCAAAGGCCTGCATCATGAGTCGTCTTGGTTTCATCAGGCGTTCCTCCCTTCGCGTCGTGTTTCGTCAAGGACCTCGGCAAGGAGGCTTTGTTCCCTGTCATCCATAGACCGTTTCTGAATGGTTTCAAAAAAGTGTTCAAAAAGTTCTACTTCCGTAAGGTTCTTGCGCTGCCTAGCCGGATCTTCTTTCTTTTCTTTGGAAAGTCCTTCATACCCCAGCTGCAGGATATGGGGATAGACGGCTTCCAGGCGGCTTTTGGGGTCAAGGACAGGCGTACTGTCCGTGAGGACGATCTTAAGGTAATTCTCCCTTTCTTCCAGACGGGGATGAGTCAAAAGGTCCTCAAAGCGCCCCTTGAGGACAGAGAGCTCATGAGGGGGCGTGAGTACAAGCGGGGTTGTCGTGACATTTCCTGCTGCGTCCATGTCGACGATGATGACCCCTTTTTTCTGGCTTACTTCAGAAAAGGAATATTTCATGAGGGACCCGCAGTAAAAGGCCCGGTCTGACAGGCGCTGCTGGGCATGGAGATGGCCCAGGGCTGTATAGTGGAAAGCGTCATATAAGGAAAGGGCAACCGAACTGGAGCCACCGGCAGCAAGGGGCCGCTCCGAGTCAGGGGTGACTTGCGCCCCCGTGACAAAAGTATGGGACAGGGCAATCTTGCGTGACTTCTGCGGGATTTCCGAAAGAATCCCTGCAATCTGCCAGGAAAGGGCAGCTTCGTGGGTGGTCTTTTTATCCCCCGAAAGCTCCGTTGCCGTAAGGGGCTCGCAGTAGGGAAGCGGGGCCACGTAGATGGGACCTGTTTTGTCGGAAAGGATGACCGGTTTTGGCTTGGCACTTGCAGGCCCTGTGATAAAGAGGTTTTCCGACGCAAACAGGGCCCTGCCAAAATTAAGCCGGTCAGGGTTGTCATGATTGCCTGCAATGATGACGGTCGGGATCTTTTCTCCAAGGATGAGTTGGACGAGGATTTCATCAAGGGCGCGTACGGCTTCCGTGGGCGGGACGGAGCGGTCATAGATATCGCCTGCAATGAAGAGGGCATCGATCTTTTCCTCCCTGATGATGCTCATAAGCTCGCCAAGGACCGCCATCTGGTCCTCAAGGAGATGAAGGCCATGAAAGATGCGCCCCAGATGCCAGTCCGATGTGTGGAGAAAACGCATGATACCCATCCTTTCTGTACATGGAAAAAAGAAAAGGGCTGTGAAAAAATGAGCCAATCATCTCTTCGAAGCCCTTTCTTCGTCTGTTGTGGTTTTATGGTTTCATCAATAAAAAGGAACGGCAGCCGCTTGTCCGGGTCGTTATTCTAGGGCCCAAGCTCATTTTTCTAATCTTTTTTTTACGGCCGTCATCAGGGGTGACTTCATGATGAGTCCCGCTAGCAGGGCACCGCCTAAGGCACTCATGCCAAAGGGAATGACAAAAAAGTAAAAGGGTACGGTCTTTCCCATGAGGTAGGTACTCATGAACGAGGCGATGAGCGCGGCAACAAGACCCGTACCGATCATTTCACCCAGAAGGGAAGCTCCCTCTTTTTTTGTGCGGGTAAAGAACATTCCTGCAAGGTACGCCCCGACGATGCTTCCTGGAAAAGCCAGAAGGGAGCCGGTCCCCAATAGATTGCGCAAAAGGGCAATGAGAAAGGCCACAATAGCGGCTTTCTTGGGACCTATCAGGACACCAGCCAGGCAGTTGATAAGGCTCTGCATGGGAAAGCATTTGCTGACGCCGACGGGGATATAGAAAAGACCCGCCGTAAGGGTTCCCAAGGCAACAAAAAACGCGGATAAGGTAAGACAAAAGGATTTCATGGTCATGACCTCTTTTTATGGAATGGAACTGCTTTCCTTAGTATAGCCTACTTTGGGAGGCAAAAAAAGGGGCCCGGCCCGGTTTGTGAAGAAAAAAGGACAAATCATGACGCTTGCCCTTTCGTCGTGTATAATAGGGGAAGAACCTAGGAAAGGACACCTCGATGATGAAAAAGATCCTGCTTCTTTTTTGCCTTGTTTTTGGACTTTCTTTTGTCCCGACGGCCCAAGCGGCTATGATCAGTGAAAAACAGGAAATTGAAATGGGGGAAAGGGCGGGAAAAGCCCTGGAAGCCCAATATGGACTCTATCAGGATGATGAAGTGGCAAGCCGCATCGACCGCATCGGAAAAGCCCTTGCCGCTCATTCGACGCGGCAGATTCCCTATACCTTCAAAGTCCTCAATACACAGGACGTCAATGCTCTTGCTTGTCCCGGCGGCTTCATCTATGTCTATAAGGGCCTTGTGGATACCATGACCAGTGATGATGAGCTTGCCGCTGTCTTGGGCCATGAAATTGGCCACATTGAAAAGCGCCATACCGTCCATCAGATTGAAAAACAGATGGCCCTGTCCCTTCTTACCATCCTTGCTGGCGCGGCCAGCGGGGATCCTGGCGCAGGACTGGCCCTTGCTTCCACGGTCAGTTCGGCCCTCATGGCAAGCTACAGTCGGGGAGATGAGCGGGAAGCCGATCAGGAGGGCTTCCGTCTTGTGAAAGAAGCTGGCTTCAATCCCTATGGTGCTGCCGTTACGATGGCAAAACTCGAAGACCTTGCCAAGGATTATGGCAATCCCGAGTATGGTCTTTATTCATCCCATCCAGAACCGGAAGCCCGTCTTAAAGCTGCCCTCAAAGAGGTGGACGCCCTTCATCTGCCGGAAAAAGTAACGGAAAATGCAGATGGCAGTGCCACTGTATCTGATGGGGCGTTTTCCTATACATTCAGCAAAGCCAATGGCTATGATAAGCCCCTTTATCGGGCCCGCCTCATGGCAGGGGCCCTGTATCTGGTCGAAAAGAGAGGCCCTGTGGACGGGACTCATTTCATTTCCATTGACAGCGACCGCTCAAGTGATATCTATTATGAGGATATCCGCATCCTGCGTTTTTATGACAGTGACCGCGCGCTGGGAGAAAGCCTCAGTGATGGAGCGATGCGCATTACGGAACAGCTCCAGAAATGGGCGGCAGCTGCGGCTGATCGGCAAAAGGCGCAAAAAGCAGTCAGTATCCATCCGCCTCTTAAAAAAGCAGCCTAAGGAGGACTCACCATGGTGCCTTTACGAGAACATGAAACCCTTTGGCAGTACCTGAAAAAGCAGACGCGTCCCATCGTCCTTTATGGCATGGGAAATGGGGCGGATGCCATTCTTGATCGCTTGGACCGATTGGATATTCCCGTCAATGCCGTCTTTGCCAGCGATGAATTTGTCCGGGGGCAGGTTTTCCGGGGGTTTCCCGTCTTGACCTACGCCAAGGTTCACGCGGCCTATCCGGACGCCATCGTGCTCATTGCCTTTGCTAGCGAGCGGCCTGAGATCCTTGCCCGCTTTTTTGCCATCAGCCGTCAGCATGAGACCTACGCACCCCATCTGCCTTTATTTGGCGATGAATCAGTGGTCTCGCCGGCTTGGCTCCTTGCCCATGAAACGGAACTGGAAGCTGTCTATGAACGCCTTGCCGACAGCAAGAGCCGCCGTGTTTTTTGCGATATCCTTGACTATAAACTCAGCGGGAAACTGACCTATCTGGAAGGGGTCTCACGGCGGTGGGACGATCTTTTGACCCTTTTTTCCTGGTCCGACCGGGAACGCTATGTGGATCTTGGCGCCTATAACGGCGATACACTGCGGGAGTTCCTTGCCCTTACGGATGGTCAATATGAGCATCTGGATGCCGTAGAGCCGGACCCGAAGAACTTTAAGAAACTGCGGATCTTTGTGGAATCCCAGCAGATTCGCAAATGCGCCCTCCATCAAAAGGCTATTTGGAGCGGGATGACCTCTTTGCCGCTCGCTGCCAAGGGCGGCAGGATGTCCTATCTTGCGCAGACGGGAAAAACCGTCACGGAAGGGGTAAGCCTTGATGAAATCGTGGGGAAGGAGCGCGTCACCTATATCAAGATGGATGTGGAAGGCGCGGAAAAAGAGGCCCTTTTGGGTGGTGCGGAAAGCATCCATACGTGGCATCCCAAGATGCTCATTGCTGGCTACCATCATGATGATGACCTGTGGCGCCTGCCCCTATCCATTTGGCAGCTGGTACCGGAGTATCGTATCTATCTCCGCCGCCACCCTTATGTGCCGTGCTGGGAAATCAATTTCTTCTGCACTATATAAAAGTTAACAAAATGAAGCAGTTTTTCTTATATTCTTCTCTAAAAGGAATCATTCTGTTGTACCCTAAGACGGAATATGGTATGATTACCAAATACAGCAGTTCATTATGGAACTTGACTGACCACAGTAGAAAAGAAGGAAAGAAGGATGGGAAGTATGAAAAACTTGACCAATGCAAAAAAAGGCTTGATCCTCCTTGCCGTTGCTGTTTTGGGCCTTACGGCAGGATGTGGGGGCGATAAGGGGTCCGCACCAGCCCAAAAAGACAGTGCCAAGATTGGCGTTGTCCAGCTCGTGACCCACGATGCCCTTGATGCTGCCAATAAAGGCTTTATCGATGCCCTTGCAGCCAATGGCTACAAAGAAGGGCAGAATCTTGAAGTGGACCAGCAAAATGCCCAGGCTGACCAATCCAATCTGCAGACCATTGCCCAGCGTTTTGTCAACAACAAAGTGGACCTGATCTGTGCCATTGCAACGCCGGCTGCCCAAACCGTAGCTAATGCAACAAAGACCATCCCTATTTTAGGAACGGCCATTACGGATTACAAAGAAGCCAAGCTCGTCAAGGATAACGCAAAGCCGGGGACCAATGTTTCGGGCACGACGGACATGAACCCTATTGATAAGCAGGTTGACCTCTTAAAGACCCTCCTGCCCAAGGCCAAGACGGTCGGTGTCATGTACTGCTCCAGCGAAGTCAATTCCCAGCTCCAAGTTTCCATCATGAAGAAGATTGCCGGGGAAAAGGGACTGACCGTCAAGGAAGCGACGGTAACCAACGTCAATGATATCCAGCAGGCTGCCCAAGGCCTTGTGGCCCAAGGGGTCGACGTCATCTATATCCCGACAGATAACGTCATGGCTTCGGCCGTACCGGTTCTTACAAAGGTGACCAACGCTGCCAAGATTCCTGTGATTGCCGGTGAACCGGGGGAGGTCCGGAAGGGCGCTCTTGCGACCATCGGGATCGACTACTACAAACTAGGTTACCAGACGGGACTGATGGCCGTGAAGGTGCTTCGCGGGGAAGCAAAACCCCAGGATATGCCCATTGAAACCCAAAAGGATGTCAAGGCAACGGTCAATGATACGGCAGCTAAACTTCTGGGAATCACCATCCCGGAATCCATCCGTAACGGTGCCGATGTTGTCCAATAAGAAGAAAATGGGTCAAAAAAGATCCATGACGGAGCTGCAGCTGGTAAGAGCACTGCAGCTTCGTTCTGATTTATGAGCGATAAAGGAGGCAGCATCCGTTATGATTGATTTGATAATTCCCACTCTCTCCCAAGGACTTTTGTGGTCCCTCTTGGCTCTTGGTGTCTACATCACGTTCCGGGTCCTTGATTTTGCCGATATGACCGTCGAAGGGTCCTTTCCCTTGGGTGCCGCCATTTGTGTCTATTTCCTGATCCGGGACCATCATCCCTTGCTGGCCCTGCTTGCCGCTGGTCTTTTGGGCGGCGTTGCAGGCATCGTGACGGGACTTCTTCACACGAAGCTTCGCATCCCGTCGCTGCTTGCAGGAATCCTTTCCATGATTGCCCTTTATTCCGTCAACCTGCGTATTATGGGTAAAGCCAATGTTTCCCTTTTGGGAAAGGAAACAGCGTTTACCTATATGGAAACCTTGGGCCTTGACTATGCCCAGTCCGTCTTTATCGTAGGGCTCTTGGCCACGGTGGTCATCGGGACCTTGATCTACTGGTTCTTTGGTACGGAAATCGGAGCCGCCATCCGGGCCACGGGTTTTAACCCGCAAATGATCCGCGCCCAAGGCATCGATACCAATGTCATGCTTCTTTTGGGGCTTTTCCTGAGTAATGCCCTCACCGCCATGGCTGGCGCCTTCATTGGCATGAACAATGGCTTTTTCGATGTGGGGATGGGCGTAGGCACCATCGTCATCGGCCTTGCATCTGTCATCATTGGGGAAGTCCTCTTTGGCACGCGGAGTTTCAAGAACAGCTTGGTTTCCGTTATCCTCGGATCCATCGTTTACCGTTTTGTCATTGCCATCGTGCTCCAGATGGGAATGCCACCCAACGATCTCAAGCTGTTTACGAGTGTGCTTGTCGTCATTGCCCTTGCTCTGCCCATGATGCGGGATAAGGTCCAGAGAAGAAAGGTGGGCTGACCATGCTGGAACTGAAAAATATCAGTAAGACCTTTTTTCCCGGAACCATCAATGAGAAAAAAGCTTTGCGCGGCGTCGATCTCCATATGGAAACGGGGGATTTCATCACTATCATCGGTGGCAATGGTGCGGGGAAATCGACACTCCTAAATTCCATTGCCGGTGTCTTTCCCATTGATGAAGGATCCATCACCATTGATGATGTGGAGCTTACCCAGATGCCGGAACATCAACGGGCCCGCTATATTGGCCGCGTTTTCCAGGATCCCATGATGGGTACGGCAGCCGGCATGATGATTGAAGAAAATCTCGCCATAGCCAGCCGCCGCGGCAAAAGGCCGGGGCTCTCCTGGGCCCTTAAGGAAGAGGAACGTTCCCATTTCAGGGAACTGTTAAAGGAACTGGACCTAGGACTTGAAGACCGCCTGACTGCTCGGGTGGGACTGCTTTCCGGCGGACAGCGCCAAGCTCTGACGCTCCTTATGGCCGCCATGAACCATCCTAAATTGCTCCTTCTTGATGAGCACACGGCGGCCCTTGATCCAAAAACGGCCGAAAAGGTCCTTGCCCTGACGCAAAAAGTCATTGCCCGGGACCATCTGACAAGCCTCATGATTACGCACAATATGCGGGATGCCCTGCGTTTTGGCAACCGCCTCGTCATGATGAATGCCGGCCGCATCGTTGTCGATGTGGGCGGCGAAGAAAAAAAGCGGCTGACCATCCCGGACCTCCTGAATCTCTTTGAAAAGGCCTCGGGAGAAGAACTTGATAATGATCGAATGATCCTGGGCTGATCTGGGATCAATAATTGAACGAGAGGGGACATGACTTCCATGAAGAAAGTACCATTTGTTACGAAAGCACAGGTCGAGGAAATTGCAAAGACTTATCCAACGCCATTTTACATCTATGATGAAAAAGGTATCCGCGAAACGGCACGGAAAATCAACCAAGCCTTTTCCTGGAACAAGGGCTATAAGGAATATTTTGCTGTCAAGGCAACGCCCAACCCTTATATTTTGAAGATCCTCCAAGAAGAAGGCTGCGGGACCGATTGTTCGTCCTACACGGAACTTTTGATGAGTAAGGTCTGCGGATTTTCCGGCCGTGACATCATGTTCTCGTCAAATGATACACCGGACCAGGATTATCGCCTGGCCGCTGAACTGGGAGCCATCATCAACCTTGATGACTTTACCATGATTGACACGGTAGAGCGTCTCGTCGGTATCCCGGAAACAATTTGTTGCCGCTATAATCCGGGCGGTACCTTTGCCCTTGGCAATGACATCATGGATAATCCTGGCGACTCCAAATATGGGATGACCAAGGCCCAGCTCATGGAAGCCTTCAAGATCCTCAAGAAGAAGGGCGCCAAGGAGTTTGGCATCCATGCCTTCCTTGCCAGCAATACCGTGACCAATGAATATTATCCGGAACTGGCCCGCCAGCTTTTTGAACTGGCCGTGGAAGTCAAACATGAAACGGGGATTGCCGTCAGCTTCATCAATCTTTCCGGCGGCGTCGGCATTCCTTACCGTCCGGACCAGACGCCAAATGATATCCTGGCCATTGGTGAAGGGGTTCACCGCGTCTATGATGAGGTCTTTGGTCCTGAAGGCATGACAGACGTGCGTCTCATGACGGAAATGGGCCGCTTTGTCACGGGGCCTTATGGAGCACTTATCGCAAGGGCCATCCATTTCAAGCATATCTATAAGGAATATGTCGGTCTTGATGCCTGCGCGGCCAACTTGATTCGTCCTGCCATGTACGGAGCCTACCATCATATTACGGTCCTTGGCAAGGAAAATGCCCCCTGCGATCATAAATATGACGTGACGGGCGGCCTCTGTGAAAACAATGATAAGTTCGCCGTTGACCGGATGCTGCCGGAAATTGAAGAAGGTGACTATCTTTTCCTTCATGATGCCGGCGCCCACTGCTACGCCATGGGCTACAATTATAACGGTAAGCTATGGTGCGCAGAACTCCTGCTCCAGGAAGACGGAACCGTCAAGATGATCCGCCGCGCCCAGACTCCGAAAGACTATTTTGCAACCCTCGACTTTACTGGTCTTTTTGATGGAGTGGAATGATGAAGAAAAATGACACGGAAAGAACCTTGGAAGGGATGATCCATATCCCGACACTGAACCTGCGCCTTGCCCTTGAAGGAATTCTCGTTGGCCTGTTTGCCGGTGGCTGTATTGCCCTTTTGCGCAGCTGCCTTGAATACGTTTCGGAACGGCGCTCCCTCATGGTGGCTTTTTTGCAGAACGTCTCCATGACCTACGCCTTCTTCTGGGTCCTTGCCCTTGTGATGACGAGCCTTGTCATCAGCGGCCTTGTTAAATGGGTCCCCATCGCTGGCGGCAGCGGCATCCCTCAAGTGCGCGGTATCGTCATTGGCGTTTATTCCAGCCTCCATTGGTTTCGTGTCATCGTGGTCAAACTCATCACAACCGCACTGGGGATTGGAGCGGGGCTGTCCATGGGGCGGGAAGGACCTTCCGTCCAGATTGGCGGTATGGCAGGTCAGGGCATAGGCAAACTCTTCCGTAACTCCAATGTGGAGACTCGGGCCCTCATCAGCAGTGGTGCGGGGGCCGGACTTGCCGCCGCCTTCAATGCGCCGATGGCAGGCTGCCTTTTTACGATGGAAGTCATCCATAAAAACCTTTCCGCCCTTGTCATGCTGCCAACCCTTATGGCCAGCCTGACGGCCGCTGTAGTGGCTCACTTCGTGTTTGGCACGGAAACGGTTTTTGCTATTCCGCGTATGCCCATCCTCGATGCGGCCTATTTGCCCCATTTGGCCCTTTTGGGGCTTTTTACGGGGACAATCGGGGTGCTTTTCAATAAGGCATCCCTGAACATGGGGCGTTTCTATGGCCTCTCTTTTTTCAAGGCACCGTGGATAAAGCTCCTTTTCCCGCTCCTTCTTACCATCCCTCTCACGTTCTTTTTTCCCTACGTATTGGGGGCCGGGGATGGGGTCATAGAAGATATGGTGGAACTTAAGGGAACGGTTCCCTTCATCATCCTGCTCCTTGTCGGGAAATTTGCCTTTACCATGTTCAGTACCGGTTCCGGCGCGCCAGGCGGCTCCCTTCAGCCTATGCTCGTACTAGGGGCCATCTGCGGAGGCCTTTACGGTAACCTTGCTGCAGGCCTTGGCCTTTTGCCGCCGGAATATCGGCTCCATATGGTGGTCTTTGCCATGGCCGGCTTTTTCACGGGCTCTGTCAGGGCTCCTGTTACGGGGATCCTGCTTCTCTTGGAACTGACAGGCCGGTTCTATCATATGGTTCCCCTCGGTATCGTTACACTTTTTGCCTATGCTGCAGGTGAACTGCTCCGCGATCGGCCCATCTTTGACGCTATTCTCGAAGATGACCTTAAGGTCCGCTTCCCGAAAACGGCCAAAAAGGACCAGCTGCAGCGCAATCCCTATGTTTATGAAGCTGCTGTGGAAAGCGGTTCCCTTGCTGAAGGCAAAAGCTTGAAGGAGTTGAAGTTTCCTGGCAAAGCCCTGGTGGTTTCCGTGCGGCGTGGTGACAGTACCCTCATCCCCGACGCCAGCCTTGTGCTTATGCCAGGTGATTATCTTTACATTCTCCCTAACGAGGCACGGATCTCAGACCTGACTGGCCTGCTCAAGACCCAAGAAAAAGAATAAGGTTTTTCCCCTGCGGCTGCCGCAGGGTTTTTTCGTCATGAACCTTCCTTCTGGATTCCCTGCGTTTTTCGCTGCCTTCCTATGTTATAATAAAAAGTACGAAACATAAGGAGGTATGGCCATGGAAGAAGACAGTCTGTTTAAGACCCCTCACCATGAACCGTTGGCGGAACGGCTCCGACCCAAGACGCTGGATGAGTTCCAGGGGCAGCAGCACCTACTGGGTAAAGGCAAAGTCCTGCGCAACTTGATTGAAAGGGACCAGATTTCTTCCATGATTTTCTGGGGCCCGCCCGGCGTGGGAAAGACAACCCTTGCAAAGATCATCGCCCATACGACAAAAGCCAGTTTCATCACTTTTTCGGCTGTGACCAGCGGCATCAAGGAAATCCGCGCGGTCATGCAGCGGGCGGATGAACAGACGCGGTTTGGCCAGCGGACCATCGTCTTTATCGACGAAATTCACCGCTTCAACAGGGCCCAGCAGGACGCCTTCCTACCCTTTGTAGAAAAAGGAAGCATCATCCTTATCGGGGCGACGACGGAAAACCCGTCCTTTGAAGTAAATGGTGCCCTTTTGTCCCGCTGCAAGGTTTTTGTTCTCAAGGAGCTTACGACAGAAGACATCATGGCCCTTTTGAAACGGGCCTTGACCGATTCCCGGGGCTTGGGAGACCAGCATATCCATATGGATGATGACAAGCTCCGCATTGTCGCGGAATTTGCCAGCGGGGATGCCCGCAGTGCCCTGTCCACGCTGGAAATGGTCGTCCTAAATGGGGACGCAAGGGAAGATGGAATCTATGTGACGGAAGAGACCCTAAAAGAGTGCACGAGCCAAAAATCCTTCCTGTATGACAAATCTGGGGAGGAGCACTATAATCTCATTTCCGCCCTCCACAAATCCATGCGCAATTCCGATCCCGATGCCGCTGTCTATTGGCTTGCCCGCATGCTGGAGGCGGGGGAGGATCCTTTATACATTGCCCGCCGCGTTGTTCGCTTTGCCAGTGAGGATGTCGGGATTGCTGACTCCCGGGCCCTTGAAGTGGCCGTTGCTGCCTATGAGGCCTGTCATTTCATCGGGATGCCTGAGTGCTCCGTCAACTTGGCCCATGCGGTCATCTATATGGCTATGTCCCCTAAGTCCAACGCCATGGAGCTTGCCTATATTGAAGCACGGGAAGACGCGCTGCATCATCTGCAGGAACCGGTTCCGCTTGTCATCCGCAATGCTCCGACCGCCCTCATGAAGGAAGCGGGATACGGCAAAGGCTACATTTATGCCCATGATACAAAGGAAAAGATCGCGGCCATGGACTGCCTGCCTGATTCCCTTAAGGGACGGCGTTACTACCACCCTACAGAAGAGGGGTTTGAAGTGCGCTATAAGGAGCGTCTGGAAAAGATCCTTCAATGGAAGGCGGCCCAGCGGTCCAAATAACTATCTGAAAAAGGAGTTCCATGATGATCATTGGTATTGGTGTTGACCTTGTTGAGGTCAGCCGGATAGAAAAGGCCCTCCAGCAGGAAGGCTTCAAGGAAAAAATCTTTACGGACGAGGAAATTGCGTACTGCGAAAGCAAGAAATGCCATGCGGCAGAATCTTTTTCCGGACGCTATGCCGTGAAGGAAGCGGTGGGCAAGGCCCTTGGAACAGGCATCCTGCCTGGTCAGTTTGAAAAAATTGAGACCCTGCCTGATGCCACGGGGGTGCCTCAGGTCCATCTTTTGGGGCCGGTCCTCATTACGGCCATGAACCGTCGCGTCAATAAGGTCCATGTTTCCATCAGTCATACGAAGGATCTTGCCATCGCACAAGTGGTATTGGAGGGATAAGGGTGAAACTCATAGGAAAAGAGGCCATGAAAGATGTGGATGCCCGTCTGATTAAAGACATGGGTTTTCCTGAGACGGTGCTCATTGAAAATGCCGGCCGCGCCGTAGCCGAAGAAGCCTGTGCCTTTTTGGGCGGCGCTGCAAGAAAACGGATAGTCCTTTTGTGCGGCAAAGGAAATAATGGCGGTGACGGGCTGGCGGCCCTGCGCTTTTTGTCGCGTTTTGGCGCTTCCTGCTCCCTTATCCTTACGGCTGAGCCGGAACAGATGGGAAAGGCTGCTCAGGCAGAACTTGTAATGACGGAGGGGTTTGCTTTTCCCCGCTTTGTATGGGAAAAAGAGCCCCAAAAGGCCCTTGCAGCGGCTCGACAGGCAGATCTCCTTTTAGATGGCCTTGTAGGAACGAGCTTTCATGGCAGCCTCCGGGAGCCCATCCTTTCCTTTGTACGCGCCCTTAAGGAGCTGACTGTTCCTATCCTTGCCATCGACCTGCCAAGCGGCGTTGACGCCGATACGGGAAAAGCCGCCCTTGCCCTCAAGGCGGACCTTACAGTGACCATGGTGGCCCCCAAGCCCGGTCTTTATCTTTATCCCGGTGCCCTTTATGCAGGTGCGGTCAAGGTGCATACCATCGGCACGCCCAAACAGGTGGAAGAAGAGGCAAAAAGCACCATGACCCTGCTTGATGACGCTTTTGTTGCGCCCCTGCTGCCCCATCGCCCCAAAAACGCCCATAAGGGAACTAATGGACGCATTGCCCTTGTAGCAGGCTCCCGCGGTTATATTGGGGCGGCGGAGCTTGTAAGCAAAGCTGCCGTTCGTGCTGGTGGGGGACTTGTGACCGTTTATACGGAACAAGCAGCCTGGGAGCCTCTTGCCATCAAAAGTACGGAAGTCATGGTCAAGACCTTTGACCCCCTTGACGTGGAAGCCTCCGTACAGGAACTTTTATCCAGTGATGTCGTTGCCATTGGCCCCGGCCTAGGCAAAGCACCGGAAACGGTACGATTTGTCAGAAGCCTTGTTCAGCAGCTTCCCATGCCCCTTGTCATCGATGCGGATGGCCTCAATGCCCTAGCCGGTGAAGACGCGCTGCTGCTTCGTCTCCCTAATAAGATCCTGACGCCCCATCCCGGTGAGATGGCGCGTCTTTTGGGAATTCCTACGGCCGATGTCCTTGATGACCCAATCCAATGCGCTCGTCTAGGTGCCAAAAGATGGAATGCCATTGTTGTCCTTAAATGCGCGCCGACGCTGATTGCCCTGCCAAACGGTGAACTCTTTGTGAATTCTACGGGCAATGAAGGCATGGCAACCGGCGGCTCCGGCGATGTCCTGACAGGGACCGTGGCAGGCCTTTTGGGACAGGTCCATACGGCGTCTGCTGCAGCTCTGTCCGGAGTTTATGTTCATGGTCTTGCCGGTGATCTTGCCAAAGGGGAGGGAACAGTCGGCATGAAGGCGGGAGACCTGCTGGATAAGCTTCCCTCAGCCATCCAGAAAGTGCTGCGTCATGCGTGAACCGATTGTTTAAAATGGCGCGGCTTGTCTTCTTTGATTTGCAAGGGAAGGCATATCGTGGTAAAATCGACGGGTATAAAGGGAGGTCCCATCGTGTTAAAAAAAATCCTGCTCATGAGCTGCGCCCTTCTGGCTCTTGTTGGTGCCACGGTAGTGCACGCAGCCCCAAGAATTACAAAAGTTGCCTATGGTGTCAGTCCTGACCGCCAGCTCCGCGTGGTCCTTGAAACAACAACGCCTGCCCGCATGCGTTCCGAATTCATTGAAAAGGAACTGCAGGTTACGGTCGGCGCACGGCTCAATTCAAGCGTGTCCCGTTCCTATGTCCCCAAGAATGCGCCCTATGTCAGTAAGGTTGTCCTTGAACCTAAAGGGTCGGAGACCTTGGTTCGGATCCATATGAAACGGAAACTGGATAAAGGGGATTACAAGACCTTCAATCTAAAGCGCGATTCTGTCAACAAGCGGCCGACCCGCTCCGTCATCGACGTCATTGCCGGTCCGAGCCGTAAGACCTTTGACACGAAAAAGAAATCTTCGTCCTTGGAAAAGAAGCCCTGGCGCCCAAGTACGCAGGGATCTGGTTATTCCGTTGTGGGCGGGATTGAAGGCAAACGCATTACCTTGGATCCTGGACATGGCGGTACGGATCCGGGTACCCATGGTCTTGTGACGGGTGTCTACGAAAAGAATATTACCCTTCCCATTTCAAAGATGGTGAAAGCGTACCTTGAAGACAAAGGAGCCATCGTCTATATGACGCGTACGACCGACGTTGATGTCTATGGACCTGATGCAACGGACGTACAGGAACTGCAGGCCCGTGTCGATGTGGCAGAGGAAAATAAATCTGACCTGTTCATTTCCCTCCATATCAACGCCAGTGTCAATACCAGTGTCGGCGGCTATTCCACTTACTATCATCCGAAGACCAAATATGATATCCAGGTTGCCCAATGCATCCAAGATGAGCTGCTAAAGACGGGAGACCTCGAAGATCTCGGTGTGCGCTACGCCAATTTCTACGTCAATAAGCGCAGCACCATGCCAGGGGCCCTGGTCGAAATGCTCTTTTTGACCAACAAACGGGAAGAAAAGCTGCTCAATAACAGCTGGTTCCAAAAGAAGATCGCCAAGGCCATTGCCGATGGGATCGAAGATTTCTATAATCAGCATCGGGGAGGTTGAGGAAGATGAAACATCGCATTGCTGCACTGACTGCTGCTCTTTCCCTCGTTCTTGCAACCAGCCTTTTAAGCGGCTGTGAAGGACCAGGAACCCAACCTTCCGCGTCTCAAAATACGGCCGTTACGCAGGAGCAGAAGACCCAGACGGTCAAACGGGTCATCTACCGCGCTGATGGCAAGGGCACGGAAAAGCTCAAGGCCGTTGAAGTTGAAATCGGGGCCCATGAGAAAAATCCCTATCTTGTCGTTTTGAAACGGCTTGTTGAAAAAGCCCCCAAGGAAGAAACTACATTTCCAAAGGGACTGAGCGTCAAGGATGTTACCGTTAAGGATGGGATTGCTTCCGTCGATTTCAATGATGTCTTCCTATCAAGGCGGCACAATGACTATGACAACACCATGATGGTCTACGCCGTTGTCAATACCTTGACGGAATTCAAGGACGTAAAAAAAGTCAAATTTCTCGTGGACGGCAAACCGGTCGAGGTCCTCGGTCAGATGGACCTTTCTGATCCCCTGTCGCGGGAAGAATCTTTCCTTGTAAAAAAGTGAAAGTATAGAAGTGAAAAAGGGAACAAGAGGGGTTTGCCCTGTTGTTCCCTTTTTCTTTTTCCGGCTTCCTGCAAGGGACCTTGTGAGCCCATAGGGCGGTGTCTTCTTCTTTATGAATCAGCCGTTTGGACTGTAAAATCCGTTTGCATGAAGTTCGCCCTTTATTATATAATGGTGAACATAATCTCGGAAGGAAGTGGCGCTGTGCAGATCAACTGGTACATCTTGATTGCCCTGGTCCTTTATTTTGCCATTCTTGTGACCATTGGGCTTGTAACATTTAAAAAAGATGAGGATATGGAAGGCTACGCCTTAGGCGGACGGGCCCTGGGCCCTTGGGTTACCTCCATGAGTGCGGAAGCCTCGGATATGAGCGGCTGGATGCTCATGGGACTGCCTGGCTATGCCTATATGGCGGGCATTTCTGCTTTTTGGATTGCCATTGGTCTCATCTTAGGCACTTGGGCCAATTGGGCCGTGACAGCAAGGCGGCTGCGTGTCTTTACCCAGGTCATGAATAACTCCATTACGCTTCCGGAGTATTTTGACAACCGTTTCATGGATACCAAAAAGAGCCTGCGTATTGCGTCAGCCTTCTTCATTTTCATCTTCTTTTTGATCTACACTTCGTCAAGCTTTGTTGCTGGCGGCAAACTCTTTAACACGGCCTTTGGAATGGATTATCACACAGCGCTGTTTTTGACGGCCGGCATCGTGGTCTTTTACACCTTGATGGGAGGTTTTGCGGCCGTCTGCTGGACGGACCTGTTCCAAGGCTTTCTCATGTTCTTTTCCATTCTAATCGTGCCTGTAACAGCTATGTATTACATTGGCGGCGTGGGGCCTACCATAACCCGCCTTAATGCCATCAGTTCAAACTACTTTAGCATGATTGAAGGGGCCGATGGCAGTGTACTCAGTTTGACGGCCATCGTTTCCCTTGTGGGCTGGGGCTTGGGCTACTTTGGACAGCCCCATATCCTGGTCCGTTTCATGGCCATCCGTTCTTCCAAGAACATCAAACAGGCCACCCACATCGCCGTGACCTGGGTCGTCGTTTCCCTTGCTATGGCTGTCCTCGTAGGTCTCACAGGCCGCGTCGAACTGGGGGACAGCCTCAAGGGCAGTGCGGCTGAAACGGTATTTATGCACATGAGCGGCCGTTATTTCCATCCCTTTATTGCGGGAATCATCACGTCGGGTATCCTGGGCGCTATCATGAGCACTTCGGATAGTCAGCTCCTTGTTGCCGCCTCAAGCTTTACGACGGATTTCTATAAGATTCTCATCCATAAGAAGGCTACGGCGAAGGAACTTGTCATGGTAAGCCGTATTATGATTGTTGTTGTCTCCGTCCTGTCCCTGATCCTTGCCCTGGATCCAAACAGCATGATTCTCACCATTGTGTCCTATGCCTGGGCCGGCTTTGGTTCTGCCTTTGGACCGCTGGTCATTCTTTCCCTTTACTGGCGCCGTATGACAACAAAGGGTGCCCTGGCAGGAATTATTGTCGGCGGGTCGACCGTCCTTATCTGGAAAAATTTCTTTGCCTCCACGGGCCTTTATGAAATCATCCCTGGTTTCATTCTTTCCCTTGCTGCCATTGTTGTGGTGAGCCTTCTTGACCGGGAACCGCCCAAGGAAATGACTGATCATTACGATGAAGCGGTAAGGACCCTTCAAAATGAAGCTTGACACGATAGACTGTGAAAAATGAGCGATTCATTTTTCGCAGTCTTTTTTTATGCATGATTCTAAAAAAACGTGAGGAAGAAACGCGTCTGCAGCAACACATTTACCGCAATGTGGCAATCAGTCCCAGGCCAAATACAAGAGATGGCAGTTTTTGCATCACTGCGTCACAGCATTAAAGCAATCCGCTTTTTTGACTGACCAAAAAAACGGGAGGGGCCCCCTTGTTTCTCGGCCCTATTTATATTATAATGTCATATATTTGTGATTTTTGGGTTGGCTAGGACCGGCAGGATAGTAGCTCATCCGTTCCTGTACGGACAAGCCGCCCGTAACAAGCTGGAACAGGGTACCCCTCGCAGTCAGGAATCCCTTCCCACCTATGGGAACACGCAGTCATATATGGAGTTTTTTGAGGGCTTGCTCTTGCTAGCGCTGGACCCAGCACCGGCACAAGGGAGCAATCCCTCTACTTTGTTTGTAGGAAAGAGGAGGCATCATGGTTCCTGTCAAGGTGACGATTGTCAGCTGGAACAAAAATGATCCAGAAGGGCCGTCCACGTTCATTGCCTTCGGGAAGATGACCGAAAAGGGCGGCGTGACCTATGTCCGTTATGAAGAAAGCAAGCTGACGGGCATGGATAAAACGACAACGACCTTGAAATGGTCAGAACAGGCGCTGACTATCATTCGCCATGGCCGTTTTGAGCACAGACAGCATTATGAACGAGGCCGCAATACGCTGTTTCAATATCGGACACCGTATTTTTCCCTGCCCATGTGCGTCTTCACCCGTCAGTTGGAAATGAAGCGGGGAGAGGGACGATGGGACCTGACCTTGGAATATGATATGGAAATCGACCGCCAGCCGAATGGATCCCTTCGGCTATCGATTGTTGTTGAGGAGGAACATAAGAGTGGACATCAAGAAAGTACTCACTGAGGCCGTCAGCGAAGCGGTCCAAAAGGCCATCCAGGCCGGCACCTTGAAAGAAGGGAAAATGGTTCCCCTGGTCTTTACGGTACCGCCCCAAAAAGCTTTTGGCGATTTTGCAACAAATTTTGCCCTTCAGGCAGCCCGCAATTTTCATTGCCCGCCCCGCGTGATTGCTGACGCTGTCGTAAAATACCTGGACTGCAGTGCCGTCGAAAAGATGGAAGTGGCCGGTCCGGGCTTCCTCAATTTCTATTTGAAATCAGACTGGCTCTATGAAGGGCTCGCAAGGATCCTTGAAAAAGGGGAGAGCTATGGGAACCTTCCCAAAAAGGCTGGTGAAAAGATCCAAATCGAATTTGTGAGTGCTAACCCGACGGGCCCCCTTCATGTGGGGCATGGCCGTGGGGCCGCTGTTGGGTCGAGCCTGGCTAACCTTATGCTTGCTGCCGGTTACGATGTGACGAGGGAATACTTAATCAATGACGCAGGCAACCAGATGCATAACCTGGCCCTTTCCGTCAATGCTCGCTACTTGGAGCTTTTTGGAAAAGAAGTGTCTTTCCCGGAAAATGGCTACCATGGAGAAGATATCATCGTCACAGCCCGGCGCATCAAAGAAAAATATGGCGATAAGTTCCTTCATATGGAAGAAACAGAGCGTCTTTCCGCTTTCCAGACTCTTGCCAAGGATGAAAAGCTTGCAGCCTTGCGGGAAGATCTGGAGGCCTTTAACTGCAAGTTTGATGTGTGGTTCAGCGAACAGAGCCTTCACGACGCGGGTAAGATCAAGGAAGCCGTGGATACCCTCCAGAAAAAGGACTACGTCTACGAAAAAGGCGGTGCCCTCTGGTTCCGTTCCACTAAGTTCGGGGATGATAAGGATCGTGTTGTCATTCGTGACAACGGGGTGTCGACCTATTTTGCCGCCGATATTGCCTATCATCAAAATAAATTTCAGCGGGGGTTTGACCGTATCATCAACTTATGGGGAGCCGATCATCACGGCTATATCACCCGCGTGAAAGCGGCCATGGAAGCCTTGGGGTACGATCCAAGCCATTTGGAGATTCTCATCCTTCAAATGGTCAGCCTCTATCGCAATGGCGAACTGGTCAAGATGAGCAAGCGGACGGGCAAGGCCGTCACACTCAATGAGCTTATTGAAGAAGTCGGAACGGATGCTGCACGCTATTTCTTCATCATGCGCAGCATGGACAGTCAGCTTGACTTTGACCTGACTTTGGCAACGGAACATTCCAATGATAACCCGGTGTACTATGTACAGTATGCCCATGCCCGTATCTGCAGCATCTTGAAGCAGATGGAAGAGGAACACATTGCCCTCGATCCTCACTGTGACCTGTCAGTTCTTGGGGAACCAGTGGAAATCGACCTCATCAAGAAACTGGGTGACTATGAGGATTTGGTGGAAACGGCAGCGGCTGAACGGGCACCCCATAAGATTGCCCATTACGTCTATGAACTTGCCGGTATTTTCCATTCGTTTTATAATCAGTGCCGCGTGCTGGGCGTCGATCCAAAACTTCAGCAGGCTCGTTTGGCCCTTATTATGGCCACGCGCCATACGCTGCGCCATGGTTTGATGATTCTCGGTGTTTCCGCACCGGACCATATGTAATTTTTCTATAGCAACAACAGATAAGGGAGGAAAAACATGACCAAGTATATTTTCGTAACGGGCGGTGTTGTTTCGTCTTTGGGTAAGGGCATCACGGCAGCGTCCTTGGGCCGTCTCCTCAAGAGCCGCGGCTATAGGGTAACGATCCAGAAATTCGATCCTTACATCAATATCGATCCCGGTACGATGAGCCCGTATCAGCACGGTGAAGTTTTCGTCACCGATGACGGCGCGGAGACGGACCTTGACCTGGGCCATTATGAACGTTTCATCGATATCAACTTGACTCGCAACTCCAACGTTACGGCTGGCCGGATCTACCAATCTGTTATCGACAAGGAACGTCGCGGTGATTATCTGGGCCGTACGGTACAGGTCATTCCTCACATTACCAACGAGATCAAGGAACGGGTCTACCGCGTAGGCCGCGAAGAAAATGCGGATTTTGTCATTACGGAAATTGGCGGGACTGTAGGGGATATTGAAAGTGAACCCTTCCTTGAAGCCATTCGCCAAGTCAAGAAGGATGTACCCCGCAATGACTGCCTCTACATCCATGTCACCTTGGTTCCTTATATTGCTGCTGCCGGCGAACTGAAGACCAAACCGACCCAGCACAGCGTAAAGGAACTGCGCAGCATCGGCATCACCCCGGATATCCTCGTCTGCCGCAGTGAGCATGAAGTCAGCAAGGAAATGCGCGAAAAGATTGCCATGTTCTGCGATGTGGATACGGATGCTGTCTTCCAAGCCCTGACGGCAAAGAGCATCTATGAAGTGCCTCTCCTGCTCCAGGAACAGGGCATGGACAAGGTCGTCCTCAAGAAACTCAACATGGAAGACCGTCCCTGCGACATGAAGGAATGGAAGGACATGGTCGACAAGATCATGGCCCCCCACAAGGACAAGACGAAAATCGGCGTCGTAGGAAAATACGTCGAACTGCCCGATGCTTACATCAGTATCGTCGAAGCCTTGAAGCATGCCAGCTTCTACAACCATGCCGATGTGGAAATCGAATACATCAATGCGGTTGATGTGGAAAGCCCGGAAGCAAATCTTGACGAAATCTTCAAGGGCATTGATGGGATCCTTATCCCCGGCGGCTTTGGTGACCGCGGAATTGAGGGCATGATTCGTTCTGCCCAGTATGCCCGGGAACACAAGATTCCTTTCTTTGGTATCTGCCTTGGCATGCAGTGCGCTGTCATCGAATATGCTCGCAACGTATGCGGTATGAAGAAGGCCAACAGCACGGAATTTGATGAAGCTACGCCGTATCCTGTGATTTACCTCATGCCGGAACAGATGAGCGTTGAAATCAAGGGTGGAACCATGCGTCTTGGGAAGTACCCCTGTAAGCTCATTGCCGGCAGCCATGCCGAAGAAGCTTATGGAACCGACCTCATCAGCGAACGCCATCGTCATCGCTATGAAGTCAACAACGACCTTAAGGAAGAACTCTTCTCCCATGGACTGGTTCAGGCTGGGACGTTGCCTAACGGCAAACTGACGGAAATTGTCGAACTGCCGGAAAGCGAACATCCTTGGTATGTTGGGGTCCAGTTCCATCCGGAACTGAAATCCCGTCCGACCAATCCGCATCCGCTGTTTAAAGCGTTCATTGCGGCTGCCTTGAAAAACCAGAAGCATTGAGTTTATGACAGAAGCAGGAAAATCCTTTCCTGCCCTCCTGTTGTGATAAGAGGGGATGCGGCAGGCTGCACCCCATGAAGCAGGTTCCCTCATAAGGAGGGAGACGGCTGGCAGATGTTAGAAAATCCAGCCCAACAAGATAATGGAGGCGTAATGATGAACAGAGAATTATCCATGGAATTTGTACGCGTAACGGAAGCTGCAGCCATTGCGAGCGCCAGAGGCGTTGGCCGTGGGGATAAAAACGGCATTGACCAACTGGCCGTCGATGCTATGCGCAAGATGTTTGATACGGTAAACATCAGTGGGACCGTCGTCATCGGCGAAGGCGAAATGGACGAGGCTCCGATGCTCTACATTGGGGAACATGTCGGTGCCGGCGGCCCTGAAGTGGATATCGCTGTCGACCCTGTTGAAGGCACGAACCTTGTTGCTAAAGGACAGCCCGGTGCCATTGCCGTTATTGCGATTGCTCCGAAAGGATGCCTGCTCCATGCGCCTGATATGTACATGGACAAGATTGCTGTCGGTCCCCGTGCCAAAGGCTGCATCAACATCGATGATCCCGTTTCCGCTAACCTCGAACGGGTTGCCAAGGCCCTGAATCGCGGAGTCGGTGACCTTACGGTTGTTGCCCTTGACCGTCCACGTCATCGCAAGATCATTGAAGAAGTGAGGGCAGCTGGCGCTCGGATCCGTCTTATCAGCGATGGGGACGTCGATCCAATTATCAATGCAGGAATCGAAGGAACCGGTATCCATATGTACATCGGTCGCGGCGGTGCCCCGGAAGGTGTTCTTGCTGCAGCTGGACTCAAATGCTTGGGTGGCGATATGCAGGCCCGCCTCTGCCCGGAAAATGAAGAACAGGAAGAACGCTGCCATAAGATGGGCATTTCCGATGTGAAGCAAATCCTCACCATTGATGATCTGGTAAAGGGTGATGACGTTATGTTCACCGCTTCAGGAATCACGAACTGTGATCTGCTCCACGGCGTCAACTTCTTCGGAAACGGCGCTCGTACCCATACGATTTCCATGCGCTATGCAACGGGCACGGTCCGTTTCGTTGATGCTGTCCACACCTTTGATCGCAGCAACATCAATATCAAACTGTAATCTTATAGGAAATCCAGAAGCGGGAGCGGCATCTCATGACCCTGTCATGCGGTGCGGCCCCGCTTTGTTTTGATTCCTTGTTTTGTGTAGGAAATGGATAGCAAACATGATGAATGAATTGATCCGCCTATTAGGGCGGGAAAAGACAACAAAAGAAGGAATCCAAGCTTGGCAAAAGGCCTCAGGCCCTTTGACAGTGACCGGCCTGTCAGGATCCATCAAAGCCGGCTTTTTGTGCGCTCTTCAAACCTTTGGTAAGGCCTCGGATCCGTTGATCATCCTGACCCCTCGAAGGGAAGACGTGCGTCTTTTGCGCCGTGAACTGACCCCGTTCTATCCGGATCAGGCCATGCGTGAACTTTATCCGCTTGGACTCATCCATGGTGAAATCGATACACGCAATGAAGAGGTCATGGCAGAACGGGCAGCTGCCCTTGAGATGATTCTCAAAAAAGAAGCCGCCATCATCTTTGTCACGGCAGAAGCTGCCATCCAGAAACTGCCAAGGCCTGATGGCCTTCTGCGGGACAGCATCACCTTGACCCATGGGGATGAAAAAAATCGTGACAAGCTCATAGAGCGCCTAGTTAAAGAGGGATATGAACGCACGGATCAAGTCGAAACCTTGGGCCAATTTTCCGTTCGCGGTGACATCCTTGACATTTTTCCCATTAATGCCAAGGATCCGGTCCGGATTGAATGGTTTGATGAAACCATCGACGCCATCCGCCGTTTTTCCTTGGAGGACCAGCGCAGCATCGGCGGCCTCACAAAGGTTGATATCATGCCCATTGCTTCTGGCGAAAAGGAAGCGGAATCCAGCTTGCTTGATTACGTATCGCCTGACCAGCTTCTTGTCCTTGATGAAGCTTCCGCGTTTTTTGAGGAAGCCAAGAAATCCTATCTTGACAACCGGGAATTCAAGGATCAGCTGTTTTCGGAAAAGGAACTGCTGGAGCGCTCCCAAAAGAGTCATCTCCTTGTTGTGAGCGCCCTTTCCCAGCCCCTTTATCAGGCCTATCCCAGACTTGCCATCAAGGTGCGCGCTGCGGCGCCTTATAACCGCAGCTGGGATCTTCTCATCAAGGATCTCAAAGGATGGATCAAAGAAGGCATCCATCCCCTCATCATGATGGGAACCCGGGACAAAGCGTTTGGGACGGCCCAACATCTTCAAAATGAAGGGCTCCCCATGACCTTTGTCCAAAAAGGCAGCCTCATCCCGGAAAAGGGAGGAGCCGTCTTTGAGGGTGGCCTGTCCCATGGATTTCATTTCTGGGATGAGAACTGGCTCCTGCTAACGGAAGCCGATATCTTCGGTTCCCGCAAAGAGCGGCGGCAGAAGAAAAAAATTCGCGGTGCCGGTCCCGCCTTGACTTATTTTACGGATATCAAGGCAGGCGACTATGTCGTCCATGATACACAGGGCATAGGCCGCTATTTAGGGGTCGAGACCATTGTTATAGATGGCATCCATCGGGATTACCTTAAGCTCCAATATGCCCAGGGTGACAAACTTCATGTGCCTGTTGAACAGGTAGGGCTCCTCCATAAATACATCGGCAGCGAAGGAACGCCGCCACGCTTATCCCGTATGGGCCGCTCTGATTGGCAAAAAGCCAAGAAAAAGGCCCAAAAAGCTATCACCATCCTTGCTTCGGAGCTCCTGCGCCTTTATGCCCAGCGAAAGATTACGCCGGGACATGCTTTTGCCCCGGATACGCCTTGGCAGAAAGAATTTGAGGACCGTTTTCCTTTTGAGGAAACGCCAGATCAGCTTAAAGCCATCCAAGAAATCAAGGCTGATATGGAAAAGCCTGTTCCCATGGAGCGTCTTTTGTGCGGCGACGTGGGATACGGCAAGACGGAAGTTGCCATCCGGGCAGCTTTCAAAGCGGTCATGGACGGCAAGCAGGTGGCTGTCATGGCCCCGACGACGGTTCTTGCCCAGCAGCATCTCATCACCTTTCAAAACCGCATGGATGCCTTTGGTGTAAGAATTGAAATGCTGAGTCGCTTCCGCAGCCGTAAGGAGCAGAAGGATACACTGGATAAGCTTGCAAAAGGGGATCTTGACATTGTTATCGGCACCCATCGCCTGATTCAGCCCGATGTCCACTTCAAGGACCTGGGCCTTCTCATCATCGATGAGGAACAGCGTTTTGGTGTGGCCCAGAAGGAAAAAATCAAGCAGTGGAGTTCTGGCATCGATGTCCTTACCCTGTCGGCAACGCCTATTCCGCGGACCCTCCATTTGGCCTTGGTAAAGGGACGGGATATGAGCGTCATCGAATCACCTCCGGAAGACCGATTGCCAGTAGAAACCTATGTGGCAGAATACGATGATGGCATGGTTAAAGAAGCCATTGAACGGGAGATCCGCCGTGGCGGCCGCATCTACTATGTCCATAACCGGATTGAGGCCTTGGACCGCATTGCCCACCGTCTGCGGGAAATGATTCCTGGTCTGTCTATTGGTGTAGCCCATGGCCGCATGACGGAAGATGAACTGGAAGAAGTCATGGTCGGCTTTTACCAAGGGGACTATGATGTCCTGCTTTCAACGACCATCATCGAGAATGGACTTGATGTGCCCCTTGCCAATACAATCATCATCGATGGGGCCGAAAACTTTGGCCTTTCCCAGCTTTATCAGATGCGAGGACGGGTGGGACGCTCTTCGCGCCTTGCCTATGCGTATTTTCTTTATAAAAAGGATAAGGCCCTGTCTGAAGTCTCGCAAAAACGCCTTCAGGCCATCCGCGATTTTACGGAACTTGGCGCTGGCTTCAAGATTGCCATGCGGGACCTTGAGATCCGCGGCGCGGGGAACCTTCTCGGGGCAGAGCAGCATGGCCAGATTGCCGGTGTAGGGTTTGCTCTTTACTGCCGCCTGCTGGAAGACACAATCAAAGCTCTCCAGGAAGGCAAGAGTCCGGAAGAGGTCCTTCACGACCCTACCATCAATATGAAGCTTGATGCGTACATCCCGGATGACTTCATCGACAACCCGCGCTACAAACTAGAAATCTACCGCCGTCTTGGCAGCATGAAGTATGAAGAACGGGAGGATTTCATGGATGAAATCATCGACCGTTTCGGAACCCCGCCCAAGGAACTCGTGACGCTGTGGCGGGTGGCTGCCATCCGGGCCCTGTGCCGAGACCTTGTAGTGGATGCCGTCACCGCACGCCCCGGTTCCCTGACGATTCGCTTCAACCCGCACAGCAAGGCCAATCCCGATGTCATTCGTGACCTTGTGAAGGAATATGTGCCGCGTCTTACTTTCAGCCTTAACCCCGTGCCTCAGCTCGTTTTGCGGACAACAGGCCCTGTCAGCGACGCCCTGACTTTTCTCGAAAAGAACCTGCCCCGCCTGCTGAACTGACAAGGAGGAACCCTATGGCCGATCGCTTTGTAAAAGGAACCCTGATCCTGACGGCAGCAGGACTTATGGTCAAAATCCTCGCTTCCGTAAACCGGATCTTTTTGTCCCGCCTGTTGGGCGGGGAAGGAATCGGACTCTATCAACTCGCTTATCCCTTATATAATCTTCTTGTGGGCATTGTCGCGGCAGGTATCCCTGCCGCCATGAGCTTGATCGTGGCCCGTTATGCGGCCCAAAAGGAGTGGGGAAGTGTGCGTCGCGTCGTCACGGTGTCTTTTCCTTTCCTGGTCTTTTTGGGTCTTGCCGTAAGCCTTGCCGCCTATGGCCTGATCCCCTGCCTATTTTCAGCGGGTCTCATCAAGGATGAACGGGCCTTCGTCCCCATGCTATTTTGCGTGCCTGCCCTGTTTTTGACCGTGCCCCTTGCAGGGTTGCGGGGCTATTTCCAGGGCTTTCAGGAAATGCGGCCTACGGCACTTTCCCAGATTTTGGAACAATTCTTCCGCGTCGCCTTTATGCTGGTCCTTTCGGTGTGGCTGCTCCCGAAGGGCCTTGCCATGGCGGCAGGCGGGGCTATTTTTGGAGCAGCTCCGGGGGCCCTGATTGGGCTGCTCTTCCTTCTTTTCTGCTACCGGCGCCAGCAGCATGCCTGGAAGCGGGAGGGCAGGGACTTGACCCTTAAGGAACCCATTTCGGTGCCTTTTATCCTCCGTGAACTGGTCAGCCTCGCGCTTCCTGTGACCCTTTCTACCCTGATGATTCCCCTTGTTGGTCTTGTGGAAATCATCCTCGTGCCGGACCGTCTTCTTGCAGCTGGCTTTACGGTGGCGGCTTCGACGACGGCTTTGGGCTATCTTACAGGAATGGCCATGCCTCTTGTCAATATGGGAACCATTCCGACCAATTCCCTTGCCTGGTCAACGGTGCCTGCCATTTCGGAAGCGCATGCCCTGGGCGACTGTGACGCTGTACGGAACAAGGCCCGTACGGCACTGCGCATCCTCATTCTTTTTACCTTTCCCGCGGCCGTGGGTATGTACCTGTTAGGGACGCCCGTTTCCCAGGTTCTTTATGGAATGAAAGCAGCAGGCCCCGTTGTTTCCGCTCTGGCCCCGTCCGTCTTTTTCCTGGGCCTGCATCAGGTGACTGCCGCCATCCTGCAGGGACTGGGACGGCCTAAGATCCCGATGGTGAACATGTTCCTTGGCCTTGCCGTCAAGGTTGGGGTTCTTTGGGTCCTTGCCGCACAGCCTCGTTGGAATGTTATCGGCGCCGCTTTGGCAACGGACCTCGGTCTTGCCCTTTCCGCCATGATGAATCTTGCGGCCGCCTACCGACTGGAAAGGATTGTCTTGCCCGTAAAGACGTTTCTGCGCGCTCTATTGGCGTCCCTTTTGATGGGCGGCGCCGTCCTTTGGGTAAATAGGACCCTACTGGTGAAGCTGGGTCTCGTAACGAGCACCTTGGGAGCCGTTGATGCCGGTGCCCTCTTTTACGGGCTCCTGCTTCTGGTTTTGAGAGAGGTTCCCTTCCACGTGCTTAAAAAGAAAAGGAGACACCATGGATAAGAAAAAAGAAGAGGGTGTCATGGACCTGACACCGCTTATGGATGTCGTACGGACGCTGCGCAGCCCTGGAGGCTGTCCTTGGGATCAGGCCCAGGATCATAAGAGTATGCGCCGGGAACTTGTGGAAGAAGTCTATGAGCTCCTTGAAGCCATCGATGATGGCGATGTAAAAGGCATCCGGGAAGAGTTGGGGGATGTCCTTTTTCAGGTGGTCTTCCATGCCCGTCTGGCAGAAGAAGTGGGGGCCTTTACGATGCAGGACGTCATTACGGATGTGTCCCGGAAACTCATCCACCGTCATCCCCATGTTTATGGTACGGTTACGGTCGGAAGCGCGGAGGAGCTTCTCAAGAATTGGGATGCCCTCAAAGCAGAAGAGAAAAAGGAACGCAAAAGTGCCCTTGATGGCATTGCCCGAGACCTGCCGAGCCTGATGCGGGCCTATAAGCTCAGTGAACGGTCTAGCCGCAGAGGATTTGACTGGCCCGATGCAGATTGCGCTTATGAGAAGGTCAAAGAGGAAGAAAACGAATTGAAAGAAGCTATTTTGTCCAAAAATAAGGACCATGTAGAAGAGGAATTGGGAGATCTGTTTTTTGCCCTCTCCGTCTATGCAAGGAAACTGGGACTTGAACCGGAGACAGCCCTTCACCGAGCCAATGTCAAATATGAAAAACGCTTTCGGAAAATGGAAGAAATTCTTTCCGAAAAAAATAAAAAATGGGAAAATTTATCCCTTGACGAGATGATTTTGCTTTGGAAGTCGGTAAAACGGGAAAAAATCTAGCTTTTTCCAAAAAAAAGCGTGCATTTTCATACTGTTTGTGATACCATAACGGTAGCCAAAGCGCCGAAAGGCGCAATCAGTATTGAGGAGGACTTACTTATGAACAAAAGTGAATTAATCTCTGAAGTTGCGTCCAAGACTGCTATGCCTAAAAAAGACGCAGAAAAGGCTGTAAACGCATTTATTGATACCGTTAAAGAAGCCATTGCTCAAAAAGACAAGGTTCAGCTGATTGGCTTCGGTACCTTCGAAGCTCGGGTACGCAAAGCTCGCAACGGCAAGAATCCTCGCACCGGCGAAACCATCAAAATCAAGAAGGCTACTGTTCCTGCTTTCAAGGCTGGCAAAGCTTTCAAAGACGCCGTCAACAAATAATTTTGCATGATTGCCCGATGCCGATTGGTATCGGGCTCGTTTTTGTATGGAATCGCGAGGGGAGACATCACCATGTCTGAAGGCAAACGGAAAAAGCTGAAAAGTGCCAAGGAATTGGCTCTTCGGGGGCTGGGACTGGTCATTATCCTGATTGCTGTCATTTCTCTGTACCAGCTTGGAAAACAAGCCTATGACCTTTACCTTGTCCGCAAGGAGACCGTCAAGAGCAGTGAAAAGATCAAGGCCATCGAAAAGGACAATGAACGTTTGGAAGAAGAACGCAGCAATCTCCATGATCCCAAATATGTAGAAAAGGTTGCCCGCGATGAACATAACATGGTGGGGAAAAATGAAGTTCCGCTCTTCATCGTGGATGAAAAGAAAAAATAGGGGGGCCCGCTTACGGATGGGGGCCTTCTTTTTTTGCTTCCTAACGGGAAGGAAGGCCTCAAGCATAGGAAGAAAGGGACTTGACGGAACTTTCCAAACAACGGTATAATGGTTAACGTAACACAACCCTAAAGGAGGATTTCTTTGACTTATGGCTTTGGAAAAAGGTGCAGTCGTTGACGGCATTGTTACCGGTATCACGAATTTTGGAGCGTTTGTGGAGCTCCCTGAAAACAAAGTAGGATTGATTCACATCTCTGAGGTCTCCAATGTCTTTGTCAAGGACGTGCATGACTTCCTGACGGTGAAACAGAAGGTGACGGTCAAGGTCGTCTCTATTGATGAAAAAGGTAAGATTGGTCTGTCCATGAAGGCCCTGATGCCCCCTGCGGAACAGAAAAATGAACATGGCGGGGAAGGCAGGAAGTTTGAAGGCCGTAAATTCGAAGGCCGCAAACCGGGTGAACATCATGGTGATAGAAAACCAGGAGAAAGACGTTTTAGCGGGGAACGCAAGTTCGAAGGCCGCCCAGGTGGTGCAGGTCGTCCGCAGGGACCGATGAGCTTCGAGGATAAGTTGTCCCGTTTCCTCAAGGAAAGTGATGATCGTCTCCTGGACTTAAAACGGAATACGGAATCCAAAAGGGGAGGCCGCGGCGCCCGTCGAGGTGACTGAACGGCGCTTCCTGGATAAAGACCCGAGATCCTTACTGCATGAAGCGGTTGCGGGTTTCAAGGGGCTGTTCTTATTTGACAGCCCCTTCTTTGGTTTTGAGGTGATGAAATGAGTGTGCTCGAAGAGAGCCTGATGAATATGGTTCGGACTTCTCGCCTATGGCAAGAAGGAGGAACCGTCATTGCCGCCTGCTCGGGCGGTGCCGATTCCCTGACGCTTACGGATATTATGGCAAAAGCCGCGGAAGAAGATGACGTGACGGTCCTTGTGGCCCATGTCCACCATCATCTGCGGGGCGAAGAAGCCGATGAAGATGCCCGTTTTGTTTCAGCTTTCTGCAAGGATAGGGACTTATCCTATACCCAATTTGATATCGATCCCCAGGCCCTCAAGGAAAAAGAGGGCCTCTCCTTGGAAGATGCAGCCCGGCGTCTGCGCTATGAGGCACTTGAAACCTACCGTAAAAAAGTAGGGGCCCAAGGAATTTTTGTAGCCCATCATGAAGATGATCAGGCCGAGACCATTCTCATGAATCTTGTCCGAGGGACGGGAACGCGGGGGCTTAGAGGCATGCTGCCTGTCAACGGATACATTGCCAGACCCTTTCTTGCTGCAACCCGGAAGGACATGGAAACGTACTGCAAGGAAGAAGGGCTTTCGTACCGAACGGATTCGACAAACGGTAATCCTGCCCTTTTGCGCAACTGGGTCCGCTTGGAGCTTTTGCCTCTTCTTGCAACTAAAAATCCCCGTATCAAGGCAGCCCTCGTGCAGGCGGCTGCTGTAGCCCAAAGTGATGAGGCTTATCTTGAAAAAATGGCTCAAAAATATCTGGACTCCTTTTCCCGCAACATCTTTGGAACCTACGATATCGATGTAGGACCGACCTTTGACAAGCTTGATCTGGCCATCAAAAGCCGCGTCATCCGTCTGGCGGTCAAAGGTGTCGGTGGAGAGGAACTGGGATTTGATCATGTGAAAAAGATCCTGCGGCTCATTGAAAAGGGGATCAGCGGAAAGAGCCTTGACGTACCCGGTCATGTACGGCTCATCTATATCAACGGTCGCCTGATGGCCGGACGCCATGAAACTGATCGGGCCGCTCAAAGGGAAAAGAAACTGGAGATAAAGGAGAAACAAAGACATGCATCCCAATATTGAAAAAGTCTTGATCGATGAAAAGACCCTCAAGACGCGCATTGCCGAAATGGCTGCAGAAATCAGCAAGGATTATGAAGGGGAAGAACTCCTCGTCATTGGCCTGTTAAAAGGGGCTTCCTATTTTATGATGGAACTGACGCAGCATTTGAGCGTTCCCACTCAGATTGATTTCCTGAAAGTTTCATCCTACGGGTCAGGGACGTCCACGTCGGGGAAGGTCGACATCCAGTTCGATACGTCCCGGAACCTTGCTGGAAAAAACGTCCTCATCGTTGATGATGTGGTCGATTCCGGACTGACCCTAAAAGCCGTCCGTGAACTTTTCAGAACCCGTAACTGCAAGAGTATTCGCCTTGCGGCCATGCTTGATAAAAAGGAACGGCGCCTTGTGAAAATGGTGCCTGATTATTACGGCTTTGTCATTCCCGATGAATTTGTTGTCGGCTTTGGCCTTGATTACAATGAAGATTACCGTACGCTTCCTTATGTTGGCATCCTGAAGCGTTCCGTCTATGAAAAATAAATAGATCCCAGAAGATCCCAGATCTTTTGGGAGAGGAGGATACCGTGACAAGATTCTTTAGAAACATTTTTTTCTACCTGCTCGTCTTTATCCTCGGCCTTTGGATCTATGATTACTACAATGCATCCAATGCTCCGAAGAACGATATGAGCTACAGCAATTTTATGAAGGAAGTCCAGCAGGATGATGTACAGAGCGTCACCATCGTCGATAATTCCGTTATCAAGGGGAGACTCAAGAATGGCTCCGAATTTACGACCGTTGCACCCCGCGATGACAAGATGGTTGACACGTTGCGCAGCCGCGATGTGGAAATCAAGGCCGAACTGCCGCCCCAGCCTTCTTTCTGGAGCAGCATCCTTACCAGTGTCCTGCCCATGATCGTCATTGTCGTCCTGTGGTTCTTCATGATGAACAATGCCCAGGGCGGCGGCAGCCGGGTCATGAGCTTTGGCAAGAGCAAGGCAAAGCTCTATGGCGACGGCAAGAGCCGCGTCCTCTTCCGGGATGTGGCCGGTGCTGACGAAGCCAAACAGGAACTGCGGGAAGTGGTGGAATTTCTCAAGGCCCCGCAGAAATATAACCAGCTCGGGGCCAAGATTCCCAAGGGTGTCCTCCTGTATGGGCCCCCTGGTACCGGTAAGACGCTCCTTGCAAAAGCTGTTGCCGGGGAAGCGGGCGTGCCTTTCTTTAGCATTTCTGGTTCTGATTTTGTTGAAATGTTTGTTGGGGTCGGGGCTTCCCGTGTTCGTGACCTCTTTGACCAAGCCAAGAAGAACGCACCCTGCATCGTCTTCATCGATGAAATCGATGCGGTCGGCCGTCAGCGCGGGGCTGGCCTTGGCGGCGGTCACGACGAGCGGGAACAGACCTTGAACCAGCTCCTTGTCGAGATGGATGGATTTGGTGCCAATGAAGGCATCATCATGATTGCCGCCACAAACCGTCCAGATATCCTTGATCCAGCTCTGCTCCGTCCGGGCCGTTTTGACCGTCAGATTGTTGTTGACCGTCCTGATATTCGGGGCCGTCTTGCCATCCTTAAGGTCCATGCCAAAGGCAAACCCATCGACAGCAATGTCGATATGGAAGTCTTGGCCCGCCGTACACCGGGCTTTACGGGCGCAGATCTTGCCAACCTCGTCAATGAAGGGGCCCTTCTTGCAGCCCGTCATAACCAGATGACCATCACCATGAGTGACCTGGAAGAAGCGGCGGAACGGGTCATGATGGGACCGGAACGACGCAGCCGCGTCATCAGCGACAATGAAAAACGCCTTACGGCCTATCATGAAGGAGGTCACACCTTGGTGGGTATGCTCCTAGATCACACGGATCCCGTCCACAAGGTTACGATCATTCCCCGTGGAAGAGCTGGCGGCTATACCCTGAGCCTTCCGAAAGAAGACCGTTATTATGCTACGCGCAGTGAGCTTTTGGATGAACTGAAGGTCCTTTTGGGCGGCCGCGTGGCGGAAGCCCTCGTCCTTCATGAGATTTCAAGCGGCGCTAGCAATGATTTGCAGCGCGCTACAGAACTGGCCCGCCAGATGACCTGTGAATATGGCATGAGTGAACGTCTGGGCGCTGTCACCTTTGGCCATCGCCAGCAACAAGTTTTCCTGGGCCGTGATATTGGTCATGAAAATATGTACAGCGAAAAGATTGCTGCCGAAATCGACGGTGAAATCCGCCGTTTCATTGATGAAGCCTATGAAGGGACAGTCAAGCTCCTGCAAGATAATATCGATAAACTTCACCTCATTGCTCAGGCGCTTATTGAGCGGGAAACCTTGGAAGAGCATGAAATCAAGGAACTTGTGGAATATGGCCGGATCCTTGAAAAAGGGGAAGTGGCGTCCTCAAAGGAGGGCTCCCCAATGGATCCTGTAAAGCTGGAAGGGGAGACACTGCCGGAAGGAAATCCTCCTTCTGCTCGTCAGGAAGGCCCCCTTCCCAAGGATGATTCCCAGCCCCTTGGTTGATAGACGGAAACAGGGGAAGAGGCGCCGCAGGCGCCTTTTCCTTTACGGGTCAGATAGAAAGGAAGATGATGCATGCGCAGTGAAATCTTGAACCTTCTGCGGGAAAAATCACCCCAGCCCGTATCGGGCCAGGACCTGGCCAATCACTTTGGCATTACAAGAACGGCGGTCTGGAAACATATCCAGAGCCTCAAGAAAATGGGCTATGGAATCGAGGCCTATACCAAAAAGGGCTATGTTCTCGTGAGCGTTCCGAATAAGCTCCTTCCCGAGGAAATTTCCCGCCATCTCCATACACGGTTTATCGGCCGAAACATGGCCTATGAAGACGTCATTCCCTCTACGAACGATCTCTTAAAGAAAATGGCTCTTCAGGGCGCTCCTGATGGGACGGTCTGCGTGGCTGAGGAACAGTCCGTAGGGAAAGGACGTCTGGCTCGGGGCTGGTTCAGTCCCTATGGAAAGGGACTTTGGTTCTCTCTGCTGCTAAAACCAACCTTCCTGCCTCAGGAAGCCCCCAAGATGACCCTTCTTGCTGCCGTTGCGGTGGTCCGCGCTGTGCGTGAATTGTGCGGCGTCAAGGCCGAAATCAAATGGCCGAATGACATTCTGCTTGAAGGACGCAAGCTTGTAGGCATCCTGACGGAAATGAGTGCTGAATTTGGTCACATCAACTATCTTGTCGTTGGCATCGGCATCAACGTCTGCGTTCCCCAAAGCATGGTCCCTGAAGCCCTTCGGGAGTCTGCCGTTTCCATCGATGATGTGGCAGAAAAACCAACGGATCGGGTGGCCCTCTTGGCTAAGGTCCTCGATCATCTGGAGACTTGCTATGAGACGGTCCTCAAGGAAGGCTTTGGCCCCATTCTCGATGAATGGCGCCGCTATTCCGTGACCTTGGGACGTATGGTGAAGGTCATCGCCCCGGACACGACCTATACAGGAAAAGCTGAGGACATCGATGAAGAAGGGGCCCTTTTGGTGCGCCGCGAAAATGGGCATGTGGAGCGGGTCCTAGCCGGTGATGTTTCCATTCGCCCCGCCCAAGGAAAGGGCAAGTATCAATAAGAGGTTAACAATGATAGGCAAAGCAAGTGCCGAAAGGCGCCGCTTTTGCCTATGTTTTTGCCAAGGCACTGAATCGCTTCTTGCAAAGTTCCTTATCTTTGGTATAATGTAGTCGTTTATGCGGCAGGCGGTACGGCGTGAAGGACCCCTGCTGCCATATGCACAATTCCATCAAAACCCGCAACTTTCCAAGGAGGAAACTCATCTCATGTTAATGGTAATGGATATTGGCAACACAAACATCGTCGTTGGCGTGCACGACGGAAAGGAATGGATTGCTCACTGGAGACTGTCCAGCAGCCGTTCTCGGACAAGCGATGAATTCGGCATTATCCTAGGCAGCATGTTCCAGGCTGGCGGTGTCGATATGAAGGCCGTCAAGGACATCATCGTTTCCACCGTTGTTCCGCCCCTTCTGGTGCCTCTCTGCAATATGTGCAAACGCTATTTCGGCATTACGCCCTTTGTTGTTACCAGTAACTGCAACACGGGCCTTAAGCTTGACTATGACCATCCCAATGAAATCGGTGCGGACCGTATCGTCAATGCGGTGGCTGCCCACCATATGTATGGCGATAAAGGCAACCTCATCATTATTGACTTTGGTACGGCAACGACGTTCTGTGCCCTCCGTCCTGATGGGGAATATCTGGGTGGTGCCATTGCTCCGGGCATTGGCATTTCAACGGAAGCCCTTTTCCAAAAAGCGGCCAAGCTGCCCCGCATTGAACTGATCAAACCGAAAATGGCCATTTGCCATGATACGATCCATGCCATGCGCAGCGGTGTCATCTTTGGTTTTGTTGGCCAAATGGACGGCATCATTACGCGTATGAAAAAAGAATTGGGCGGGCAGGCCTTTGTCGTTGTCACGGGCGGCTTTGGCAAGCTCATGGCTTCCGAATCGGAACTTGTCGACGTCGTCGAACCGTTCCTGACCTTGGAAGGACTCCTGATCCTTCACAAGATGAACCGCAAACAATAGAGCAAGTTCTGGCGGCGTTTTTCCATAAGCGGAAACGCCGCTTCTTTTATCCATGGAGGAAGGTATGTTTTCTTTCAAAATGCCCCCTTTCCCCGTCGTCCTGGCGCCCATGGCAGGAGTGACGGATCTGCCCTTTCGCGTCATCTGCCGGGAAAATGGGGCGGACTATACGGTATCTGAGATGGTGAGTGCCAAGGCCCTTTTATATAAGAATCAAAAGACCTTTGCCATGCTCACTATCGATCCCAAGGAGCATCCGACGGCGATTCAGCTTTTTGGTTCCGTTCCGTCGGAACTTGCCGCCGCAGGAAAGATTGTTGAATCACGCGGCGCCGATATGATTGATGTCAATATGGGCTGCCCCGTCCATAAGATTGTTTCAAATGGCGAAGGGTCCGCTCTCATGAAGGACCCGGACAAGGTCTATGCCATTCTCGCCGCCCTTGTGGACGCCGTTTCGATCCCCGTAACGGTTAAGTTCCGGGCCGGTTGGGATGAGGCCCATAAAAATGCCGCTGTGATTGCCCAAATGGCAGAAAAGGCCGGCGTCAGCGCTGTTTGTGTCCACGGCAGGACGCGGGCCCAGTTCTACCAAGGAAAGGCAGATTGGGACATCATCCGCGCCGTCAAGGAAAGTGTCGGGATTCCCGTCCTTGGCAACGGTGATATCTTCCACGCCGAAGATGCTCTGCGCATGAAGGAAGAAACGGGCTGCGACGGTGTCATGATTGCTCGTGGCGCCGAAGGCAATCCCTGGATCTTCCGGGACGTGAAGGCCCTTTTGCATGGAAAAGCGATTTCTCCTGTTTCCGTTCAGGAACGCTTTGCCATGATTCGCCGCCACCTCCACGACCTCATTCTTTTTAAAGGCGAGCGCGTCGGCGTCCGGGAAATGCGGCACCACGGTGCCATGTACCTAACAGGGCTGCCGCACAGCGCCTATTACCGCAATACCATCAATCAGGCCCAGACCGAGGAGGCACTGCTTGCCGTCCTTGGGGAATATGAAGAAAAGCTCCTGCAGGCATGACCTGGCAGGACTTTTTCTTTTCCTTTTAGTTAGTCATGACAAATTTCTAGCAAAAAAGTAGTCTTTCCCATTGACAAATAGGGACCTGTCGAGTAAGATAAGGATGAAAACAATACCATGGTAGGGTATAGTAGATGAGAATCAAAGGAGGAATCCTCAATGAAACAATTCAAGGTCGAGGGCATGACCTGTGCTTCCTGTCAGGCCCACGTAGAAAAGGCCGTCGCCGGCGTGCCCGGCGTTACAAGTGTGTCTGTCTCCCTTTTAACAAACAGCATGGGCGTCGAAGGGGACGCGACGAATGAAGCCATCATCAAGGCTGTAGAAGATGCAGGGTATGGTGCGTCTCCCAAAGGGACGGACGGTACGAGCGCAAAGCCTGCTTCTGATGACGCCTTAAAGGATACGGAAACGCCTAAACTGAAGCGGCGTCTCGTCTATTCCATTGGTTTTCTGCTCGTCCTCATGTATCTGACCATGGGGCACAATATGCTCCATTTTCCGCTGCCAGCCTTCCTTGATGGGAACCTTTACGGCATGGGCATTACGCAGCTGCTCCTTGCTCTCATCGTTATGTTCATCAACCGCGCCTTTTTCATCAGCGGTTTCAAGAGCATGAAGCATCTGGCCCCCAACATGGATACCCTTGTTGCCTTGGGCTCGGGTGTATCTTTCCTGTGGAGCCTCTATGTCCTGTATGATATCACGTACCTTGGCACGCATGGTGCGGCGCAGCAGGAACTCATGATGCGTTATATGCAGGACCTTTACTTCGAATCGGCCGCCATGATTCCTGCCCTCATTACGGTGGGAAAGACCTTGGAATCCATTTCCAAGGGCCGCACGACGGACGCTCTCAAGGGCCTCATGAAGATGGCGCCTAAGACAGCCACCTTGCTTATTGATGGCAAGGAAACGACCGTTCCCATCGAGACAGTGAAGATTGGCGATGTTTTTGTTGTTCGTCCGGGGGAAAACATCCCCGTTGATGGGGATGTCATCAAAGGGACCAGTGCTGTCAACGAAGCGGCCCTGACGGGGGAAAGCCTGCCCGTTGACAAAAAGCCCGGTGATAAGGTGCAGACGGCCACAACAAACCAATCGGGCTACCTGGAATGCCGTGCCACTCGCGTCGGTGAGGACACGACCCTGTCCCAGATCATCAAGCTTGTGAGCGACGCGTCGGCGACGAAGGCACCTATAGCCCGTATTGCCGATACAGTTTCCATGTACTTTGTCCCGACCATCATTGCCCTTGCCGTGATTGCCACCGCAGGCTGGCTCTTTGTCGGAGCTTCCTTTGGAGAGGCGATTGCCCGCGGCATCGCCATTCTCGTGGTGGCCTGTCCTTGTGCCCTGGGTCTTGCAACGCCGGTTGCCATCATGGTGGGAAATGGTGTCGGCGCCAAAAATGGCATCCTCTTTAAAACCAGTGAATCCCTTGAAATCGCGGGGAAAGTGAGCATTGTGGCCCTTGATAAGACGGGAACCATTACCAAGGGACAGCCGAAAGTCACAGACCTTGTTCCCGCTGCAGGCGTAACGGAAAGGACCCTCCTCCAGCTTGCCTATGACCTGGAACAAAAATCCGAACATCCCCTTGCCAAAGCCGTTGTGGAAGAAGCCCTTTCCCGGAAGCTTGCCGCAGAAGCCGTCGATGACTTTTCCATCCTCCCCGGCAATGGCCTGACGGCAAAAAAAGGAGACTCTGTCCTTCTTGGCGGCAGTCTTAGCTATATAAAAGGAAGTGCCCGTCTGGATCCATCTTTGGAAAGGCAGGCTGAAGCGCTGGCCGAAAAAGGCCGGACACCGCTTCTTTTTGCCCTTGATGGGACTGTTATCGGTATGATTGCTGTCGCTGACGTCATCAAGGAAGATTCTCCCAAGGCCATCAAGGAACTGCAGAAAATGGGCCTTACCGTAGTCATGCTAACAGGGGACAATGAAAAGACGGCAGAAAGCATTGGCCGCGAAGCCGGTGTGGACCGTGTCATTGCCGGTGTGCTGCCCGATGGAAAGGAAACGGTCATCCGTGAGCTCCAGAAATATGGCAGGGTTGCCATGGTGGGTGACGGCATCAACGACGCGCCGGCCCTTACCCGTGCTGATATTGGTATTGCCATCGGTGCCGGTGCCGATGTCGCCATTGATTCGGCCGATATCGTGCTCATGAACAGCAAACTGACCGACGTTTCCGCCGCCGTGCGTCTTAGCCGCAGTACCGTCAGGAACATCCACGAAAATCTTTTCTGGGCCTTCTTCTACAATGTCATCTGCATTCCTCTTGCCGCGGGTCTCATCCCCGGCATTAAGATGAACCCCATGGTGGGCGCCGCTGCTATGAGCCTGTCGAGCTTTACGGTCTGCATGAATGCCTTGCGTCTGAACCTTACGAAGATCCATGATGCTTCGGGAGATAAGGCAAAGTACCATGTAGAAGTGGGGCCTGTCTCCGTTCAAAAAGCCGCTTCCCAGAAGAAAAAAGCGGCGGAACAAGTGCCGAGCGCTGCCCTGAAAGAAGATCTTGTCGTGACAGGGATGACCTGCAGTCACTGTGAGGCTCATGTGAAAAAGGCTCTTGAAGCCCTGCCCGGCGTAGTAAGTGCTGTGGCGGACCATACGCAAAATAAGGTCCATATTGTACTTTCGGCGCCCCTTGACGAAAAAGCCGCCGAAGCAGCTGTAATAAAGGCCGGTTATCGCTATGGAGGAATCATGAGTGCAGGAGAGGAAAAAGAGACCCTTCATGTAACGGGCATGATGTGTGCCCACTGTGAAGGCCGGGTGAAAAAAGCCCTCGAAAGCCTGCCTTCTGTAGTAAGTGCCATGCCTTCCCATGAAACGGGTGAAGTTCAAGTTGTCCTTTCTGCTCCGCTTGACCATGAGGCTGCAAGGGCCGTCATCGAAAAAGCCGGATATGAACTGAAATAACGGATAGCTCGTAAGGAGCCGCCTCGTGCGGCTCTTTTTTTTCATCATTTCTTCATAAAAATGGTTGACGGAACGAAAAAGACATGCTATAGTATGCAAGGTTAGTTATAACTAACTATGCAGCTAGTAAAACGAGAGGAAACAAGGAGACTCTTATCGGCTTATATTAGTATAAACTAACTATGCCTTTTTGGTGTTCCCTATAAAGAGGGAACGAGCGCGACCTGCAACGCTTTTACAGATGATGGAAGATGGAGCAGGTAAGAACAATCATTCCAGGATGGAGGAGCCTTTGATGCAGAACCAGTATAAAATGAACCGGATACTCACCCTTGGCGTCTTATTTTCCTTGCTTTTTGGTACGTATCGTACGGCTTGTGCAAGTCAGTCCCTGCCGACCTATGACCTAGGAGAAACAGTTGTTACGGCGACCAAGACCAAACTTGAAGAAAAGAAAGTGCCTATGTCGACGGAAGTCATCACCCAGGAAGAAATGAAAGAAAAAGGGGCTTATAATGTCCGCGATGCGTTAAAGCTCGTAAACGGGCTTGACGTGCAGGAAGCCGCCATGGTCGGCAACAATGTTTCCCTGCGCGGCATGGGTACGAATGCCACCCTGATCCTTGTGGATGGGCGGCGCCTGGCAAGTGAGGATTCAGGGCAAACCATGAATGTCTATGAGCTGAACCGCATGAACATCCACTCCGTTGACCGCATTGAGATTGTCCGCGGCTCTGGCTCCGCTCTTTATGGGAGTGACGCCATGGGCGGCGTCATCAACATCATCACGAAGAAAAACCAGAAAGCCGGCGGTTATGTCGGAACGGACTTGGGCGGCCGGGAACAATCCGTTTATGGCGGCGTTTCCACGGGCAACGTGGGTAAGTTCAATATGAATGTGGACTTTAACGTGCGCGATGTACGCAAAATCGATACGGACGGCAGCACCAACATGTATGGTCCGCGCCGGTATCTCAATTTCAACAGCACCTATCGTTTTGACGACCATTCCGGGATTGAAGCAGGGGTTTCCTTCCTGAAGGAACAGTATCGCACCTTTACGTCGGGGACGCCTGATTCGACGACTTGGTACGACAATAACCGTCAGGACTATCATGTGAAATACTTTGGCTTTGATGATAAAAACGACTATGAATTCCAGGTCTACTATGACCGGCTGGGTAAGGAATCCCGCACGTCGCGGGGCGGCAATTGGACGGGCTTTGACCATGCCAAGTATGAAACGACCGTGACGGAAGCAAAGAACACCTATCGTCCCAATGAGGACCATGCCATCACCTTTGGCGGCGAATACCGCCATCAGAAAGTTGGGGGAACGCGTCTTGGCACCATTGAAGGTCACAACCGGGTAGAAAACTATTTGGGGCTTTCCAGTATCTACTCCGAACAGAGCATGGATTCCTATGCCGCCTACCTCCAGGATGAATGGCAGCTGACGGAGAAGCTCTTCTTCGTTCCTTCCGTACGCTGGGATCATTTCGACAGCTTCGGCGCCCAACTTTCCCCGCGGGCCGGCCTAACTTATGAATTTAGTGATGCGGCACGGGTCAAACTGAACTATGGTCTCGGCTACCGCGCACCGACCATCTTCGAACTTTATTCCCGCATGGAACACAATTTCGGCCGCTTCTCCTATCAGGTCTGGGGGAATGATGCACTGGAACCGGAAAAATCCCGCACCTTTGATATTGGCATCGAAGCGGAAAAAGGCAAGAGCAGCGGGAAACTCTCTTACTTCCACAACAAGATTGATAACCTCATCGATACCCAGCTCATCGGGCGCTTTGGGTCGACCACGCGCTACCAATACGTCAACGTGAACAAGATGGAAATGAATGGAATTGAAGGCGAATACAATTACCGTTTTGATGATCACTGGAGCGCCAGAGCAACCTATACCTACCTCGATGCGAAAAACAGTGAAACCAATACCCGCCTGACGGGCCGGGCCCGCAACAATGGCATTGTCGAACTGACCTATCTGTCGGGTAAGGAAAAACCCTGGAGTGCCACCCTCTACAATACGTGGTATCGGGATTATCTAAGCGGTGAAGGAAAGAACTATACCTACAGTACAACAAACTTTGTCGTTACCAAGGATCTTAATCGGAACACGCACCTTTATGCAGGTGTGGACAACATCTTTGACAAGCAGTTCCCTGATACGGATGCTTATTCCATCAATGGACGCACGTGGCGGGCCGGCGTGGAATTCACCTTCTAACAAGACCAAAGGACTGGGACTTTTCCCGGTCCTTTTCCTGTTTCTCATCGCGGTGAATGTTGACGAGCGTTGAATGACTATGCTATACTAGCCTAAGTTAGTTACAACTAATTTAAAATCAAGGTAGAATTTGATAATTATAGAGCTAATTCATTTTATAGTTAGGAGAAACTAATTAATGAAACGAATCATAACCCTCATTTGCTGCCTCTGTACCTTTCTTTTTGCTGGCTGCTCCTTAAAGGAATCCGTTTCCGAATCCTCAAGCGGAAGAGCCCCCTTCGTCCTTTCCTATCCGGAAAGCCTGCAGAAACAAGGCTTTCCAGATGCCTTGTGCCTTGAAAAGAGGCCCAAACGGGTTGTGACGCTGACCAATTCTCCTGTCCTTGCCCTTTATGAACTGGGCGTAAACCAAGTTGGTGTCCCTGATACAAAGATCCTGGCTTGGCCCCAGGCAATCAAGGAAAAGGCCACGCTTTTCCAAACCGGTATGCGTTCCCAGATTGACCTAGAGTCTGTCATCGCCCTTTCACCAGATCTTGTCATTGTTGGCGTCCATGCTAAAGATACGTATGGAAAGCAGCTCGAAGCAGAAAAGATCCCTGTCTATTATGTCGATGCCGGGCCGACCGTCACCTATGAAGATGTGAAGGCCATGACCCTTATCCTGGCCAATGCTTTTGACGATGGTTCAGGCAAGAAGGACGCCATCCGGAATCGCTTTGAAAAAGCAGAAGAAATGATGAAGGAAGCCCGCAGTCGCTATGACGGGAAAAAGGTCCTCATCCTCCAAGGGGCACCGCCTCGCTTTTACGTGCAGAACGAAGCCGGCACGGTGGGCTCCATGTTCTCCCTATTGGGCTTTAAGAATGTCGTCGGTAAGGGCGCCGGTCCCATGGTTCCGCTGAAGGAAGAAGAAGCCTTGAGCTATGATCCTGATCTCATTGTATTTGTGAGCGCCATGGGCGGCGGAGACGAGACAAAAGTCCTCATGGAAAAAGAATTTGCGGCCCGACCCTTTTATTGGAACGAATTCCGTGCTGTCAAAAACGGTCAGCTGGTCTATTTACCACGCCGCTTTGCTGTTTCTGGCGGCCTTGAAGAAGTGGAACAGATCAAAGACCTTGTGAGCCTGCTGGATGCAGTTCCGGGAGCGGGCAAATGAAGAAACGGACTGGTTTCGTATTTTTGGCGCTTCTCATCACACTTGGCATTCTTGCCGTTCTTGCCTTGGGAATTGGCAGCACCTATATTCCGCCTGGACAAATCCTCGAAGGCTTCTTTAAAGAAAATCGCATGGCCCGCGTCATTGTTGTTGGGCTTCGCCTGCCTCGTGTCCTTCTGGCCATCATGATTGGCATGGCCCTCTCCCTTGCTGGGGCCCTGCTTCAGGCTGTTATGAGAAACCCTTTGGCCGATCCAGGCATCATCGGGGTCTCTGCAGGGGCAGCAGCGGCTGCAACGTCGGTCATGCTCCTTTTCCCCCGTTGGCTTTCTCTTGTGCCGCTTGTAGCTTTTGTGGGCGCCCTTTTTGCCTGCGTCTTGATCTACCTTATGGCCTGGCGCCGCGGCATCGACCCAGTGCGCATTGTTCTTTCCGGCGTTGCCGTGAATACCGTTCTTGGTGCCTATACGTCTTTTCTGCAGCTCCTGAATTCCGATAATCTTGCAAACGTTCTGGGTTTTTTGAATGGGAGCCTTTCGGGACGCAGTTGGGGGCACGTGGAAACGGTGGCCATTTACGTGAGCATTGGCACCGTCCTTGCCTTTTTTGCCATACGCGGGGCTAACCTCCTGCAGCTTGGTGATGACGTGGCGCGAAGCCTTGGCGTCGATGTGAACAAGACCCGCATCCTGCTTTCCGCCTTAGGCGCCTTTTTGGCGGCGGCTACGGTTGCTGTCGCCGGTATGATTGGTTTTGTTGGCCTTGTCGTGCCTCATATGGCCCGCATGCTTGTCGGCCCGAACTATAAGGACCTTGTGCCAGTGGCGGCCGTCATGGGAAGCGTGACCTTGCTTTTGGCTGACACGGTGGGGCGCATGCTCGTGCCGGGCATGGAGATCCCTGTCGGGGTCATCATGGCCATGACAGGGGGACCCTTTTTCCTATACATGCTTCGGAGGAAACGTTTCTAATGTTTGCTATCAGTGGAACCAAACTTGATATTGGGTATGAAGAGCGCCTTATTCTCAAGGACTTTGACATGACCGTAAGGAAGGGGGAAATCACAACTTTCGTTGGTCCTAATGGATCAGGCAAATCCACCCTTTTAAAGACCTTGACTCGCCTCATTTCTCCCCAAAAGGGCCGCATCACCTGCTGCGGCAAGAATCTTGATGAGATTCCAAACAGCGAATTTGCCCAGATGGTGGGCGTCCTGCCCCAGCACCATATCGCACCGCCAGGCTTTGTCGTAAAGGATCTCGTGAGTTTTGGCCGCGTGCCTTATCAGGCGTGGCACCAAACGATTACGGAAGAAGACGAGAAGGCCATCTGCCGCGCTATGGAAGCAACGGGCGTTTGGGACCTTCGGGATAAACCTCTTGTGAGCTGCTCCGGTGGGGAAGCCCAGCGCGTCTGGATTGCCATGGTCCTTGCCCAGGAACCGGATCTGCTTTTTTTGGATGAACCAACGACTTTCCTTGATATTTCCTACCAGCTTGAAATCCTGCGCCTTGTAAAGGAACTTAACAGGACCCTTGGCATGGGCGTCGTCATGGTTCTTCACGACCTGTCTCAGGCCATGAATGTCAGCGATCGCATCGTCGTGCTGAAGGATAGGAAAAAATACGCGGAAGGACCGCCCCAAAAAGTCATTACGGAAAAAATGATGAAGGACGTCTATGAAGTGGATTGCCGCCTTGTTCCCATCAAAGGAAAAGCCTGTCCCGTCCTCGTCTACGAAGATCTGCTGTAAGGAGTCTATCGTGATTGTCTATTTTATTCGCTCTCTTACGGCATATAAGGGCTGGTTTTTCTTCCTTGTCATTATTTCCGCTTTGGGCGGTCTTTTGGAACTTGTCTTTCCTCTGGGGGTTCGGGACCTTCTTGAAGAAGGGGTGTTCCTGCAAAGCTGGCCTGTTCTTTTTCGAAAGATTGGCTTTCTTGCCCTTGTGGAAGGGGCGGTCTTTCTCTTTTCCCTCCTTGGTTCCTATTATGGGGGAAAGCTCAGCGCCCGTGTGGAAAATGACCTGCGTATGACCCTCTTCCGACATCTGACGCACTTATCTTTTGCCTTTTTTGATTACAGCCGGACGGGAAAACTTATGGCAACCCTCATGGGAGACATCAGTGAAGCCGGTGACCTTGTAAGCCGCATTCCCGGCGATTTTGCCGTGAGCCTTGTGACGGCCGTAGGGACGATCATCCTTCTCTTATATCTCAATCGCCCCTTGGGCCTTGTCGTCATTGTCCTCATGGCCTTTAAGGTCGTCCATACCATCGTCATTAGCGGAAAGCTCCGGAACCAATATGGACGGAACCGAAGGGAATTTGGACACCTGTCCGCCTTGGGCGAAGAAAACCTGAGCGGTATCCGCATGATCCGCGCTTACAGTGCTGAGCATCATATCATCGAGGCTTTCCAAAAGGTGGCCGATGCCTACCTAAGGGCCCGGGAACAAACCTTTTTTCTTGGTGCTTATTTTGGTTCCAGCATCAGCCTCTTTACGCACCTCATCCAGTTTGCCATCCTCCTCATGGGCGTTTTTGAAATCCGCCGTGGTGCTATGACCATTGCCGACCTTGTGGCTTATTTCCTTTATGTGGGCGTGTTTATCAAGCCTGCCATGAAGCTCGTCTTTTTTGTTGAAGCGTATCAAAAGAGCATGGCTGGCTTCCGCCGCTTTTATGAGCTCATCAGGGTGGAAGAAGAAAGCGGCAAGAATCTCCCGCCCCTTGAAGCCCCGCATGGCACCATCGAGTTCCGCCATGTTTCCTTCCACTATAAAGGACTGCCCGATGTACTCCATGACTTGTCCTTTACGATCCGGAAAGGGGAGACCATCGCTTTTGTCGGTGAAACGGGCAGCGGAAAAACGACCCTCTTAAGTCTTCTCCTGCGCTTTTATGACCCTACCAAAGGGCATATCTATCTTGACGGCAAGGATGTGGCGGATTATTCCCGTGACAGCATTCGCAAGGCCATAGCCTTTGTCTCCCAGGATGTCTTCCTTTTTTCCGGAACCATTGCGGAAAATATTGCCTATGGGAACCTTTTTGCTGGTATGGAGGCCGTTCAAAAAGCGGCCGAAAGGGCCCATGCCGCATCCTTTATTGGGCGCTTTCCCCAAAGCTATGACACGGCTGTGGGGCAGCGGGGCGTCCGCCTTTCCGGCGGGCAGCGGCAGCGCATTGCCCTTGCCCGGGCGTTTCTTCGCGCGTCGCCCATCCTCATTCTTGACGAAGCAACGAGCGCTCTTGACAACGTGACAGAAGCCCAGGTCCAACGGGCCATGGAGAGTCTTCAGCGCGGGCGTACCACCCTCATTGTGGCTCATCGCCTGAGCACGATCCGCCATGCAGACCGGATCTTTGTCATGAAACGCGGGCGCATTGCGGAAGAAGGTACACTGGAGAACCTAATCGAGAAAAAAGGACTTTTTTGGAAACTTTGGACAAAGGAACAGAACCAGCCGCAGCCAAAGCGGCGGAACCGTTCCCGTCAGCATCTTGGAAAGAAGGGATGAAACGATGCAGCCATTTGCATCCGGTTTAAGTTATTTTGTTCGCGGAGGCTGGGTCATGTACCCGCTCCTTGTCTGTTCCATTGCAGCCGTAACCGTTGGCATCAACCGCTATCTGTTCTTTAAGAAAAAAGACAGCGGAAAGGTTTTTACGGAAAAATTTTGTACCCTCGTTGAAAATAACGACTGGGAAGGGGCCAAGAAGCTTGCCGATAGTACGGAAGGAGAAATCGCAAAACTTGCTACCATCGTCATGGATAAGCATGAAAATTACGAGTACCTGGAAAACTTCATTTCTTACCGGGCAGAACGTGCCATGGATAAATTTGAGAAGAACTTGGCTTTGCTCAATATCATCATCACTTTGGCCCCTGTCCTAGGCCTTTTGGGAACGGTCACGGGCATGATGGGGTCCTTTTCCAAACTTGTTGAACGCGGTCAAGATCCCATGGCCGTAACGGCAGGTCTTGCTGAGGCCCTCATTACGACGGTCTTTGGCCTTGTCATTTCCATCATTGCTGTCTGCATTCTCGGTTATTTCGAACGGCGCATGAAGAGCATTACGCTGAGCATCGAAGAAATGAGCAACACCCTTTTGGAGGCTGTACGCAAGAAATGTGAATGTCCCTGCGTGCTGCGAAAAGAGGAGAGGTCCCTATGATCCGTCTGAAAAAAAGAAAGAACCTTTCTGTGGGCATCATGATCAGCCCCATGATTGATATGAGTTTTCTCCTCCTCGTCTTTTTTATCGTCAGTACTATGAACATGAACGAAGTGAAGACCCTCCCTGTGAAGCTGCCCCAAGCTTCCCAGGTCGAAGTCGATACAAAGAGCCTTTACCATGTGACGGTCCTGCCCGATGGCAGACTTTTCCTTGAAGATAAGCCCCTTACGAAGGAAGCCTTTCTCCTGTGGGGGCGCAAGGCCGTAATCAAGGACCGCAATGTGTCCGTTGTGGTCTACGGGGACGGAAAAACGAATTACCAAAAGATCCTTGATGTGCTCGACCTCTTGAAAGAAGCGGGCATTACCCGTGTTGGCATGGCGGCAGAAAGGAGATAAGCATGGTGCTTTATGCAAAGGACCGAAGCCTCATGGCGTCAATCCTGATTCACCTTTTTTGTTTTGGCATTTTTAGCGTCCTTTCCTATCAAGGCCTCATGACTCATGTAAAAGGAAAAGGTCCCATCTACATGGTAGGCCTAAGCGGTGGGAGAAAGGGCGGGGCGCCTCCAGCGGCTGCCCCTTTTCGCACGAAGAACCTTCCGCCCCTGCCGGCAAGAAGTGATGACATGGTGACAGAAAAAAGTACCGCCCTTCCTTCTGCAAAGATCCTGCAGCCGTCCATTTCCAAGGATGCTTCTGCTTCTTTTGATGTATCCAATGACAGAGCGGAAAGCGGCGAAGGTTCGGAGAAGGGTTCCGGTGCAGGAACGGGTATGGAAGAAGGCACGGGTGACGGCGCAGGCGAAGCGGGCGGTTCTGGTTCCGGTGGACCTTCCTTTGATACGGACGCCATCCAGCCCGATGTATCACCGACGCTTCTTTCCGGAAGCGCCCCCAACTATCCCGAGGCCATGCGCAGCCGCGGCATCGAAGGACGCGTCACTGTCCAGATGGTGGTCGGAAAAGATGGCGCTGTCGAAGCGGCATCGGTCATCCAAAGTTCCGGCTATGGCGTTATGGATAAGGCGGCCCTGTCGGCAGCCTACACTTATGCCTTTGCCCCGGCTTATAAGGAAGGCTATGCCGTCCGCTGTTATGCCTCGAAGACCTTTGTCTTTGCCCTACACTAAGGAGAACCCTATGAAAAGAAAATGGATGATGGTCCTTGGCTTTCTGCCGCTCCTTATGGGGATTCCCCCAAGTCACCACCTCGACGCTGCGCCTGGTCTTTACCTTTCCAAGGCGGGCATGGCCCTGCCGGCTGGCACGGTGGCCCAGGAAGCTGCCCAAAGCGGGATCATATTTTTTGGCGAAGAACATACAAATGCCCTTTCCCACAAACGGGAATTTGAACTTTTGACGGAACTTTACCGCCTTGTTCCGGATCGCTTGGTCCTATCGTTGGAAATGTTTGAAAAGGACGTGCAGGCGTCTCTTGATGCCTACCTTGCCGGTCGTATGACGGAAATGGAGTTCCTGAAAGTCAGCCGGCCGTGGCCCAACTATGAGCGGGATTACAGGCATCTTGTGGAATTTGCCAAAAAGAAGGGGCTTCCCGTCCTTGCGGCCAATGTGCCGCGCCGCGTCGCTTCCCATGTGGTCCAACATGGCAGTGCAACCGGCCTGGTTCTGGAAGACGCCCAGTACCTGCCCAAAGACCTTGAACCGTTAACGGGGGAATACCGGGAAAAGTTCCGCCGTGTTATGAAGCAAAACGCGGGCGTTATGCCCCTTGGCACGACAAGAAAGGAGGCTTTTTACAAAGCCCAGTGCATCAAGGATGCCGTGATGGCCGAAGCGCTCATGACTTACCTTGACGCCTATCCTGATGCTGTTATGTTCCATGTGACAGGCTCCTTCCATATGGAAGACGGCCTAGGAACGGCAGCCTATGTCAGGAAGCACCGGCCCGGGGTGCGTCTTTACCTTGTGTCGCCGCAGCACGAAGGGCAGCCCAAGGATAAAACAAGCACACTTCATGAAGTGTATTATGATTTGAAATGATACATACTTGAGGAGAAAGGATTTTTGAATTATAGATATGGGAAAAAACAAACAGAACCAGGTTTATGCAGGCGTTCTCCTGGCCCTTTTCATGGGCATTACAACGAATGCCTTTGCAGGCGGGGAGCCCCTTTCCACGTACGACCTTGGGGAAACGGTCGTTACAGCGACAAAAACTAAGCTTGAGTGCCCATGACGACATCGGTCATCAAGGAAGAAGACATCAAAAAGGGCGGTGCTTACAATGTGCGTGACGTGCTAAAGCCCCTTACCAGGCTCAATGTCATGGAAGCGGGCATGACCGGAAACCAGGTCTCCATTCGCGGCATGGGAACCTCGTCCACCCTCATCCTTATTGACGGCAGACGCCTTGCCGGAGAGGATTCGGGAAGTACCATGAATGTGTATGAGCTCAATCGCATGAGCCTTGATGAGGTGGAGTGCATCGAAGTCATGCGCGGCGCTGGATCCGGCCTTTACGGCAGCAATGCTATGGGCGGCGTCATCAATATCATCATCAAAAAGAACAAAAAAGCCGGCGGTTATGTCGGCACTTGGTTGGGCGGTCGGGAACAAGCTTTGTACGGCGGTGTGTTGACGGGCAAGGTGGGGAAATTGAACCTTGACGTCAATTACAATCTTACAGAAGTAAGAAAATCGGACCGGGACGGCGACTCCAACATGTATGGACCGCGGCGCTATGTCGATTTCAAGGGCCGCTGCCAGTTTGATGAAACGCGGGGCCTTTCTTTTGGGGCGTCCTATATGAAGGAACAGTATGGGAGCTTTTCCGAAGGTGATCCTACGGCGATGAGCGCGTCCGCCCGCGATGATATGACGGAATGGTATGATAACAATCGCCAAAGTTATTTCGTCAAATACGACGGCTATCACAGCAAAAATGATTATGAGTTCCAGAACGACTACAACCGCTTGGGCAAGGAATCCCGAAAAAAGACGCCCGGCGTCTGGCGGGACTTTGACCACAGCAAGTACGAAACATACGTTGTTGAAGCAAAGAATACCTATCATGTCGATGAGCATCATACCGTGACCTATGGCGGTGAGTACCGCAAACAAAAGGCCGGCGGCACGCGCCTTGGCACAGGTGCCGGGAAGCGGACAGAAGAAACCTATCTAGGCATGACCAAGCCATATGGCTCGGCCGATGTGAAAAGCTATGCCTTCTACGTACAGGACGAATGGAACCTGACGGATATACTGTTCTTTGTCCCGTCCCTTCGCTATGACCATCACGACAGCTTTGGCGGGGAACTTTCTCCGCGGACGGGCCTTACCTATGCCATGAGCAAAAACAGCCGGATCAAGACAAACTATGGCGCCGGCTACCGGTCTCCGTCCATCTTTGAGCTGTACTCCCATATGGACCGCAACATGGGCCGCATGCAGGTCCAGGTTTGGGGCAATGAACATCTTGACCCGGAAAAACCAGGACCTTCGATATCGGGTTTGAGGCAGAAAAAGATAAGGCGGGGGCGAAGGTCACCTATTTCCACAACAAGATCGATGACCTTATCTCCTCGCAGTACCAGGGCCGCTTCGGACGGACTGTCCGCTACCAGTACATCAATATTGACAAGGACGCCATGAAGGGATTTGAAAGTGAAGTGACCTACCGCTTCGATGATCATTGGCATGCCAAGCTTTCCATGACCTATCTGGATGCTAAAAATGAGCTCACCCAAGCGCCTTACAGGCAATGCCCGCATGAACGGTCTCGCCGAACTTTTCTATACGACGGGCAAGGATAATCCTTGGACCATGACACGTTATAACCAGTGGTACAGGATTATCTCAACGGCGATGGGAAAAATTACACCTACAGCACGACGAACTTCGTCGTCACCAAGGACCTTGGCAAGAACACCCACCTTTATGCCGGTGTGGACAACATTTTTGATAAACACTTCTCCAATGATGACAACTTCTCCATCTGCGGCCGTATCTGGAGAGCGGGCGTAGAATTGACCTTCTGATGAAAAGGAGTTTTACCATGAACTATCTTGTACTTTATTCCTCCCGCACAGGAAATACGCGCATGGTGGCCCGAGCCATCCAAAAGGCCCTGCCGGAAGGCACGCCCTGCGTTGATATCAAGGACCTCAAGGAAAGCCTGCCCGAGGGCACCACTTCCTATGACTGTGTCTTCATGGGCTACTGGGTCGATAAGGGAACCGCCGATGAAGCAAGCCGCACTATCCTAAAAAGCCTTGACAATCCCTATATTGCCCTTTTTGCAACCTTGGGCGCCGACCCTAAGAGCCCCCATGCTATGAAAAGTTTGGAACAGGGTGCCGCCTGTCTGCCGGATGGGAAAAAACCCCTAGGCGCATTCATCTGTCAGGGCAAAGTAGATCCCAAGCTTATTGAAGCGATGTACCGCATGTTCCCCAGTGACAATATCCATGGGAAGAATCCCAAAAATGAAGCCCGTCACAAGGCCGCCTCCACCCATCCTGATGAAAAGGATTTGAGCGATGCCGCTCATTTTGCCCATGAAATCCAGCTCATGGTGGAAGAGGGACGGAAATGACGGTCAAAGATCTAGCTGCTTATATAGCAGCCCTGCCGGAAGAGGAACGGATCCTGCAGTTTGGTAAAAAGGCGGCAGATCCCTTGCAAGGGGCTTTCCGCCATAAGCGTGTTGTCCACGCCGGCCTCAAGGGGCGCATGATTCCGCCCGATAAGGCTCAGGCGCGTTGGAATGCCCTCATGGAGCGTCCCGTAGAAGGAAATCCGCTGCAAATGGCCTATCTTCACATCCCCTTCTGCAAGACCAAATGCCTGTACTGCGGCTTCTTTCAAAACGGGACGGATATGTCCGTCGAGGATCGTTATGTGGACCATCTCCTTATGGAACTTGCTCAGGATGCCGATAAACCGAGGCTTCAAAGTGCGCCCATCCAGTCCGTCTTCATTGGCGGCGGCACACCGACAAGTCTATCTCCCTCCAACATCCGGCGTTTATTGCGCGCTATCCGTAAGACCCTGCCCCTTGCCAACGACTATGAACTTACCCTCGAAGGGCGCGTCCATGACCTTGTGGAAGAAAAAATGGATGTCTGGATGGAAGAAGGCGTCAACCGCATCTCCCTGGGTGTCCAGTCCTTTGACACGAAGGTTCGTCAGCAAGTGGGCCGCATCGATACGGGAGAAGAAGTCATGAAGCGGCTCCAGAAGCTCAGCGCCTACAATCAGTGCGCCGTCATCATTGACCTCATGTATGGCCTGCCAGACCAGACCCTTGACGTGTGGCAGGAAGACCTGCACCATCTTGTGGAAAGCGGTGTCGATGGGGCGGACCTCTACCAGCTTGACGTCTTTGAAAATAGCGACCTTCATAAGCGCATCGAAGAAGGTCGCCTTTCGCCGGCGGCCACAACCCTCATGCAGACGGAGATGTTCCGTATAGGAAGACGCTATATGGCCCAATGGGGCTGCAAGCGGATCAGCCACTGCCACTGGGCTAAAAACAATCGGGAACGGAGCCTGTACAATACCCTTGCCCGCAGCGGAACCCATCTGTTTCCTTTTGGCTGCGGCGCCGGCGGTCATGTGGACGGCGTATCGACCATGCTTCACCGCGTATTGGGGCCCTATGAAGGTATGGTGGCAAGGGGAGTGAAACCTTTTATGTTCCTTTCTGAAGTTTCCCCTTTTGCGGCCTATGAAGCCCGCGTCCAAGGAGAGATGAATCAGTGCCATCTAAATCTCGATGCCCTCATGGCGCTTGATCCGCGTCTTGTGAGCCTCTCCCACTTGGGAGACCTGTGGGAAGAATACGGATTATGGCACTTTAATGGAATCCAATATGACCTGACGGAAGCAGGCGAATTTTGGGTTGTGAATATGACCCAAACCCTCCTGGAATGTATCCAGTGGCTTCTGGGAGGAGAAAAAATCATGAACCATGCGCCGGTTGCGGCACAGGGATAATGCATCAAAAAGGACGGGGAATGCCTTTCTTCCCGTCCTTTTTCTGTGTCTTAGGGGAAAGCCCCATAGGGAAAGAAAAATGTGAAATTTTTGTGAAAAATTTCAATCTGTTTCATCCTTATGATTTCTTGATAAAAACAATGACTGTCTTCATAGAACATTTATTAATAAAGAATTTTCAAGAAAATAGTCTTATTTTTTGTACTCTATCAAGTGAGGTCCCCATTATATGGGAAAGGGTCCGTTTCATCCCAAATCAGAAAAAATTCCGCCAATAAGAATTGGTATTTATCAAAAATTTCCACTTAATAATGATTATAAATGTAACCTGTGATGGAACGGATTATCTTGGCAGCGTCTAGATGAGCCTTATTGTCATAAGGATATTTCATCATGTATAATACGACTATATTGCTTGTTTTTAATGGAAATGAGCGGGAAATATTGGCAACAAACAGCAATTGATTAGGTTATTTACCCTCATTGTGGGGGAGAAAGCGAGGAAAACGGCATCATGGCTTCACAAAACCACATATGGTCACCTTATGGCGTCAGTATCAATCAGGATCCCTTCTATGATGATGGAAACAGTCCGGAGGAATCCTTCCAAAACTTGATGACCCAATTCAGTCAGCATCTTGATGGAAAACGGGTCTATATTTTGGAAAAGATTGGTCCTGACAGTTTTATTATGACCTATGAATGGAAGGTTTCCGCTGTTTCAGAGCGGGAAATGCATCAAGTCTTCACGGCCTCCCAGATTGAAGCCCGTTTTCCCCATATTTGGACACAAGAGGTCGTAGAGACGGAAAAGGCCTATGCGGCCCCTTTGAAGCGTCATGGCAACATCATTGGCATCATCGGGTTTGATAAGGACCCGGATAAGCCGCACCATGACAGTTCACAATCGGTTCGGCTGCTTGGTTTTTTTGTCTCGACCCTTCTTTACAATTGGAAGCTCATTGAACGGCTCCAGGTTCTCGGTTATACAGATCCCTTGACCGGGGTAGGCAATTTCAATCGGCTTCTTTCCGCCCTCGACCATTTATCGGATGAAACAAGCTTGGGTGTCATTTTTGCTGATGTTTCGGGGCTTAAGAAGATCAATGATAATTATGGCCATGAGGCGGGCAATGACCTTTTGACCCGGGTTACGGGGACCTTGATCCAGGTCTTTGATAAAAAGCAGGTGTTTCGCGTTGGTGGGGATGAATTCATCATTCTCGATGATGGCATCAAGGAAGCGTCCTTTCTGGAAAAGGTCAGGGAAATCCGTATGCTCATGGCGTCCCGGTGCATCAATCTTGCCGTGGGCGTTGTATGGGTTCCGCAGTTTTCGATGGATTTTTCCGTCTTGAAAGAAAAAGCCGACCGCCGTATGTACGAGGAGAAAAGGGCATTCTATGAAAAAATGGGACAGGAGGCCCCCGTATACCATCAAAACAGCGCGGAGGAACTGTCCCTTCGCATCAACTGCGATACCGTGCCTTCGCCATTTTTTGTCTTCGCCGTGGAACGTGATAGCGTGGGGGCAATTAAAAACATTCGCATCAAGGTCGTGAACCAGGCCTTTGCCGACCTTTTTAACATGCGTCCTGAACGCTGGACCAATCGTTCCATCATGCCGCTGCTCAAGGCTCCGGATCAGCCCCTGTGGGCGTATATCCATAAAATGGCCAATGAAAAGGAAAATGTAACCTTTCGCATCAAGAGCCAGTTTCTCCAGGAAGAGATGTTGATTTCCATGAAGATGACGTCTCCTTATTATGGGACCCTCGTCATGATGCCCCTCGGCCAGAAATAGTAAGTGCCGTGTCTTTGAAGAAGAAGGTGTTCCTATGAATGTTCAAGCATACGACATTGCCAAATTAAAGGAAGCGCAGGGAAATCGTCTGGACAGTACCAGTGATTTCTGGATGCAGGCCGAACAGCTCCAAAAGGAACTTCTCCAGCAGGGGAAGAAGGCCTGCTACATTTTCCTTGATCTTGAAAATTTTCGATTCATCAATATGCAGGGGGATATCAGTGAAGGGGCCCATTTGCTCACGGAAGTGTCTGCCCTGATCCATCAGACCTTTCCCGATGCCCTGATTACGCGCGGTGCCTCCATACAGTTTGCGGTTGTGACCGGGGTCCCGGATGTGCGGGAGCGGCTGATCCATCTCCATAAGAAGGCGCTTTCCCTGCGCAGCAACAATCAGCTTGACTTAAAGGCAGGCATATTCATTGTTTCCAATCCCCAGATCAGCCCCATTACCGCTTCGGATTATGCCAAAGCAGCCTGTGCCCATATCAAAAAGGACTATCAGGCGGTTTACCGGGAATATGACGAAGACCTTCAAAAACATTTGGCCATTGATCACTATGTGGTGACCCATTTGGAAGAGGCCCTGAAAAACCACGATATTAAGGTTTTCTTCCAGCCCATTATCCGGACCTTGACCTGTAAGGCCTGTGCGGCAGAAGCCTTGGCTCGTTGGGATGCCCCCCAGTATGGCCATTTGCTGCCCTCTATCTTCATCAAACCGCTTGAGGCTACACAGCTGATCACCAAATTGGATCTTTATGTTGCCGAAGAAGTCTGCCGTCTTTATGAGGACCTTCAGCTCCGGCCCGATGTCAATTTGCCCATTTCCATCAATTTTTCCCGCAGTGATTTCCAGAATTGTGAGATCCGCAGGGAGCTCGACCGGCTCCGAGCAGAATATCACGTGCCGGACCATGCTCTGTGCGTGGAGGTTACGGAACGTGATTTCTGTGATGATGTATCAGTCCTCAAGGACCAGATCAAGGATCTGCGGGATCATGGCTATGAAGTCTGGATGGATGATTTTGGAAGCGGTTTTTCCTCTTTGAGTCTCCTCAAGGATCTGGATGTGGATCTGGTCAAGTTTGACTTGCGCTTTCTTGTGGGCAGTGCCCATATCAACCGGGGAAACTTCATCATCGGGGCCCTCATTGCCATGGTCAAGCAGCTGGGGATGAAGACTCTTGTAGAAGGGGTTGAAACCGAAGCGCAGTTGGAGTATCTCCAAAGCGTGGGCTGTGAACGGATGCAGGGATATCTCTACAGCCGGCCCATCCCGTTTGCCCAACTGCTGGATCTTGCCATCTGGGATACGGATGAAACGGCATCCAATTGCCGGTATTACAATGCCGTAGGCTGCTGCAACATGGTGCAGGCCATGCCGGAACCGGTTTCCCATGGCAAGGACGAACGGCTGGTCCTTCCCTCCCTGCCTGCCTGCATCGTCGAATATCAGGCGGGGAAGCTGAGCCTTCTTGAAACGAACGCGGCCTTTACGGCGCGGGAAGGGCAGCTGGCATTTCGTGATTCCGCGGCTTTCAATGAATATATGGGACAGGCAGGGACTTTTTACCGTAGGAACCTTCTGCAGGCCATTAAGCAGTGTCAGGATACGCAAATGGGCATCACCATTGAGGTCCTCAGTCATAATGAAGTCTGTACCCTGCGCATTGACCCTATTGCCCAAAATGAGTCAAATGGAGCGGAAGCTTTTCTCATCATCCTGACCGGTGTCCGCACGTCGGCTTTCAAGGATCGAAAGGCGGCTGTCCAGAGCATCATGAATGGGATTTTTTCCCTTTTTGACAGCTTCTTTGCCCTTAACCTGACAACCCAGACCGTCCATCGGATCAAGGTGGGAATGAGCGTGATCGATGAAATCGAGCGGCTGCCCCTGCCTTTGTTTTTGCGGGAATGGGCAAGGCGGCACGTTTTCTCGGAAGATTGGAAGCGCTTTCTGCAGTTTTATGATTTAGCCACTTTGGTCACTCGCATCAATGAATCAGGATGTGGCTATCTTTCCACTTTTTTTAGGGTCACGAGCAGTGAACAGGAAAATCGCAATGGCTGGCAGCTCCATTTGGTCTGGCTCTCAGGGGAGCCTTCTGATGTCAAGGTCTATTGCGGAACGGTCAACCTGCGCCATTTCATGGGGGTCCAGATGCCTCGTCCCATGGAACCTATTTTGGCGCGAAACAAGCTGGTCCCATCTCCCCAGCTGGATAAGATGGATGCCATTTTGCCAGAGGTCCTCTGGGAAGCCATGCTCCATTTACCGGAAATGAACGTGTACTGGAAAGATGTCAGGGGCCGCTTCCTGGGGGCCAATGATGCTTTTTTGCATTATTTCAATCTTTCTTCCCTGGATGATATCCTCGGTCAGTCGGAAGAGGAACTGGGCTGGAATGTAGAATTTGACCCCACCTACCGGGAAGAGGAAATGCTCCTTGGGCAGATTCCGGTCATTTCGGAGGAAAAGGTCCACTGCATGGCCAAAGGTATGATCCGCACGGTCATGATGAACAAGATTCCCCTCATTGAAGGCGGACGAATTGTCGGCAGTCTTTCTTGGTTCCGCGATGTGACCCGTTTCACCCAGATCCAGGCAGAACTCAAGAAAAAAAGCGTTATAGATGCCTTGACAGGCGCATTGAACTACCAAGGGTTCAAGGAAACACAGTCCCATTTTGTGGATAATTATCAAAAGTGGGACCTTGACTTCATCTTGATCTATATGGACCTGGATGATTTTAAACACTGCAATGATGCCTATGGTCATGGGTTTGGCGATATGGTCCTTCAGGAAGGGGTCAAACGTTTGCAGAAGATCTTTAACCATTATGGGGTCGTTGCCCGTGTGGGAGGCGATGAGTTCATTGCCCTCCTGCCTATTGTTGGATCCGAAGACATCCGCCGGATCAAGCAGGAAATCCAGCAGTCCCTCAAAGCGCCCCTGTCCATTGACGGTAGGTCCTATCTGGGTGGAATATCCGTGGGCATTGCCCGCTATTCGGAAACAGAGGACATGGATGCCCTGCAGGAACTTGCTGATCAGCGGATGTACGAAGATAAGAAAAAACGTAAGAAAATGAAGGATCTTACCTATGGATACCTAGTGACCACGGAAGGAAATTAACGTGAGGTTATATCGAATTGATTATCCTAAAATCCTTTGGGGGATTGTGCTCCTAAGCCTCCCTTTTGCGATGCCCCGTGCTGCCGAAGCTGAACCGACTCGAAAAGAGACGGCACGGCAAGTGGGACTGGCCCTTTCTCAGGCGGATGCCCCGACCCGTCAGGAAGCGGTGAAAAAACAGCTGGCAGCCTTTTCTGAACTGTCGCGCCTTACGGCCCGGGAAGCGGCCATGGTAAGCGTCCTTGAAAAGGAATACAAACGAGCCTATTCAGCCTATGAAAAAGCTCAGCAAGCGCTTGAAGAGACGGAAAAAAAGAAGATCTACGCGTCCCTTCAAAGCGGCGATGAAGCAGTGATGGCCCCCCTTGAAAAAGAAGCTTCGCATCGGGAAAAAATCCTTACAGATGCCAGCGTCCGTCTTGCTCTCATCAAAAGAAGGCTCGAGCCGGCAAGAAGCCAACTTGCAGCCTTGACGGCAAGAAGGGATGGGGTGCTGGATGAAATGGCAGGCCTTGTGTCGCCAAAAAAAGCGCCTTTGGGAGTTCTTCCTCCTGCATCAACTGACGCGGCAATCTTGAAAGAAGGGAAAAATTTGGCAGAAGCCCCGTCCGCCCCGACGGAAACCTTGACGGACCTATCCCGCAAACAGGCTGAATATGCCGAAGAACTGGCAGACCTTGGCTATTATGAGGAAAAACGCGCTCAGGACCTCGCCGTCCTTGAAACGCCGGAACCGGCCGTCGATCTATCCAAAAGATTCAAGATTGATGGGGAACTTCGGATTGATAACAATGATACGTCCAACCATCATGCCGTCGATCCGGAACGGAAGCGGATCCAGTTCCCTGATGACCGGCTGCGGCTGCGCGCCAGGATCTACATGGATTACAACCTGGATAATAACTGGCATGCTATCGGGATGCTTGAAAGCGAGAAGGCCCTCCATGGCGATGACAGCATGAACGGGACCATTGATCTTGATCGGTACTACCTGAAAGGGGCTGTCGGAAAAGTCATGGTCATGGCCGGTGCTTTCGGTAAGACCTTGGCAGAGGGAAATATCTATGACAGCCGGTTCAAGGGCATACAAGTCGCCTATGGCGATCATCATCCCTGGTACTACGAAGGGGCTTTCGGCAAGGTCAATGAGGCCGATGAAGTTACGGCACTTACTGCCATTTACCAAAAAGGAGAGCACAAACTCTCTTTAGGGGCCTACGGGTTCCGCATGGATGGGGGCAACAACCGGAACATCGGCATGCTTGGTTATGAGATGCCTCTTGGTGGCTGGTGGCGTGTGGGAGCCCAGTATCTTTTGGGACACGATGAAACAGAGCCCGGCGGCAGCGGCGGTGTCTTTTCCTTGAGCCGCGGCGAGGAAAACAGCTGGGAAAAGGGCAACCTCTATACCTATGCCAAGTATTACTACCAGCCGCGGGCAACTTACGTGGAACATACCATGAATGGGGTGGCTGATTATATGCATGGCTTCAAGGGCTATGGACTGGGTCTGTCCTACACGCTGACCCGCGACTGGGTCCTGAGCCTTGAGTACGATGATTTGGAAGACCTTCAGTACGGGACGCGCAGCCGCACCCTCTGGGCAGGCCTTTCCTACTATTTCAAGAATTACGGGAATGAGGAACCTGAAGATCAGGATAAGACGGAAGGAACGAAATGAATGTCTTTGGCGGCCTTGTCTGTCAAAGTGAAAGGAAAAAGAGGAAATAAGGATGAATGCTATTGATCTATGCAGCGATCTGACCGCCAGAAAATCAAAACTGGCTGTCGTCGGATTGGGTTATGTGGGGCTGCCGCTGGCTGTCCAATTTGCCAAACACTATGACGTCATCGGTTTTGACACCAATGAAAAAAAGGTGGCCCGCTACAAGGCGGGCGTTGACGTGACAGGGGAGGCAGGGGACGCAGCCCTTAAGGAAACGGACTGCCAGTTTACGGCCCAGGAAGAAGCGCTGAAAGATGCGCGTTTTTTTGTCATCGCTGTCCCAACCCCACTCAATGGGGACAATACACCGGACCTGACGGCGGTCAAAGAGGCAACGGCCCTTGTGGCCCGCCATCTTTCCCGGGGCAGTATCGTCGTTTATGAATCAACTGTCTATCCCGGCGTGACAGAAGATATCTGCCGTCCTATCCTGGAGCGAGAAAGCGGATTTGCCTGCGGGCCTGATTTTAAGATTGGCTATTCACCGGAACGCATCAATCCGGGCGACCGCCAGCACCGGCTTTTCAACATTGTCAAGATTGTCTCCGGAATGGACGGGGAAACGTTGGATGCAGTGGCTGACGTCTATGGATCCATCATTGAAGCTGGAATCTATCGCGCTCCCACCATTAAGGTCGCCGAAGCCGCCAAACTGGTCGAAAATTCCCAGCGGGATATCAATATTGCCCTCGTGAATGAATTTGCCATGGTCTTTAGCCAAATGGGCATTGAGACCAAGGAAGTCATCAAGGCCATGAATACCAAATGGAATGCTCTGGGTTTTTATCCCGGTCTTGTAGGGGGACACTGCATCGGCATCGATCCCTACTATTTTGTCTACCAGGCCGAAACTTTGGGCTATCATTCCCAGGTTGTTTCCGCCGGACGCCGCATCAACAATGGCATGTCAAGTTTTGTGGTGCGCCAGGTCCTGACCCGGCTTCTGCAGGCCAAGATCGATATCTGCAGGGCCAATCTTTTCCTTTTTGGCATGACCTTCAAGGAAGACTGCCCTGATGTCCGAAATTCCCGGTCCTACGATGTTTATGAGGAATTCCGCAAGTGCGGCCTTTCTCCCAAAATGGTCGATCCCTGTGCCGATAAAGAAGAAGTCAGCCGTCTTTATGGGCTCGAACTGACGCCCTTGGAAGCTGTTCATGATGCGGACTGCATTGTTTTTTTGGTCCAGCATGAAGTCTTCCGAAAGCTGCAGATCGACGAGGCGGCAAGCTTGTTCCGCCGGCCAAAACCAGGACAGAAACAGGTCCTCATTGACGTCAAGGGCATGTTTGAACGGAAAGCTTTTGAAGAAAAAGGATTTCTTTACTGGAGTCTATAAAAGGAAGTGCCCATGAAAAGTGAAACCAAACTAAAAGTGGGACTGGGCCTTGTCTTTTGTCTTTTCCTTGGGGGCGGAATGTATGTCATCAAGGGAATGGTAAAAGACCTCAATGCCCGGGACATCACGCGGTTCATGGCTGAACCGGCTGCTTCCTACGAGGCTTCGGAAGACGCCGTCAAAAAGGCGGTTGAACGCTATCAACAGGGCATTGGACCGGCCCGTCTCCTTGCTCGTCCTGACTCTTCTTCGGTACTCCTTGTTTTTGATGGACTGCCCTCCAAGACGGATACCGAGCGGCTTCTTGCGGTTCTTCGCAGCCATCAGGTGAAGGCCTTGTTCTTTGTAGAAGGGGAAAATGCGGCCATGGACAAGGAGCTTGTGCGCAAGATCAAAGGAGAAGGTCATTTGCTGGGAAACTTTACCTTCCATGGACAGGCCCAGGCAGAGACCCTGCCGCTTGCTAAGTTTATGGCGGAAGCTGTGGCTGCCCAGACGGCCCTAACGGATCTTACCGGGTCAGCTCCGCAATATATGCGGGCCCCAAGAACGAAGGTTACGGCCGACCTTCTGGTAAGGACAGCCGCGGCTGGTCTTCCCGTATATGTAGATACACCCCTCCTGTTTTACCCCAGTCAGATGGCAACCAAAGACAACGTCAAAACATTTGCCCTTGGCGTGGGTGGGGGGAGCATCCTTGCCGTGGAAAGCGGCGTTCCCGTCGTGGGCGGACCTAAAAAGCCCAAGGTCCAAACCGGGAAAAATGGGCCCATCGAGCACCCGCCCACAGTCAAGGACCGTCCCGAAAAAGCGGCTTCGGACGGGGCCAGTTTAGCGGAAAAAGTAGAGGTCTTGATTGAGTCCCTTCAACAGCGGGGCCTTAAGATTGTTGGATTGTAGGAGAAGGATTGTGAAAGAACATTGTGATGTCCTCACGAGGGAGAAAAAAGACCGTCGATTGTTATCCCATGTGCCGGATGCATCGGGCGTGCGCAGCCATCGGGACCGCCGCAGAGGAAACGGCGGCGGACGGGGCCCTGAGGATTTTGGTGCCTATATCAGGGAAGATGCTGCGGGACGGCGCTATCTCGTGGATTATGAAGTTACCGTCCGTGTAGAAAAGGACCGTATCAAGGCACGGGCCCTTGACATCTCAACAACGGGCATGCTTCTTCATGCCGAGCTAGGCTGTGACGAATCCTTGCTGACTGAAGGAACAACGCTTTCCCTTTCTTTTGAAATAACCCCGGGAACCCTGCCTGAAGGATACGAAATGAAAATCAAGGACCTAGGGGCCACGGTTGTTAGATCGTTCCATAAAGAGAATGCGGAGGGCCTTTTTATTGGCGTGCAGTTTGCGGACACGCTTGCCGAGTTTGCCAATAAAAAACGCGGCCGCTATATGCTGGGGCTTGCTTCGTTTTTCCTTTTTGTGGTTGTCTTTGTCATCATCATGATGCGGGCTGAATCGGTCCTTTATTTCCGGTTCAACAAGACTCTTTATTTATATAGCATCATTGCCGCTACCCTGCTGTTATCACGCTACCTTTTTGGCGCGCTCTACCGGCCTATGAAGGTGGATCCCGATTTTACGCCGGGGGTCACCATCATCATTCCTTGTTTTAACGAAGAGACGTGGATCGATCGGACCATCCTTTGCGCCATCAACCAAGATTATCCTCCTGAGCAGCTGGAAGTCATCGTTGTCGATGATCATTCCACGGACCATTCCTGTGAAGTGATCCAAAAGACCATTGATTCCCTGACCGCATCAGATCAGCTTTTCCACACGGACCAGCGGATCCGCTGGATCCGTCAGCCTCAGAATATGGGCAAGAGGGAAGCCATGGCCCGCGGAGCTGAGCTTTCCACAAAGCCCCTCCTCGTCTTTGTGGATTCAGACTCCTTTCTTGACCCTTATGCCGTCAGGAATCTTGTCCAACCCTTCAAGGACGAAAAGATGGGCGGCGTTTCGGGTAGGACTGACGTGGCCAATACCTATACCAATTCCCTGACCAAGATGCAGTCTGTCCGCTATTATATTGCCTTTCGCATCATGAAAGCGGCGGAAGGCTACTTTGATGCCGTGACCTGCCTGTCAGGACCGCTTTCGTGCTATCGCAAGGATCTTGTCCTTGCCCATAAGGAGGCGTGGTTGCACCAGACGTTCCTGGGACAGAAAGCGACCTTTGGGGACGACCGGAGCATGACGAACTTTATTCTCCGCGGACATCGCACAACTTATCAGGATACGGCTATCTGTTCCACCATTGTCCCCAATACCCACCGCATGTTCCTCCGGCAGCAGATGCGCTGGAAACGGTCCTGGCTGCGGGAATCCCTGATTGCGGCTCGTTATATGTGGAAAAAGGAACCGTTTGCCGCCATTTTCTTCTATATGGGATTTTTGGTTCCCATTATTGCTCCCATCATTGTGCTCTATAATGTCTTCTATGTCCCCATCATGTACCGAATTGTCCCCTTGGGCTTTTTTGTCGGGATGTTCCTGATGGCGGCCCTGATGAGTCTTGCCCAGCTTTTTTTGCGGCGGAGTACAACCTGGATTTATGGTCTGTGGTTCTGTATCTATTACGAGCTGGTCCTGCTCTGGCAGATGCCCGTGGCTTGGTTCACCTTCTGGAAATCCAATTGGGGGACCCGTCCCACACCTGCTGACGTAGGACCCCAAAAAGGAGGGAAGATGAAGCCATGAGCCTTGGAGATCATGCCTATACGGTGCTCAAGGACCGCCGCAAGAAACGGCGTGTCCTGATCCAGTTTATTATCCTCCTTTTGGTCTTATTGGGGATCTTTTATGCCTTCTTTTTCCTTAAATCCTATACGCCCTATGCTGAGGATGAGGAAAGTTCCACTCTCAATACGGGATTCATTGCCCTTTCCTATGGCGGCGTTGACCGGACGGGGCGAACCTCGGACCTTATTGGGGAACCTCTTTTAAATGACCATTTGGCGGCCCTTCGGAAAGCCGGCTATGTCACAGTCACCAGTAAAGACGTGGCCGCCTATTATCATGAAGGAAAACGCCTTCCGCCGCGGGCTTTGTATTTGATGTTTGAGGATGGGCGCCGGGATACGGCTATTTTTGCCCAAAAGAGCTTGGAAAAATATAATTTCCATGCCACCATGTTTTCCTATGCGGAAAAACTGGAATCCAAGGATCCCAAGTTCCTTAGCAAGCGGGACATGCAGTCCCTCATGGATTCGTCCTTCTGGGATATGGGAAGTGATGGGTACCGGCTGCACTTCATCAACGTCTTTGACCGCTACCACAATTATCTGGGCGAGCTGACGCCGCTGCAGTTTTCCATGCTGCGTTCCAGCCTGGGACGCAATTACAATCATTACCTCATGGATTATCTCCGCGATAAGGATGGCTATGCAAGGGAAAGCTACCAGCATATGGTGCGGCGGATCGATTTTGATTATATGAACCTTCGCGATACGTACCAGCGAGAATTAGGATTTGTCCCGGAAGCCTACGCCCTCATGCATGCCAACACCACCCAATTTGGCAACCAGGACGATGTGAGCGCGGTCAATGAAAAGTGGATCCGCCGGCTCTTTACCATCAATTTCAATCGGGAAGGCAGTTCATTCAATGCCCATAACAGCAGCCCTTACGACCTGACCCGCCTGGAACCGGGTACAAAATGGCCTGTCAATCACCTTTTGATGCGCGTTGCCGCCGATACGAAAAGCATGGGGAAGATTCCCTTTGAAGAAGGTGACGAAAAGCGCCAAAAAGCGTGGAAACGCTATTCTGGCGCCTCGGAAATCACGGGCAATTCCCTTATCCTTACGACGGCTCCCTATGGCATTGGGCTGACCGAACTATTGGGCAGCAAAGCGTATCAAAATTTCAGCTTATCCGTTCGTCTTACGGGCAACACCTTTGGCCGTCAGCAGCTGTTCCTGCGGGCAAGTGAAGACCTTTCACGATGCCTTATCGTGGAACTAAGCGGCGGCAGGCTCATCGTCACGGAACGGCGCCATGGGAAAGATACACCGCTCCTGCAGGAAAATGTGGATGTGCTCCTTGATAGGCCCCGTCTTTCTGTTGAAGAAGCTCAGAAGGAAGCGGAAGTCAAGGACTATGAGACACTTGCCCGTTATGCCCCGACTAGACAGGCTGCTGAGCGGTATGCCCAAAAAGCAGCGGCACGAAAGGCGAAACCAGCCCGTTCTGTCAAGGAGGGGGCTGCTCCCTATGAACCGAAGCTGGAACGAAATGCCCGGGAAAGCCACAGCCTCACCCTTTCCCTTCAGGATGATCAGCTGCTCATCACCCTCGATGGGAAAGCCCTTGATCCGCTATCCGTCCTGATCCTTGATCCGGGTTGTCTATTTTTGGGGGCGGACATGGGGAAAAATGAAAGCTGGAGCCAAAAGAACCAGGCTGAAAGTGTGTATGACGCGACTTTTGAAGACCTTGTTATCCATTCCCAAACGGGCCTTGATCCCGAAAAGGAGCAGGTCCTTTATTCTCTTAAGCTGTCTGGCCTTGACCGGTTCCGGTATGAAGCCGGGCAATACTGGGAAGACATCTTGAATTGGTTCCTTCGTTATATCTAAAAGAAAGGGGAATTTACTGCCCTATGATCACTTTTCATCGACACCGCTGGGCTTTCTTTCTGGTCTTCATGGTCTTTTTGAGTCTAGTAGGTCCCACCCGGGAAGGCATGAGTGCTCACTTGTCCCTTTCGGCATGGATTCCCTATTGGAACCGGGCAGAAGGGGAAAAAGAAGCCCAGGTCCTTCAGGACCGCCTCCAGGACATTTCATATTTTGCCGCGTATTTTAATGACCGAAAGGAATTGGTTTTCCCTGAAAGGTTCCAAAAACCAGCGATTTCTGCAGACGGGGCCTATCTTACCATTGTCAATGATGTGGTTTTCCCAGATGGAACGAGCCGCTTAAAGGATACGGAACAATTAGCCAGCCTTCTTGCAACCGGAAAGAGCCGCAAAAAGCATGCTGTATCCATTCTTGATCTTGCGGAAAAGCACGGCTTTTCAGGCGTCGAAATCGACTATGAAACCCTTTGGAAAAAGGGCGATACCCGTCTTCAGGAACACTTCCTGCGTTTTCTTTCTGAACTGGAAACGCAGGCTGCACGGCGCCATCTCAAGGTCCGCGTCATCCTGGAACCGTCGGCGCCATTTGGTGCCCCTTTCCCGAAGAACATTGAATATGTCGTCATGGCCTATAACCTCCATGGTCCCCATAATGGCCCCGGCCCCAAGGCCGATCTGGCCTTTATTCGCAGAACGATGAAGAAGATGGATGCCCTCAGGGGGGAGGCCGCCCTTGCCTTTTCAATGGGTGGCGCAATCTGGAAGGACGGAAAAGAAGGCCGTTTCCTTTCTGAACAGGCGGCAGCGGCCCTTGCTGAACAATATGGAAAGGTTCCCCAGCGGGATGAAGCCAGCGCGGCCCTCCATTTTTCCTATGAAGCCGATGGACACACCATGACTGTTTGGTATGCTGACGTTACGACCCTTGAAGCCTGGAGCCAAGCGGCCCTGGAAGCTGGCTATCCCCACGTGTTCCTCTGGTCCCTCGGGGGCAGCGGCAATCTTTCACAGCTTGCTTCCCGTACAGGGGAAGGAGGGAAGGAGTAAACCGTGAAGAAACTCATCTTGCTGTACCTTTTCTGTCTGTGCGTTGGCTTTTCTTCCCTAAGCGAAGCCGGAAAGGCACTAACCATCATTCCAACAACCAAACAGGCCGTCATCTTTACCTTTGGCGGTCTGCAAAACGCCCAAACCGTAGCCGATGTACTCCAGCGAATGGATGAAGAAAAGCTGCGGGGCACCTTCTTTGTGACGGAGCGTGAACTGCGGGAAAATCAAGGAACCATTCGCCTCATCAAGAACCATGGCCAGGAAATTGGCATAGGTCTGCGCCCTGGGGACGCTCCTACACGGGACGCGGTCAAAGGGCAGCTGGAGCGCATAAGGACGCGTCTTCAAAAAGAATATGGCGTGACACCGACCGTGGTGCGGCAAATGTATGGCCCTTCCTCAGCCATTGTTGAGGACGTCGCTCGTGAAATGAACCTCACCTTGGTGGGACAGACACGCAATGTGGTCCTGACCCGGCTCAAAGACGCCATGTCAACGGATGAAATCATGAACGCTGTCTTCAAAAAATGGGACTTTTCCTTGGGACGGGGACAGATTCTCTATTTCCGTCTGGATTTTCTTTCGGATCCCACCCTTATCGGCAAAGTCATGACAAGGATCCATAAGGAAAAGGTCGACGTCAATACATACCGAACCTTCCAGGACCAACCGGAAGCAAATCCCCGGAACGATTCGTCCTACGAAGTCCTTTCCGTCAGCGATGTTCTCCGCGATACGGCAAAGCGCTGGACCTATCCCGTTCCTAAGGAGCGGATTCCCGAGGCCCTCCAGCCGGGAACCATTGCTTACCCTGTGGACCAGCATAATTTTTCCAAGGTCTTTTTGTCCCACTATATCGGCGCGCCGCAAGTTGACGATAAGGACCGGATGTACGGCCTCGATCAGGATGTGATCCGCAAAGCCGATAAAAGCGGCGTCATCAAGACGGCTCCTGAAAGGACCATTTTCCTGACCTTTGATGATTGGGGGACGGACAATACCATCAATCAGCTGCTTTATGTCCTTCGCAAACATAAGGTGCCGGCCACCTTTTTCATCATTACGCGCTACATGCCGAGCAATCCGAATCTATTACGGGCCATTGCAGAGGAAGGGCATACCATTGGAAGCCATACGGACCTTCATGCCGCCATGGCCTTTCGGGATAAAAAGGGAAAAATCGTAGAATCCCAAGATCCAGCAGCCTATGCGGAAAATGTGGCTGAGGCCTATCGAAAATTGGCAGAAACCGTAGGGGATGTCAAGGTCGGCGGCCGCTATAGCCTTTCCCGTCTTTTTCGTCCGCCCACCCTTGCCATAAGCGAGAACGGAGCCAAGGCGCTTTTCAACACAGGCTATACCTATTTGGTCTCTGGCTATGAAAGTACCGAGGATTATGCCGCCCACAGCCTTTCCCAATTGGTGGGGGCCATCAAGGCAGGAATCTATACGCCTCGGCAAAGGGTCCGCAAGGGTTCCATCATCATCATGCACATGAGCGGTACAGCCCGTTTCACTCCGCAGGCGCTGGATATCGTCCTCACCCAGAATGAACTGCTGCGGGAAGACGACCCCCGAAAATTCAAGGTGGGGTACCTGACCGATTATTTGGTCCCTGGATATGATCAAATGAAATAAAAAAAGACCGTGAAAAAAAATGAAATGTACCCTCTTTACTGGACACCCAGTAAGGAGGGTACATTTTGCGTTATACGACTGAATTTAAGCTGATGTGTGTAGAACTTTATCGTCAAGGTAAGTGGGTAAAAACACCTAAAGGAATTAAAACAGCAAATTTTCGTAACAAGATTCGTACTTGGAATCGTATCGAACAGGCTGGCGGACCGGGAGCATTGTGTCACAAAGCACATTACAAGGCATGGTCCCCAGAGGAGAAACTTGAATTGGTTTCACAAGTAAATGCCGGACAGTCAATGATGGCTGTCGCCTGTCAATATGGTATGAGCTATAGTCTTTTGTACCAATGGGTTCGTAAATACA